>JAHEIB010000017.1 GCA_024639645.1 Deltaproteobacteria bacterium
ACAGACATTTAAAAAACTGCCGATACAGCTACCGAAAATGAATAGTGTCAATTCTATCATATTACCGCGTGTCTATGCCATAATTTCCAGGTTTTGTAAATGATATTGGTATGACCCATAACCCGAGCATATCATCAAACTTGATGGAAAACCTTCATTTACCTATATATGTCAGCAACTTGCCATGATACTACCTGTTATTTAGAATGGCACTGGTTGGCAAAAGGGCATGGTTGTCTATTTTGGGACAGTCTTTGCTGTAAATAACTATGGCTTCAAACTGAAATGCCTTGCAACAAAGCCGATCAGGTTTGAGAAAGGCCCGGGTTACATTACTTGATGATTTCGAAATGGGTATTGTAATAAAGGATATCGGTCTTATAATAGTGTTTTTAACCTGAACTGGACGATTTTTCCCGAAAAGATGTGTCGAGATCTTGATGGAGCAGGGTTTGAAAAAAACCTAAATGCACCAGTGGGTCTGCTGAGGCTTTTTGCGATTCCTCGATTGGTTGGAAATTGGTGCAGATAAAGATAAAAATCATTCAGTTCAGGTTTACTATTGCCAGAAGTTAACATGTTCAAATAAGGAAGAAAGGGACCAGGAATATAGATGGCTGAAACGGATAAAGATGATTTAATAAGTATTATTGAGGATGACGGACTGGAGGAGGAGATCCCCAAAACACTTCCCTTGATGCCGGTACGGGATGTCGTCATTTTTACTGATATGCTGCTGCCGCTTTTTGTCGGAAGAGAAAAGTCGGTGCGTGCCGTAGAGGAGGCGGTCTCCAAAACGCGGTTTCTACTGGTGGCGACGCAGACGGAACCCGGTATTGAGAATCCCAAGGAAACCGATATCTACACGGTCGGAACCGTATGCAAGATTTTGCGAATGCTCAAACTGCCTGATGGACGGGTTAAGGCGCTTGTACAGGGTATTGCCAAGGCAAAAATCAAGAAATATGTACGTAAACGATCGCTCTTTAGGGTCAGTATCGAGATCCTCGAGGAAGAACCCATGGAGCAGCTTGATCTCGAGACCAAGGCCCTGATGCGCATTATCCGTGAGCATTCAGAAAAGATTCTGGCTCTCCGGGGCGAATTGACGGGCGATGTCAGCGCCATACTCGACAGTATCGATGACCCCGGTAAACTAGCCGATCTGGTCGCTTCCAATCTGAAGTTGAAAATCGATGAAGCCCAACAACTTCTTGAATTGATCAATCCCATTGAGCGACTTCGAAAAGTCAATGATTTGATTGCCAAAGAGCTTGAACTCTCGGCGATGCAGGCCAAGATCCAGTCAGATGTCAAAGATGAGATTTCCAAGAGTCAAAGGGATTATTTTCTTCGAGAGCAGGTGAGAGCCATACACCGGGAACTGGGAGAACTCGATGATAAGGGCAAAGAGGTTCAAGAATACAAGGTCAAGATTAAAAAAGCGAGAATGTCCAAAGAAGCCAACCAGGAGGCTTTCAAGCAGCTTAAACGGCTCGAACAGATGCATCCGGACTCTGCCGAATCCGGTGTGGTAAGATCCTATCTGGACTGGTTGGTAGAAATGCCATGGCAAAAATTAACCAAAGACATGATCGATATTGTGAAAGCCAAAGAAGTGCTGGACAAAGATCACTTCGGTCTCGACAAAATCAAGGACCGCATTCTGGAATACCTGAGTGTTCGCAAGCTCAACAAGAAAACAAAAGGGCCAATCCTCTGTTTTGTGGGGCCGCCGGGTGTGGGAAAAACATCACTGGGACAGGCCATTGCCAAGGCCATGAAACGAAAATTTACACGGGTTTCCCTGGGAGGCATCCGGGATGAAGCCGAGATAAGGGGTCATCGGCGAACATATGTGGGTGCGCTGCCTGGAAGAATTCTCCAGGGCTTGAAGCAGTGTGGGACCAAAAACCCGGTTTTTATTCTGGATGAGATCGACAAGGTAGGTTCGGACTTCAGGGGTGATCCATCATCTGCACTTCTGGAAGCGCTCGATCCCGAACAGAATAATGCTTTCAGTGACCACTATCTCAATCTTCCCTTTGACCTCTCGAATGTCATGTTCATTCTGACCGCCAATATGGTGGACACCATCCCCTCGGCTTTGCTTGACAGGATGGAGATTCTGACGCTTTCCGGTTACACGGAAGAAGAGAAGTTGGTTATCGCGGAAAAACATCTTCTTTCACGTCAGATCAAGGAAAACGGCTTACGAAAAAAACATCTGTCTCTGAGCTCCGGGGCGCTTAAAGATATCATAAAAGGTTATACGTCCGAGGCCGGACTCCGGAATCTGGAACGGGAGCTTGGTTCACTCTGCCGAAAGGTTGCCCGCAAGATAGCCGAAGGCGAGAAAAAACCTTTTAATATCACCAGGGCCAATCTCCACCGGTACCTGGGGGTGCGAAAGTTTTATCCTGAAATGGATCAGGAGGAAAGCCAGGTGGGATTGTCTACCGGACTGGCCTGGACGCAGGTGGGTGGAGAGGTTCTCTATGTGGAAGCATCGCTTATCGGCGGCAAGGGCGAACTGATCGTTACCGGACAGCTGGGAGAAGTGATGCAGGAGTCTGCCCGTGCGGCATTGAGCTATGCCCGGGCAAATCTAAAACGTTTCGATATCAGTGAAGAAGCACTGGAAAATATTGATGTTCACATCCACGTACCAGCGGGCGCTATTCCCAAGGATGGTCCATCAGCAGGAATTGCCATGGCAACCGCTCTGATTTCGGCCTTGTCGGGTAAGCCCGTGGACAAGAATGTTGCCATGACCGGCGAAATTACCCTCAGGGGAAGGGTACTCCCTATCGGTGGTCTGAAGGAAAAAGCATTGGGTGCCTTACGGGCTGGTATTAACACCATCATTATACCGGAAAAAAACAAAATGGATCTGGTAGACATTCCAAATCACGTCAAAAAGAAGATCCGTTTTATCCAGGTGCGTCAGATGGAGCAGGTGCTCGAAATTGCATGTGGTATGGGAAAGCATGAAAATACTGGCAGTTGACACCTCCACATCAACATGTAGCGTGGGGATTGCCAACGCAGACGGGGTTCTGGCCGAATCTGTCGATTCGAGCGGTCAAACCCATGCAAGGCATCTCATGGGGATGATCCATAGGAGTATCGCCGCTTCCGGAATTCCTATTGAGGAAATCGATGGATTAGCGGTGGTGACAGGTCCAGGCACTTTTACGGGACTGCGTATCGGTATCAGCACAATCAAGGGTCTGGCGTACGCATTATCCAGACCTGCTGTCGGTGTTACCAGTCTGGCTGCCCTGGCTTCCCAGGCAGAACTGCACACAAAATTTGTTTGCCCGGTCATGGACGCCCGTAGAAGCGAAGTATACTATGGCCTCTATGTGTCTGAAGGGGGAGAAGCATCGCAGGTGGGCATGCATCACGTGGCCCCTCCCTCGGAACTGGCCAGGGAAATTGATGGGTCTTGTCAGTTCATCGGGAATGGCGCCCGTCTTTATCGAGAAACGTTTGAAACGGCGTTGGGGAGCCTGGCCATGTTTTCGCATGCATGCCGGGACACCATTCGTGTAGAGACCGTTGCAAAACTGGCCCTGAAACAGTTTCAGGAAAATGAGCAACACAAATTGTCTGCGGTGGTGCCATACTATATTCGCAAATCGGATGCTGAACGCCATGCAAAGCATGATGGCAGTGTTTAGATAATATACCCTGTATTATTGACATGATATGGAATCAATGATATTAAAAAAAGTTTAAGGAAACAACCCATGACTGCGGGTGTATTGAATGGATAAATTTTCACGGACAGACCCCCCCAGCCAAACTGCGTTTCCCATAGACAGGGCAGGAATCCCCTTTATCGGGATTGCAGCATTTGCCACCGCTGTTTTTGCTTTATTGGGAATTGCCGTACTGGCGCTGCCGGGTTTGTTGACAACGCTCTTTATTTGCTATTTTTTTCGTGATCCGGACCGGGTGACGCCTGTTCTTGAAGATGGTGTGGTGTCGCCCGCCGATGGAAAAGTCATCAAGGTGGAGCGGCTGGAGAAGACACGATTTACGGAAGGCCCATGCCAGAAGATCAGCATCTTCATGTCGATCTTCAATGTTCATGTGAATCGAATACCCTTTGACGGGCAAATAATGAAAATAGAATATTATCCCGGGAAATTTTTTTCGGCCAATCTGGATAAAGCTTCTCGGCTCAATGAGCACAATGCTGTTTATCTGGAAACAGGAAATGGTCAGACCCTCTGTTTTGTTCAGATAGCCGGTCTTGTTGCTAGAAGAATTATCTGCAGAATACAGGAGGGGGAAGCGGTTGTCCGGGGTCAACGATTTGGACTGATCTGTTTCGGGTCACGGCTTGATGTATATCTGCCAGTTGATGCACAGGTCACCGTAGCGGTCGGTGATGTGGTCAGTGCAGGAACTTCTCTCATAGGGAAATTAACATGAAAAACAAACGATTTCAAAAAGAGAACCTTCGCAGAGGCATCTATCTTTTACCGAACATGTTTACATCCATGAACTTGTTCTGTGGTTTTTATGCGGTGATTGCCTCCATTGATGGCAAGTTTGTAGCTGCCGCCATAGCGATTATTATTGCAGGGGTTTTCGATAACCTCGATGGGAAAATCGCCCGGGCTACGGGCACTACAAGTAAATTCGGGATTGAATATGATTCTCTGGCTGATCTGATTTCCTTTGGAATCGCCCCCGGTCTGATGATTTATCTGTGGGCTTTGAGACCCTTGGGAAGAATCGGATGGCTGGCGGCTTTTTTATTCATGGCTTGCGGGGCCTTGCGCCTGGCACGTTTCAACACCCAGATTGAAACAGTCAACGGTGATCATTTCATCGGTCTGCCCATCCCGGCGGGTGCTGGCATGAATGCCGTTACGGTTCTGATATTTCATAAATTGAACATCTCGGGGAGCGCCAACGCTATTCTTCTTTTAATCATACTCTACAGTCTCTCCTTTTTAATGGTCAGTTCCATCAAATACAACAGCTTTAAAAAGCCGGAACTGTTCAGGAAGATGAACTTCAATTCGTTGGTAATTGCCATATTGATATTCATCTTTATTGCTTCTCAACCTTCTATTGCGCTTTTTCTTTGCGGGAGTCTGTATGTTCTGTCCGGACCCGTTGCCATGTTGAAGCGCTACAAGAAAATCAAAAATAAAGAAAGCAGGAAGATAAAAGGAGAAAAAAACATATCGCATCGGTCCTGACAAACTGCGGTTAGATTTAAATCCTTAATAGAGCGACAGTGCCGCATTTCATAATATTTCAAGACGAAGTTATTTAGGAATACAAACTGTTACCCGCCACAAAACAGGCGGGTTAGCATTTTTTAGGTCATCGCCCAATTCATTGAGGAGGAGGAAAAGAGGATGAGATCCAAAAAGTTCAATGTTGCACTGGCCGGTGCAACGGGTGCGGTGGGTAACCAGATGATTACCTGCCTGGAAGAAAGAGACTTTCCGGTCAACAAAATAAAACTGCTGGCATCAAACCGCTCAAAAGGACGGGAACTCATTTTCAGAAATCGTCCGTTTAAGGTCGAAGAATTGACCGAGAATTCTTTCGAGGGCATGGATATCGCTCTTTTTTCGGCAGGGGGCGGTACCAGCCAGCATTTTGCGCCGCATGCCGCTAAAGCGGGCTGTGTCGTGGTGGATAACTCGAGCGCATGGCGAATGGATCCGGATGTCCCCCTGGTGGTGCCGGAGGTCAATCCACATGCCGTAGCCGGATATACAAGGAAAGGAATTGTCGCCAACCCAAACTGCTCTACCATTCAAATGGTGGTTGCTCTAAATCCCATACATCAGAAGTTTCGGATCAAACGGGTGGTGGTATCCACATATCAGGCGGTATCCGGAACAGGTGTAAAAGCCATGGACGAGTTGTCTGACCAGACCCGTGCGATCATGAATTTTTCGGATCCAGAATTAAAGGTCTATCCCCATCGCATTGCCTTCAATTGTTTGCCGCATATCGATGTTTTTCAGGAGAACGGTTATACCAAAGAGGAAATGAAGATGCTCAATGAAACCCGTAAAATCATGGAGGATGACAGCATTCAGGTCACTGCGACAACGGTTCGTGTGCCTGTATTCTACGGACATTCGGAATCGGTGAACATCGAGACGGAGGCGCCCATATCAGCAGAGGATGTAAAATCCATGCTGGCGGAAGCACCCGGTGTCGAATTGGTGGATGATCCATCACAGAATGTTTACCCCATGCCCATTGATTCAGCTGGCCAGGATCTGACTTATGTGGGCAGAATCCGTGAAGATTTCACGATTCCCAACGGAATCAATATGTGGATTGTTGCAGATAATATTCGCAAAGGGGCTGCCACCAACACAGTCCAGATAGCTGAAATCCTGGCACAGGACTATTTATAGAGGGTGATCATGGAACGGATACCGATAACAAAGAACGGATATGAAAAACTCAAACGTGAACTGATACAACTCAAGTCAGTTGATAGACCACAGAATATCAAAGCCATCGAAGAAGCCCGCGCACATGGCGATCTCAGCGAAAATGCCGAGTTTGATGCGGCAAAAGAACGCCAAGCCTTCATCGAAAGCCGCATCAGTGAACTGGGATACAAACTGGGGAATGCCGATGTGATTGAACCGGATAACCTACCCAAGGACCGGGCCGTGTTTGGCTGCGGCGTCATATTGGAAAATATAGATACCGGAGAGAGTGTCGAATACCAGCTGGTTGGTCCGGACGAATCAAATATCGAAGAGGGGCGGATTTCCGTCAAATCGCCTCTGGGCCTGGCCATCATCGGCAGGGAAGTTGGCGAGGAGGTTTTGGTCCAGGCTCCGGCAGGGAAGCGCACGTACGAATTAGTGGAAATACAATAATGTTTAGGTAAATAGGTTGTTTAGACTGTAGGCTGTAGCGAGATCTATCGGTCTTCAGCCTACAGCCTCAGTACCCATATTATAATTTAATTACGATACATGTTAAACGCAGGAGGTACATAGTGGCACGAATTACAATCGAAGACTGCCTGGAAAAAATTCCCAGTCGCTTTCAGCTGGTACACATGGCTGCCAAAAGAGTGAGACAAATTCGGGAAGGTTCTGAATATCTTGTGAGTTCACCCAAAAATGAAGATATTGTTGTCGCGCTTCGTGAAATTGCAGCAGACAAGGTAAGAGTCAAGAGCGCTGATCTGGAAATAGAAGAACCCAACGAACCGACGGAAATATTGGAAATACCGGAATCACCAGAAGCGGAAGAAACACCGGAAGCGGCGGAAAAAGCAGAAACAGAAGAAAAAAAAGAAACAAAAGCGTAACAGACTGTTTTGCCGAAACATAGCTACGTATACAAAGCTCTAAACAGGGCTGTTGGCAAGGCGCTGCACCGATACGACATGATATCGGATGGAGATCGAATTTTGGTGGGGCTTTCCGGAGGGAAAGACAGCCTTTCACTCATGTGGCTGCTCAGCGAACGGCGAACCCGGATCCCCATCGATTATGAGTTGTTTGCCGTTTATGTGGATCTGGGGTTTCCAGGCGGGTTCAGTGATGCTCTGAGGGAACACGGTGAAAAAGCCGGATATACGGTTCGGATTGCGTACACGGACTATGGTGTGATAAGCCATGGGCCTGAAAATCTTGAGAACCCATGTTTTCTCTGCTCACGCCTGCGTCGGAAACGTTTGTTTGAAATAGCCGAAGAACTGAGTTGTAGCAAGATTGCCCTGGGCCACAACAAAGATGACATCATTGAAACACTGTTCATCAATATGTGCTATGCGGGTGAAATCAGCACCATGCTGCCCTCGCAGTCTTTTTTTAATGGCAGTTTTCAATTGATCAGACCGCTTTCTTTTGCAGATGAGGACAGTATCAGACGCTTTGCCAAGGAGCAGGCTTTCCCTGAATTTATCAACCCGTGCCCCACAGCAAAAACTTCCAAGCGGAAGGAGATCAAAACCCTTTTAAAACAGCTCTATGCCGGCAATAAAAAGATAAAAGGCAATATCTTCAGGTCCATGAGCCATGTAAGGCCGGCGTATATGTTGAAACCCGAAATTCGAAATACCAAACAGTCCGATTAACGCACTGCCTGAGCAGGGTTGAAAGCCAATATTGAAGAACCTCGCAGCAAGCTGTGAGGAATGTTCTGCCGTGCGGCAGTGTACGCATCGACCGTAAGGAATTCTGTCTAATTTAGATTCGCTCGCTAACCCCGCTGCAAGCTGCGGGGAATGCACTCGCTATTTCGGTTCAATTTTTGGAGAAACACCCAATGCAGGACGTTCAAAATCAGCGTGATTATCGCAACATTCCCATTGATCGGGTCGGTATCAAAAACCTCAAATACCCCATTACCGTCAGGGACAAGCGCGAAGGTCATCAACCAACCGTTGCCACCATCAATATGTATGTCAACCTGCCGCACCGGGACAGGGGCACCCATATGAGTCGTTTTGTCGAGATGCTGCACTTGTTCCGTCCGGCAGTCTCTTTGAAAAATTTTTCTGTGATTCTGGAAGACATGAAGCGGCACCTCAACGCCGCCTCGGCGCATGTGGACGTCACCTTCCCTTATTTTATCGAAAAAAAAGCTCCTATCAGTGAATCCATGGGCTTGATGGACTACACGTGCCGAATTACCGGTGTCAGTGATTCGGAAGGCAAGATTGACCTTGTATCCGAGGTCATCGTTCCCATCTCTTCGGTCTGTCCATGCTCCAAGGAAATCAGCGATGCCGGTGCCCACAATCAGCGGGGTGAAGTGCGACTCAGTACACGGTTTATTAAATTTATTTGGTTGGAAGATATGATCGAGCTTATCGAGCGGACAGCATCTTGTGATGTCTATTCCATCCTGAAGCGTGTGGATGAGAAACATGTCACTGAAAAAGCCTTTGCAAATCCAAAATTTGTGGAAGATATTGTCAGGGATATCGCCATGAAGCTGAAACAGGATGACAATATTACCTGGTTTACCGTGAGTGCAGAGAATTTCGAATCCATCCACAACCATAGTGCCTACGCTGAAATCACCAGTCAGAGTGCATCTTCCTGATTGGTTTGCCTTATGACACCGTTGCTGACAAAAAAGCACCTAGAAGAGGGCACGGCTTACTTAGCTGCCCGTGACAGCGATCTTGCTCGTCTCTTCGCGACGGATGGTGTGCCGCCCCTGTGGGCAAGAAAGCCCAGCTTTTCGACATTGATCCATATTATTCTGGAGCAGCAGGTATCCCTTGCCTCGGCCATGGCGATGTATCGACGACTCTTGGATAACCTGGTGCCGTTTACACCTGAAAATTTTGTTAAATCAGGTTCATCCCGTCTGCGGGCGCTGGGTGTGACCCGACAGAAAGCAGCCTACTGCATCCATCTTGCCAACGCCATTCTTGGAAAAAGACTCGATCTGAAAGCCCTTTCAAAAATGGATGACCCTGGTGTTCTTGATACGCTGACACAAATCAAAGGTATCGGGCCCTGGACGGCAAGTATATATCTTTTGATGGCGTTGCTCAGGCCGGATATCTGGCCCCCCGGGGATATTGCGCTGATGAATACCCTGCGAAAAGTAAAGTCGCTTGGGGTGCATCCTTCGCTGTCAGAGCTATCCGAAATTATTGAAGCCTGGCGTCCTTTTCGATCCGTTGCGGCGAGAATGCTCTGGCATCACTATCTGTCTGAAAAGTCTCGAACCGGTCCTTTAAAAAAAAGGATGTCATAATTTTCATCCTATATGGAGTGAAATGGGTGATCCATGGTGATTTGCGCTGTTTGAGCCGCCTAATGCACCTTACATCAGCGCGTGAAAATGAAAACCCAATATGAAAACACGTTCCTTTGGCAGCCTGGCCTATTTGCGAAACAATTTACTTGCCATACTAATAGCGCCTGAGACCCCACCGATTGAATCAAGCAGTGAACCGCCACTGCTGGCTTTATCCACCATCTGTGGAAGAGCCTCAGATAAACCACCCGCCGCCTCTTCGTTGCTAACTCCCAGTTTGGACGCAAAATCAGATATCTTATCGGCGCCGAGCATGTCGGATATTTGGTTAGGCGAGATGGCTTGGTTGTCTCCATCACCAAGCCAGGACTTCGCTACAGCTCCGAGTCCGCCTGAGTCCATCTTTGATAACAGTGAGCTTATATCGAACCCTCCTTTGCTACTACCTCCCCCTGCAAGGCCGGAAAGTGCGGATGTCAGGTTGCTGATATCCAAACCGCTGCCTGCATCGCCACTTTGTTTAGAGTCTCTGAACAATGTTGCACCCATTTTCAATAGATTGGCCATATCCATGATAAATCCTCCTGTATGTTTTCACGATTTGTTTTAGAAGCCATCTCAAAATAGGATTTTGGTTCAAAGTCAAGGCGGAATCAAGTTTTAACCCGCAGGCGCCCCGCAGGAAGTGCCCTTGGGGTGAATACTGAAGTATTTTGAGGCGTTGAAACGAGATTCCAACACAGGATTTGGGCCAAAAGATATTTTTGAGATAGCTTCTACTTACATGTAAGCGTAAAAATAATTTTAATAAGATTGAGATGCCAATGTCAACGATTAATCCATGATCTGCTTAGCGTTCCCTTGACATTCTGATATACAGGCCGGTATGCATATGTTAGGATTCTATATTATTGCCCTTGGCGGAATATACGATTCCGGACCCTTACACATATCAATAAATATAATAGCTTAGACACATATAATGACATTCCAGATCGCCATAACATTTCCCGCGAATGCTCGTGAACGGCGGGTAATCCATGCCGTACTCGACGATATTTCAGACCTCCTATATGTCTATGAACTGAAAGCGCCCGAACGGGAACAGACCTTGAAAAAAGCGGATGTAATCCTGTCTAAAAGTTTTGCTGAAACCGAAATCCACTTGCAGGAGATCATAGCGCTGAAACGGACCCGGCTCATTCAATTGGTTTTTGCCGGGGCAGACAAGATCCCATTTGCGGCCATAGCTGAAAACATAAGCGTGGCGAGCAATAAGGGGGCTTTTGCAGAGCCCCTTGCTGAACATGTGCTGGCCATGACCTTGTGCCTGGCCAAGTCGATAATACCGCTGCATCTTCAACTTGGGCATGGTAGCTTCAACCAAACAGTTTATAACAAGGAACTGAGAGGTGGCATTTGTGGCATTATCGGGATGGGAGGCAACGGTGTTGCCATTGCGCGTTTGATGAAAGGTGTGGGTATGGAAGTCCATGGGATTAATCGATCCGCAAAATCGTCTTTTCCTCTCGATTTTATTGGAACACCTGCCGATATGGATGGGGTCCTGAGAAGATCCGATGTGGTCGTATTGACGGTCCCCCTGACCAGGCAAACCCTTCATCTGATAGGACGTCACGAACTTCAAATCATGAAACCGGATGGCATTCTTATCAATGTTGCCCGCGGGAAGGTCGTAGAACAACAGGCGTTGTATAACCATTTAAAGAACATGCCATCATTCAAAGCTGGTATCGACACCTGGTGGTCCGAACCGGCGGATCCTTCGGGATTCACATTGGACTACCCCTTTTTCGAGCTGCCCAATCTGCTTGGATCACCCCACAACGCCGATGACGTACCAGGAGTCATGACGGCAGCAACAAAAATTGCTGCAAAGAATATTCGGAATTTTCTTGAGGGCAAAGCAATAAAAGGTGAAATCAACAGAGCGGATTATACTGCCTGAACAACAACATCGAGAGAATCAAAATGGAGGATAGAAAATGTTTATTGGTGGGAAGTGGATAGATGCTGAAAACGGACATGAATTTCAATCCTTCAACCCTGCTTCCGGCGAGACTTTGGGATCGCTCCCAGCCGGGGAGGGGGCCGATGCCACAAAGGCTGTTGATGCCGCAGCCCTGGCCTTTCAGGAATGGTCCACACAAACAGCTTACCAGCGATCTCAATTTCTGTACAAAGCCCATTCGTTGATGATGGCAGATCTGGAACGACTGGCCACCATTATGACCGAGGAGCAGGGCAAACCACTTCAAGCAGCCCGCAATGAAGTCCGATATGGAGCCGATTTTCTGTTGTGGTATGCCGAGGAAGCCAAACGTGTCTGCGGCCGGACGATTTCTTCTGCCAGAGCAGATCAACGCTTTCTTGTTCTCCACCAGCCCGTGGGTGTCGTGGGAGCCATCACCCCCTGGAACTATCCCATTTCCATGATCACGAGAAAGGTTGCTCCGGCCCTGGCTGCCGGCTGTACCATCGTCCTCAAACCGGCGGAAGCCACGCCTTTGTGTGCCAAAGCGGTTTTCGAGATATTTGAGAAAGCGGCAATCCCGGCCGGTGTTGTAAACCTGGTCACGGCCTTGGATCCAGGACCCGTCGGTGAGGTATTTCTGAAGGATGTCCGGGTTCGTAAACTGACGTTTACAGGCTCGACGCAGGTGGGGAAAATGATAGCCCGGGGGGCGGCCGACCAGTTGAAGCGTATTTCTTTGGAACTCGGCGGTCATGCCCCTTTTATCGTATGTTCTGATGCGGACCCTGTACATGCTGCCAAAGGGCTTGCCCTTGTCAAGTTTTTGAACACCGGACAGGCCTGCATCAGTCCCAACCGTATTTTCGTGCATTCGAATATTGTCGAAACTTTTCTGAAAGAATTGACCCGGAAGGTGGCGGTCATGAAATCCGGATCAGGATTCGACCCCGGGGTCCGGATTGGTCCACTGGTAAATGACACGGCCCTCGAGAAAGTAGACCGTCAGGTACAGGATGCCATAAAAAAAGGTGCCCGGCTTGTTAGCGGCGGGGAGCGTCTGACGGAGAACGGTCTTGATAAGGGCTGCTTTTATGCACCCACGATCCTGACCCATGTTGATTCAGGCATGACCATCTACAGGGAGGAAACCTTTGGTCCGGTGGCGCCCGTGATTGAATATGAAAATGAGGACGATCTTTTGGCCATGGCGAATGACACCCATTACGGTCTGGCATCATATGTATATACCAGGGACCTGAAAAAAGCCTTCCGGCTGTTTGAAGGCCTTCATTTTGGTATCATAGGGATCAACGACATCAATCCGACATCGGCGGCAGCGCCTTTTGGCGGCATGAAGGAAAGTGGTTTGGGGCGGGAAGGTTCTTCGGAAGGTATCAACGAGTACCTAGAGACCAAGTTGGTTGGTCTGTCTGTGTGATTTCCCAAAAGTATGTCTTGACTCCCTGAGCAAGAGATTGTTATAGAAAACGAGACCGACCGGTCTGTCCCTACTCTTTTAAGGAAAATAGACAAGTGAATCTTAAAGAAACCATTGTTCACGAATCCATGAAGCTCTTTTCACTGAATGGTTTTTTGAGTACGTCCATTCAAGATATCCTTTCGGCTGCCAACACCTCTAAAGGTGGATTCTACAATCATTTTTCTAGCAAGGAAGACCTCTTCTTTCAGGTACTGGACGAGGGGCGCAAAATCTGGCGTGAGAAAAACTTATACGGAATTGATGAAATTGAAGAACCCGTCGGAAAAATAATAAAGCTGCTCGATAATTATAAAAACAGGTACCTCCTGGATGCTGAAAATTTTCCCGGCGGATGTATATTCATCATGTTCGCGGTTGAGCTTGGGGACGCCCGCCCACATCTGTCCAGGGAAGTTCAAAAGGGTTTTACAGGTCTGAAGACAATGCTCAAAAGGCTGCTGGACAATGGTCATTCATCACCGGCAACATACAAGGGAATACATACCGACACGATTACAGAAATCGTATTTAGCGGTATGTTGGGGGCTTCCGTGAGTTTCAGCGTGGACAGATCCCCTGAAGCCCTGGATAAGTCAATTAACGCCCTGATCGATTATCTGAAAAAAATAAAATAACAGGAGGGAGACTGACAATGATCGATTTTACTTTCACCGAGGAACAGGAAATGTTCAGAAAAGCGGCCAGAGAATTTGCCGAAACAAAACTTGCCCCCCAGGTGGCCGAAATGGAGAAAACCGGGGAGGTCAGCGACGCGGTTGTCAAGGCCTTGGGTGAGGCGGAAATGATGGCCATTACGATCCCGGAAGAGTACGGCGGACTGGGGCTAGGGTATACCGAACGTCTGATCGCTTTGGAGGAGATCAGCCGGGTTTCCGTGGCAACTGCCATGATGTTGCAGGTCTTTGCCCTGGGCATCGAACCCATTGTCAAGTTTGGCTCTGAAGAGCTGAAGCACAAATATCTGCCGGGTCTGGCATCGGGCAAGCGTCTGGCAACCACCGCTGTGACCGAAGCTACTGGCGGATCCGACCCCACCGGTATCAAGTCTGCCTACACCAAGGATGGCGACACTTTCATCGTCAATGGCCGTAAATGTTTTATCACCAATTCGCATCTGGCTGACACAATTACAATTCTGGCCAAAGCAGACGACAATCCCAAGGCTTTCTGCGCATTTGTCATCGACAAGGACATGCCGGGCTGGAAACCCACCCACAAGGAGCACAAGGTGGGTATGCGTGGCTGCAACACCGGTGAACTTTCCTTTGAGGACCTGAAAATCGGCCCGGAACAGCTTCTGGGTGAAGAGGGCAAAGGGCTGAGGGTGACCATGGCTGCCATCGGTGATGTGGGGAGGGGCGGTATGGTCGGTACCGCTCTGGGACTTCAGGCAGCTTGTATAGAGGAGTCCATCAAGTTTGCCAACCAGCGAATTCTCTACGGCAAGCCCATCAGTGCCCTGCAGACCATACAGAATAAAATAGCAGAGATGAAAATCGATCTGGAAGCGGGAAGATTGCTGGGGTACAGGGCCGCGGCTATCCAGGATGTCGGCGGACGGTCTAGCAACGAATTTGCCGTGGCCAAATATTACACCACGGAAGCGGCTCAAAAAGCAGCCAAAATGGCTGTGGATATACACGGCGGGTACGGCTGCATGGAAGAGTATCCGGTTTCCCGTTTCTGGCGGGATTCTGCCGTACTGGGACCCTCGGCTGGTACGTCGGACATTATGAAGGTGATCATTGCTCGATGGGCCATGTCCTAAAAAGATTAGAAGCTTAGAATGATTCAGGAAAAATAAATGTTAAAAATCGTTGTCTGTGTCAAGGCAGTGCCGGATCCCAAGCTGGCTTGCGATCTGAAAATTGATCCGGTCACCAAAACATTGCTGCGATGCGATGTGCCCATGGTACTGAACTCGCTGGATAAGCATGCCCTGGAAGCGGCACTCCAGATCAAGGCTGAGAATGGAGCTTATATCTGTGTACTGAGTATGGGACCTCCTGAAGCGGGCAGTATTGTTAAAGAGTGCATGGCGCTGGGTGCCGACAAAGGCATTCTGCTTTCCGACCCGTGTTTTGGTGGCGCCGATGCCTATGCCACAGCATATACGCTTGCCACAGGGGTTCAGAAGATCGGTGATGTGGATGCCGTGCTTTGCGGTATGGCAAGCAGTGACGGGGCCACCGAATGGGTGGGTCCGGAAATGGCGGTTATGCTGGGCATGCCGGTGGTGACCAGGGTCAGGGAAATCATCGTGGGTAATGATGAATCATGGGAAGTGAAATCAGCGCTGGAAAATGGATACCGGCGAATGCGGGTCAGGCTGCCGGCATTGCTGACGGTAACGCGGGATTTAAACGCCCCCAGAGCACTGAGTTTTTCGGGCATCATCAAGGCCAGGAAAAAGGTCATCACCCAGTGGCGTCTGGATGATCTGGGTGTGTCGGCAGAAACAGTCGGCATCAAGGGCTCTCCCACCATCGTGACGGAAATGTGCGCCGTGGATAATGCACGCAGGGTCACATTTCTGGAAGGGACCCGGGAAGAAAAGGCGGAACAGCTTTTACAGAAGCTGATAGAAGGGGGGCTGCTATAGGCACGCTTGAACATTATGAATCATGATAACAATCCCATATGGGTCATTGCCGACCAGGAAAACTGTAAGCTTTTACCGGTTACGCCACAGCTTGTGGGGCAGGCGCGTTTGCTGGCCGACGTCCTGGCAACTTCAGTGGAGGTCGTGCTGCTGGGGGAGGGGATAGACACCCATACTGAAAAGATATTCGCTGCTGGCGCTGATCGCATTTATGTAGGCGACCACCCGGATCTGGCGATGTATCATCCAGAAGTTTACACGGATGTCATTGTCAAACTGACCCTGGAGCACCACCCCCAGATCATGCTCATGGGGTCCACTTCCATGGGTCGGGAGCTTGCGCCCTTGGTGGCGGCCCGACTCGAAACCGGCCTGACAGCCCACTGTATCGATCTGCGCATCAATCAGAAAGGCATTCTCGAACAAAAAATCCCGGCCTACGGCGGTGAGATCACCATTGTTTGCCCGGAGAGAAGACCCCAGATGGCCACGGTAGCCCAGGGCGTATTTCCCAGTCCATCTCCAGAAGGGGGCCGGGGCGGTGAAATCGTATCCATCCAGGGTCCATTTCTTCCTTCCGACCGGATTCAAACCCTGGAGCTTGTGATGGAAGAACCGGATGGCATCCCATTGGATACTGCGTCATGTGTTATAGCCGGAGGGGCCGGGGCCGGAGATCTTCAAGGCTGGAACCAGATTGTTGAATTGGCAGCGATATTGAATGCGGGTCTGGGGTGCACCCGGCCTGCGGTGGATGAAGGCTGGGCGGAACTGGACACCATGATCGGCCAGAGCGGTAAGATGGTCAACCCGGAAACCTATCTCGGTATCGGGTTGTCAGGCGAACAACAGCACATGGTAGGTGTCACTGGTGCAAACGTCATGATCGCCATCAACAGTGATAAAAAATCGCCGGTATTTGAGCAGGTGGATGTCGGCATTGTCGATGACTGCCGGGATTTTGTGCCGGTGTTGTTAGAAAAAATCAGGAAATATAAGGAACAGCAGACCAGCTGTCAATAAATGGAAAGGGGATGGAAATATGGCCATTAAAACACGCGACGACTATCTTGCCGCACTTAGAAAAATGAAACCGAATATTTATAAATTTGGGGAGCTGATCCAGGACGTCACGACCCATCCGGCCACCAAGCGAACCGTTGAAAGCCACGCCCGGTGTTTTGATGCGGCCAACGACCCCGACCAGGAAAAAATGTACACGACCACATCGGTTTTTTCTGGAGAAAAGATACAGCGCTGGAATTCCATGATGCAGGATGAGGGGGCGCTGATAAGCAACATGAAGTTCAAACGTCAGAATTACCGCCGTACCGGCACCTGCACGGGGGCGGTCTGTGTGGGCTGGAATGCCATGAATGTCATGTGGGCCATCACCGAAGAGATGGATGCGGAATACGGGACCGATTACAAAACGCGTTTGAAAAACTGGATTTTGCACGCGGAAAAAGAGGGCCTGACGGTTGCGGGTGCCTTGACCGACGCCAAGGGTGACCGCAGCAAACCCCCATCTCAACAAGCTGATCCGGACACCAACCTGCATGTGAAGGAAGTTCGTGAAGACGGCATCGTCATTCGCGGCGCCAAGTTGATGATCTGCGGCACGGCAGCGTCTCAGGAGATATTTCTCTTGCCGGGAAGCGGCTATAAGGATCCGGACAAAGACTATGCCCTGGCTTGTGTGGTACCGCGGGACATTAAAGGGTTGACTATCGTGGAGGCCAGGCATCCCAGTGATAAGCGTGAATTTGAAAAGACGTCGGACGTGGAGGTGCCGGATACGGGAATCACACAGGGATGGCTGCTTTTTGATGATGTTTTTGTGCCCAACGAGCGTGTATTCATGTGCCGGGAAGCCAAATATTCAGGCAAGGTGATTCAGTATTTTACCGCCAACTACCGGGCTTGCATCGGCGGATGCGTTACGGGACAGGGGGACGTCATGATAGGGGCGTCAATTCTGATGGCGCGTGCCAACGGTTTGAAGGCAAAAACATTCATGAACAAGCTGGTGGATATGAGCATCAACAACACCATAACATTCGGGTTGGGTGCCGGCGCCTGCGCCCTGGGTTTCCAGCATGTTTCGGGATCGTATTTTGCAGACTCCCATACGGCTCACACCAATAAAGTGATGGTGGCGACACTCCCTTACGAGGTCAAACGCTTAACCCAGGAAATCGGCGGCGGCATCGTCGAAACCGGTTGTATGCCCTCCTATGAAGATGTCTCCCACCCGGAATACGGCCCGTTTTTGCAAAAGTGCCTGAAGGCCGGGGATTGCTCGGCGGAGTCCCGTTTCAAGGCTGCCCGTCTGTCCGAGTGGCTGAGCATCGGAGCGGGGGTGCCGGGTTGTATGCACGGGGGCGGTTCACCGGACGGAGCCAAACTGGTGGTGCGGTTTACAACACCCATGGAAGAATATGTTGGATATGCCAAAAATATTATGGATATTTCTGATGATGTTCATGAACCATCCATACCGAAGAAATAAGAACGCAACTTTCAGGATTCAGCGAACGCGAAATGAATCATCCCCTGGCGCTTTGCGAACTCGCCGCAAGGGCTCCTAACATCAGCACAGGCCATAGTGGTAAACAGGTATGGTTGCCAAATGCTCTCGTTTTCATATTGGATTTTCATGTCAATAGGGATTGAAGCAATGCAACATAACTATATCTAATTACGCAGGAAATGAACATTGGGTTTATTACAATTTCCAGACAATCCGGTTTTGCTTGACGGTGGTTTGGGGCGCGAATTGCGGTTCAGGGGGGTGGCTGTGCCCACGACCATCTGGTCTGCAGGCGTCCTGATGTCCGATCCTGCGGTGGTGCATCAGATTCATCTGGATTATATTGCAGCCGGGGCCGACATCATTACCACCAACACCTATGGCATCATCCGGAGTGATCTTGCGAAAGAGGGGATTGAAGACCGTTTTGCAGAGCTCAACACCCTTGCCTGCGATTTGGCCAGAAAAGCACGCGATGATGCGTCACGGGAGGTAATGATTGCCGGTTCACTACCTCCCTTGGGGGGAAGTTTTCGCCCCGATCTTGTAGGCTCCAGCAATAAAATCGAAACGCTCTATGCGGAGCAGGCAGCGCTTCTGGCTCCTCACGTTGACCTGCTGTTGTGCGAAACCATGTCCAGTGCGGCAGAAGGAAAAGCCGCGGTAAAAGCAGCCTGTGACACCGGTAGACCGGTCTGGGTGGCCTGGACATTGCATGAGGATCAGTCCGGCAACCTGAGAAGCGGTGAATCCATCACAGATGCCGTGCAGGCGCTTCAGGACTTACCGGTTCATGGCATGCTGGTGAACTGCTGTGCACCGGAAAGTGTTACCCGTGCCATGCCTTGCCTGGTGAAAACCGATACGGAATGGATCGGTGGTTATGCCAATACCTTTACCCCCATTCCAGAGGATTGGGAGCTTGATGGAGAAAAAGAGACCGACGGGTCATTGACCCTTCGGTCGGATCTTGACCCGGAGGGTTACGCTGCCCATGTAACTGAGTGGCTCAAAACCGGCGCCACAGTTGTGGGGGGGTGCTGCGGTACCCGGCCGTCACATATAGCTAAAATTCGTTCTATCATCGATACCGATGCCCGGAAGGCAAACAATGTCATTTGAGCGTCTTTTAAAACCACAAACCATTGCTGTTTTTGGTGGAGCCCAGGCCCAGGAGGTTATTCGCCAGAGCGATCGCATGGGGTATCAGGGGGAGATATGGCCGGTTCATCCCAAGAAAACAGAGATCTTGGGGCGCAGGGTCTACCGCTCAGTCGCGGATCTGCCGGGGAGCCCTGATGCTGCGTACGTGGGGGTCAATCGTTACCTCACCATCAATATTGTCAGAGATCTTGCCGCACGGAATGCGGGTGGTGCGGTCTGCTATGCCACTGGCTTTATCGAGTCGGGCGAGGAGGGCTCTGAACTCCAAGAGCAGCTGCTGCAGGCCTCGGGTGACATGCCCCTGGTGGGGCCGAATTGCTACGGGATCCTCAATTATCTTGACGGGGCCATGCTCTGGCCCGATCAGCAGGGCGGCCGACGGGTTGACCAAGGTGTGGCCATCATAACCATGTCATCGAACGTGGGTTTCAACCTCACCATGCAGCGGCGCGGTCTTCCCATTGCCTATATGATATCCCTGGGAAATAAACTGAAATTTGATCTCCACGATGCAATCCGTACCTTTGCCCGGCAGGATCGCGTTACCGCGCTCGGGCTCTACGTGGAGGCCATGTCTGACCCTAGCGCCTTCCAGGCAGCAGTCGATATTGCCAGAGAAGAGGGGAAACCCATCGTAGCCATTAAGACCGGTCGCTCCGAAGCTGCAAAAAAAATAGTCGTGTCGCATACGGCGTCGCTCGCTGGTTCCGATGCCCTGATGAGTACGCTGTTTGAACGTCTTGGCGTGGCGCGCGTCGATTCTCTGGAAGCGCTCATTGAAGCCTTGAAGGTGCTGCATGTTCTCGGTCCTTTGAAGGGTGGGCGGATCGGAGCCATGAGCACCTCCGGCGGCGATCTAACGCTTCTGGCTGATGCCATGGGGCCGGGCCTGAGCATGCCGCCCCTATCTGATAAGGTGGCCCAAGGTCTTCAAAGGATCATACACGAATTGATGGTGGCTTCCAATCCCTTCGATTTCCAGATGTTCGACTGGGATAACGAGGCGCAGATGGCCGACAATTTCAGTGCCTTTTTGGCAGAAGATTTCGATGTGGCGCTCTGTTTGCTCGATTACCCCAGAGAAGATCTTTGCGACCAGTCGACCTGGGGCGGGGCCGAGAGGGGTTTTATCCGGGCAGCCCGACACACCAACACCAAGGCTGCAGTACTGACGACATTTTCCGATACCATTTCGGAAACGGTGGCAGCACGTTTGATGAAAGAGGATGTTGTCATGCTTGCCGGTATCGATGCCGGTATCGCCGGCATACAGGCAGCGGTGGATGTGGGAGCTGCCTGGAGCCAACCACCTCATCCACCGTTACTCACGAAATTCAATCAACAACCAGACGCTTACGGCAACGTGTTGGACGAAGCGGAATCCAAGGGCTTTCTTGCCCGGTGTGGTGTGCCGGTTCCATTATCACGGGTTGTCCGCAGTGCCAAGGAGGCGGTGCAGGCAGCCGAAGCGCTGGGCTATCCTGTGGTCATCAAGACCTTGGGTTTAGCGCACAAAACCGAGATTGGGGGCGTAAGGCTCAACCTTGGCAATCCAAACCAAGTGTCCACAGCAATGGCGGAGATGTCGGATCTTTGCGAGTCATTTCTGATCGAGAAAATGATAGACGCTGTCGTGGCGGAACTGATTGTGGGTGTGGCCCGTGATGAGCAATTCGGACCCTATCTTTTGGTGGGAGGCGGTGGTATCCTGGTGGAGATGATGAAAGACAGCGCATCTCTTTTGTTGCCGGTTAGCAGAGAGCAGGTGCTGCATGCATTGGGGCAATTGAAGTGTGCACCCCTCTTAACCGGTTTCAGAGGTTTACCACCTGCCGACCTGAACGCTGCCGTCGATGTTATCCTGTCGGTTGCCAACCTGGTAGAGAAAGACCCGTCTTCCATTATCGAACTCGATATCAACCCCTTGCTGCTTATGGCAGAAGGAAAGGGGGTGGTTGCGGCCGATGCCTTGATCAGCCTGAACACGAAATCTATGCTGGAAAGGAACCCAAAATCATGAAACACAAGGGCAATGGGATCGAGAAAACCATCGTCGAGAAAGCCAAGGAACTGGGCGCGTCGCTAGCGGGAATAGCGACTGTTGCTGACCTGAAGGCTTCCGTTTCATATGAAAATTACGACAAAAGGCCGTTTTACGAAGAATACAAGGGTGTAAAATGGCGTCATGAGCACAAATCCGTGCTGGTGTGGGCCCTGGTCCACCCCGCATCCGAACCTGTACTCGATTGGTGGAGCATGAAGGTTCCTGGCTTTACCCCCGGCAACCGGGTGATGAGGATGCAGTCCAGAAAGCTCCGGATCTGGTTGGGTGAAGAACTCGGCATCAAGGCCCTTTCATTACCGTATCAGATCGAGTACGGTGGGGCTTTCCTAAAGGATTCCGCCCATCTGGCCGGTCTGGGAGTGATTGGGAAAAACAATCTCCTGGTCACGCCGGAGCTTGGCACACGTGTCCGTCTTCGTGGGATTTTCATGGAGGCGGAGCTTGCACCAACAGGTCCTATCGACTTTGATCCCTGTAATGGCTGTGACAGACCTTGTCATAAGGTATGCCCAAGAAAGGCGTTCCGAAGCGGGTCTTTTGAGAGATCCCTGTGTAAAAAAGAAAACGATCGACGTGATGCGGATGCGGAAATGATGGACGGATCGGTCATGGGTATCGAAGAGGCCAGCAAGGTCTCAAAGCCCTGTCGGTATTGCGAGTTTGCGTGCCCTGTTGCCCAGGGAAGTTCCCGCTAGGCCTTGGTGCATAACGCGGAATAGCCGCATTAAAGGACCTCGCAGAAACAAGCTACGAAGAACATTCCACCGAACGGCGAGACCAACGGGGAATGAGCTTCCTATTTCAGTTCAAATAAAGAGATACCTGAAAAAATAAAAAGCTGAAAGGATTAAACTGAAAATGGACAATTTACTTGACAATATCGAAGAAATTCTATTGATGGGCCCGGGTCCTTCGTGTGTTCATGATACGGTATACGAGGCGCTATCAAGAAAAACCCTCGGTCACCTTGACCCCTACTTCATCCGCATCATGGATGCTATCAAGCATGACCTCCGGACCCTGTTAAACACAGGCAACACCCTGACGATACCCATGTCCGGAACCGGTTCTTCCGGGATGGAGGCCTGTTTTGTCAACCTGATCGAAAAAGACGATCCCGTACTCATACTCATCAATGGCGTATTCGGCATGCGCATGCAGGATGTGGCCCAGCGTTTAGGGGCACGTGTGGACACCCTGGAGTTCGAATGGGGCACACCCGTGATTGCAAGCGAAGTGCAGGCAAAACTTGTTGACACGTCGTACAAGATTGTCGCGGTGGTTCATGCAGAGACCTCCACCGGTGTAAAAAACCCGGTTCAGGAGATCGGCGCGCTGTTAAAAAATTCTGAAACGATTTATCTGGTGGATGCCGTTACCAGCCTCGGTGGCATTGAGATCGCCATGGATGCATGGGGAGTCGATGCCCTTTACAGCGGCACCCAGAAATGCCTTTCCTGTCCGCCAGGCCTGGCACCCCTGTCATTTTCGGAAAAAGCCGTGTCAGCCCTAGAGAGCCGCAAAAACAAGGTGCCCAACTGGTATCTGGATCTTTCCATGATCATCAAGTACTGGAAGGGCGCCACCCGTGCTTACCACCACACAGCCCCCATCAACATGCATTATGGCTTGTACCAGGCACTGCAGTTGATCATGGAAGAGGGACCCGACAATGTCTACCACCGGCACAGGGTTTGTCACGAAGAACTGGTGCAGGGACTCGAATCCCTGGGTCTTTCCATGCTGGTGGCACCTGGCGACCGTCTCCCCATGCTCAATTCCGTGCGGATTCCAGAGGGTGTTGACGAAGCGGCTGTGCGCGGTACATTGCTGAATGAATACAAAATTGAAATCGGGGCCGGTCTGGGGCCTCTGGCCGGTAAAATCTGGCGTATCGGGCTCATGGGCCACACGGCAAGACAAGAGAATGTTTCCCGTTTGTTAACGGCCCTGAAAGCGATACTTTTCTGAGCACCATTGCTTGGTACGAAATGGAAATGGATGATTTTACGATTACAACATACTGTATTAAATAAAGTATTGACGCATAAGTATCATTTTGGCATACTTAATTTCGAAAAAACAAGCTCCTGCCTTGTGATATCTGCCATGGAATAACTCGTAACAGCCGAAGATTTTTCGTAGCGACTCGAATTGGGTTCGTCGACATTTCCTGCTGCGAGGTTCTGAAATACACAGATAACTTACCGGCTTCCGTGTCTAAAATGGATCTTGCCGGCTGAATAAGTTTTTGACTGAACGTGCTTCAATTTTTATTAATCTACAATAGAAAAGGAGAGTAACATGTCAGAGCTTTCAAAATTGACCAAATTGTTTAATCAGAACAAGATCAGTAGAAGACAGTTTATGGCGCAGGTATCCGCACTTGGTCTCGCTGCGACGCTTTCCCCGGCTCTGCTTGCAGGCACAGCCCAAGCTGCTGCCCCCAAAAAGGGGGGACGTTTCATCATGGGGGCCACCGGGGGGTCAACCACGGATTCCATGGACCCCGGGACACTGACGTCCAACATGAACCAGAACATCAACTGGCAGATACGAAACAGTCTGGTGGAAATCGATCACAATTTCAACGTCATTCCCGAACTTGCTGAATCCTGGGACTCAACGCCTGATGCAAAGGTATGGTCCTTTAAACTGCGCAAGGGCGTAGAATTTCACAATGGCAAAACCATGACAGCAGAAGATGTGATCTTTTCCATCAACCACCATATGGGTGAAGACTCCAAATCTGCAGCCAAGGGATACTTGAAAAGCATTGAATCTATAAAAGCCGACGGGAAAAATGAAGTTGTTTTTACGCTTTCCGGGGGCAGTGCTGATTTTCCGTTTGTCCTGGGCGACTATCATTTGACTATCTGCCCCGCCGGTACTGCAGGCCCTGAATTTGAAAAGGGCGTCGGTACCGGGGGATATATTCTGGAGACCTGGGAACCAGGCGTCAGGGCTTTTACAAAACGCAACCCCAATTACTGGAAAGAGGGGCGAGCCCATTTTGATGAGATCGAAACCCTGTCTATCGTTGATACCAATGCCAGAACCAATGCATTGAAAACCGGCCAGATACACTACATGGATCGTTGTGAACTTAAGACAGTGCATCTTTTGAAAAAGATGCCGGGGGTAAATGTCTCCGCAATAACGGCAACGGCACACTACACCATTCCCATGCTTGTGGATAAACAACCCTACAATGACAACAACGTTCGCATGGCCTTGAAGCTGGCTATTGACCGTGAAGTATTACTGAAACAAATTTTGCGCGGCTATGGCGTACCCGGCAACGATCACCCTATTGCACCCATCAATAAATACCATGCAAAGAATCTTGAGCAAAGAACATATGATCCCGACAAGGCCAAATTCTATATGACAAAAGCCGGTATGCTGGATCATGTTTTTAATCTGCATGCTGCAGATGCCGCCTTTGCGGGTGCCGTCGACGCTGCCGTGCTCATAAAGGAACAGGCCAAAAAAGCAGGCATTAATATAAATGTTGTCCGGGAGCCTGATGACGGGTACTGGAGTAATGTCTGGATAAAAAAAGAGTGGTGTATGTGTTACTGGGGGGGACGTCCTGTTGAAGATATGATGTTCTCGGTTGCATATGCTGATGGGGCTCCCTGGAATGATACCCACTGGAGCCATGAGCGTTTCAACAAACTGTTGGTAGCGGCGCGAGCAGAACTGGATGAAAGCAAACGTCGAAAAATGTACGAGGAAATGCAGGAAATCTGCAGGAATGACAGTGGAACGGTTGTTCCCATGTTCAACCAGATGGTTGAGGCCAGTTCAAGTAAGACCGCTCATGGACCCATATCAGGTCATATGGCCATGGATGGCATGCGAAATGGTGAACGATGGTGGTTTGTATAATGTCTTTTAAATCTTGAAAGAACAGGCCGAGCACGTTTGTGTTCGGCCTGATTTTTTCCTCATGTTATTTTTTTCTTGCCAAGCCGCGTGATATACTCCTCGCCTTTCTCAAGGATATCCTGGCAATCTGCAGGCAGAACAGGATGGTTGAGCAGATGCAGTGTTTTTTCTCTCAGCATACGCGTGCTTGTGGGCATGCCGGAATTCTTCCAGCTCTCGAGGGTCAGACTTGGCCAGATGTCGCTTTCAGGCTGGTAGTCTCTGAACTGCTGGAGTGTTGTCTGGGTACCTAAATAGGAGCCGCCGTGACCCACCTCCTGAATTTCATCCAATAGAAAGTTGCCTTCCATTTCAAAACCCCGGGCGTATTTCCGGGCTTCCCTGATCACCTCTGAGGCCAGTACGATACTTGTGGCGGAGAGGGTTGTGGCCTGGAACACAGGACCGGCAAAGGGACACAGACCGACTTTGCCCATGACGCTCGGCAGATAATTCATCCACTTGATCCCGGCCTCGATCAGGTCCCCTTCCCATCCGAGACTGTTCCCTGAGGTTCCACTGTGGGGGATGCCAAGAAAATCCATCATTTCCGCAATGCAGTGGCTGACAACCAGGCTCGAGGGACTGTAAAAAGCGTTCATGGTGGACATGTTGAATGAATTTGGGAGGCTGCCGGCAATAATTTTTGCCTCTGGTTTTATCAACTGGCCGCAGGTAATGCCCATGAGCAGTTCTGCAATGGTGAGTGTCATACACCCGGCAGGTGTAATGGGGGTGCTGGCTCCAGCCATGACATAATTGTTGAAAATTACCGGCAGGCCACAAGAATAAGCCGTTTTCATTTTGTCGGTGGTGCCTTTGTTCAGCACGAGGGGGGTAATGTTATTGACATAGGGAATCACAAACGGTTTGTCGCTCAGCTGAGGAAACAGGTGCTCGATGAAGCTTAAAACACCGGGAAAAGCATCGTCTTTGGAGACCAATAAAATAATAGGTTTGTGGGTATTGGCCAGCAATTCAAGGGTTGAAAAATAGTCTGCCCGCTCAGGGCCATAATCATGAATCGTGCCGGGTGTTGCAATGGCGTCAAACGTATCCAGGGTATTGGCGAGCCCGGCAATCAATCCTGTATGGCATCGCTTCCACTCTTCAATTTCGCGTGTTTCAGGGTGTTGGTAGTTCAAGGTGGGTGAACCAATGGAAAAACGGGTGTGGTGATTAAAATCAGGCCCGAGGCTGAAAGCCGGTTCCCCACACCGATTGTATATATCCACTTGCCGGGGGGCTGTCTCCAGTGCGCGTTCAACCTGTTTTCCAGAAAGCTTTACCACATTGCCGTCACACCTTACGCCGGGTTGGTTGGAAAATTTTTCAACCATCTCCGGGCACTCGACTTTAAAGCCAACCGCTTCCAGCACCCACATGGCTTTTTTGTAAAACAGATTTTTTTGTTCCTCGGAGAGAATTTGTAACCGGGGCTGTACGCTGTTCATGCTTAATCCTTTCTAAAGCTTTTATATAGCCGATTCGCTATGTGTTGTATGCATTTTCAGTGTTGTCTTGTCTCTCCTGTAATATGAAAAACGGCTTGGAAAGAACAGGCGTTTTATCGGAGAATTTCGATGTTCCCGTCGATGCCGATGGCCTGACCGGAAATTTTACTGCCGGCCTTGGAACATAGAAACAGTATCATGTCGGCCACATCTTCGGGCGTCACAAAAGTTTTCATGGAGACACACGCTTTATACATTTCTCGGATTTCTTTATGGGTGGTGCCTTTATGCTTTGCATCGGTGGCGATGACACAGTCCATGCGCGATCCTTCCACAATACCGGGGCAAATGGCATTCACACGGATGCCAAACTCCCCCAGTTCCATGGCCATTGTCTTCGTTAACCCGATGATCCCCCACTTGGCTGCGCAGTATGGAGATCTGAAAGGGGAGCCCATCAGTCCTGAGCAGGAAGAAATATTGATAATGGTGCCACCTCCTCCCGCTTTGATCAGGGGAATGGCCTCTCTGGAACAGTAGAACTGGCCGTTTAAATTGACCGCGATGGTTTTGTCCCAATCTTCCGGTAAGACATCTTCGATTCTTGCCGTGGGGCCGGTGATGCCGGCGCCATTGATCAGGACGTGAAGTTTGCCCAGATGATCCAGAGCCTCGGTAAACATGTGCTCTACTTGCGAGGGTTCAGAGACATCGCACAGGCTTGTTCCGATACCGGGTAGGGCTGTTTTACACGCTTTCAAAAACTGCTCGTTGACATCGCACACATGGACCCTGGCGCCGTTTTCAATAAATTTTTTCGCGATACTTAGGCCAATACCCGAGGCCCCCGCAGTTATGATGGCCCCCAGACCATTTAATGATATTTCCATGGGTTTCTCCTTATTTGGTAAATGAGAACTTGGAAAATGATTTACTGTTTGCTGTAAACCAAAAAGATTTAAAGATCAAAGATTTAACAGATTTGGTATTTCCTGTAAATCAGGAACAGATTTCTCAATGCATCTCTGGTTCTTTTTCGGTAATTTTGGTATAAAATTGATATATGGATCTGTATAATTTTCATCGATAGAGGGCATTTTTAGCCTTAAACAAAATTAAAATGCGAAACAGGGTGGTTGCTATGGCCGAAACGCATGCAAGCGGAGATCGATTTGATCCAAATAAGTGTGACACCAGAATGAAGGCAGTTGTTACAACTGAGAATGGCGGATATGACAAGCTCGCGTACCGTGAGGTTCCTATTCCAAAGCTTGCAGCAGGTGAAGTCCTGTTGCAGGTGCTTGCTGCTGGTGTTAACAACACCGAAATAAATACACGCGTTGGATGGTACTCTTCCACGGTTACAGAAGCTACCGAGGATGCGGCACGTGCAGAGGAAAAGACCGCGACAGAAAAGACAGATGGTGGGTGGAACAAGGAAACCCCCTTCCCATTCATTCAGGGTACGGATTGCTGCGGCCGTGTTGCTGCTGTGGCTCCTGGCGGGGATGAAAGCACCATTGGTGCACGCGTATTGGTACGGTCATGTATGCGCCCGCGAGGCTTCGGCTCCATGGAAAATATCTGGATGGGCTCTGATTTTGACGGGGCCTTTGCGCAGTTTGTAAAGGTTCCGGCCGGTGAGATTTTTGCGGTGGACTGTGGTTGGAGCGATGTAGAACTTGCCACGATCCCTTGCGCATACGGAACAGCGGAGAACATGGTGCATCGTGCAGGGGTGTATGAAGGCCAACATGTGCTGATCACTGGAGCGTCGGGTGGTGTTGGGTCGGCTGTGGTGCAACTGGTGAAGCGGCGTGGCGCCACAGTAACCGCAATTACGGGAAAAGCAAAGATGGGGAAGGTGATGTCCATTGGACCAGACCGTGTCATTGAACGAAACGAAGATGTGCTTGCCGTTCTCGGGGAGTACTCTGTGGACGTCGTTTTTGACAATGTAGCGGGGGCAGCTTTTGGAAATGTGCTAAAGGTGCTCAAAAGAGGGGGTCTGTATGTATCCTCTGGTGCAATTGCCGGCCCACTTGTGACATTGGACATGCGTACCTTCTATCTAAAAGACTTGACGCTGATCGGCTGTACCGCCTGGGACGAAGCTGTTTTCCCAAACCTGATTGATTATATTGAGCGTGGCGAGTTGCAGCCAATCGTTGCCAAGACATTTTCCCTTGAACAGATTGCGGAAGCACAGCGTGAGTTTCTCAAGAAGGAACATTTCGGCAATTTCGTATTGATTCCGCCGCCGTTGGATGTTTCTGCTGACAATAAAGGAGGTAATTAATGGGTAACATTTTAACCCGCTATGGGGACGGAACCATCTTTGAGTTGAGCGAAGAAGAATTAATGGAGGACCTCCAGCGTGGCAGCCAGGACGCTGCTGAGCGGGGGCAAATAGATCCTCTGACCCAGTCGGAGCTCGAACACCTAAAGGATATATTTAAATGCCCATTTCGATTTTTAAGCGTTGAACCGGGCAATGAGGTGATTCTCACCTACGATGCCGGGACTTTGAAAATTCGCAGAGTAGGTGTTAACGTGGATCGCATACAGGCCCTGCAGATCTATGAGAAGATTATGGGGGCCGATACCATGGAATTGAACCATGTGGATTACTCCTATAAGCCTGTAAAACCCATCATTACCATGGAGCAACCCATCTTGGAGCAAGCCCTGCTGGTTACCCACATTCCATTGTTTTATGGTGCCCAGCCCAACCTGGGGTTGTACAGCCAGCCTGACGGGCCTTTTCCCAACCCAGGCGAATTAATGCCCATGGGTAAGATCAAAGAGGCACAACAATCTTATGAAGCCTCGGTAGCACACTTGGTGACGGATATCGTTTCAGCTGCAAGCGCCATGTATCAATCGGGTGCTGACGGGATCAACCTGGATACCACAGGTGCGGCCGGAGATGCCGATTTTCTGGCAGCTTTATTGGCAACGGAGAAACTCAAGACCAAATACCCGGATATGTGCATTCAAATGGGTATGGCCGGGGAGTTCGTTCTGGGGATGCACAGCGAATTGACATACAAGGGGGAACGTCTGGCGGGAATGTACCCCCATCAGCAGGTAAAGATGGCCGAGGCCGCCGGGGCCACCATCTTTGGACCGGTGATCAACACAAACACCAACGAATCGGCGCCATGGAACCTGGCCCGCACGGTGACCTATACCAAGGCCTGCGGTGAGGTTGCCCAGATTCCCATCCATGCAAATATGGGCATGGGGGTTGGCGGGGTGACGGTAAACGATCACCCACCCATGGATATTGTTTCACGTTCGTCCAAGGCTATTGTAGAGATATGCCGTCTGGACGGATTGTAGGTTGGCGTGGGTGATCCTTTCGCCATGGCGATCACCCACGCGCATGCCTCGGGAATGGGCGGAATGCGAGGAGCCGGAGATCTGGTTGCTCGCGTGCAAATGGCCCGGGGAATGCGAATAGAAGAGGCCAAGGCCTATGTGGCGGAGAAACTGAAGGTGGCAATTTCCGATTTGACCGATCCGGTGATCATGGGTGAGGTTCGGCAGGATTTGAACCTGGGCATCATGACACCGCTGCCGGGATGCGCCAAA
>JAHEIB010000268.1 GCA_024639645.1 Deltaproteobacteria bacterium
ATCATCAAATCCAACCGGATCGCAATCGATGTGGCTTTTATCCAAATTACACCGCCAAACGAAGCCGGCTATTGCAGCTTAGGCGTCGCGGTGGATATCGCCAGGGAAGCCATGGAAAGGGCCAAACTTGTCGTGGCGGAGATCAATACAAAAATCCCTTTTACCTTCGGAGACACCATTGTATCCATCTCTGACTTTGACCTTGTAGTAGAATCAACCGAACCACCGACCTATTACAAACCCAAACCCGTCAGACCTGTGATCGACCATGTGGCAGCCAATATCGCCCAGTTGATAAAAGATGGGGACTGTATCAGCTTCCTGGTGGGGCCGCTCTTTGACGCTCTGGGTCATCAACTGGTTCAGAAGCGACATTTGGGGATACACACCCCTTATTTTTCTGACGCCATGATGACCCTGGTGAAAAACGGCACTGCAAGCAACTACCGCAAGCCCCAGTACCGGGGAAAATCCATTGCCTCCTACGCACTGGGGACACCGGCTCTGATGCAGTGGTTGGACCATAATCCGCTGGTGGAGTTCCAGAGCGTCGAGCAGGTGTTCGATCCCATCCAGATCGGCCGCATCCCCAATTTTGTAGTGGTCAACGAAGCAAATAAAGTAGATCTGTTAGGCCGAATTGCCTTTACCGCAGGAAAAAACAGCATCACTTCGGGGCCCGGAAAAAGTGCGGACCTTTTTGCCGGAACGGATATGTCTCCGGGAGGCAGAAACATTATCGGTCTCCCCAGCAGGAATGCCAAGGGCAACCCCAATATCGTGGTCATGCTAAAAAGCCTGCGTAATCAGTTTCACATGCGTGAATCCATCGACGCCGTTGTAACCGAATACGGTATTGCCAACCTGAAATGGCGTACCATCAGAGAAAGAGCCCAGGCCTTGATCGACATCGCCCACCCGGATGACAGGAAGAAACTGGTTGAAAATGCCAAAGCCAGAAAGATTATTTTTCAGGATCAGATTTTTCTCTCGGACAGCGCCCGGCTGTATCCCAACGAGATCGGTGGTGAACACGTGATGAAGAACGGACTGCCGGTTCGATTCAGACCCATCAAGCCATCTGATGAAGAGGCCATGCGACGCTTCTTTTACCGATTTTCCAAGCACTCCATATACCGTCGTTTCTTCTTTCCCGTCTCGACCATGCCCCACACTAAAATGCAGACCTACGTCAATATTGACTACCACAATGAAATGTCTGTAGTGGCCCTGATCCATGAGCCAGGACAGGAAATCATCATTGCTGAGGCAAGATATGCAAAAGATGAAGAGAATGGCTTTGGGGACTTGGCTTTCTTTGTGGACGAAAAACACCATGGAATTGGTATTGCGTCCTATCTTTACGGCTTGCTGACCCGTCTGGCCAGGGAGCGTGGGCTGAGAGGTTTTACAGCTGAAGTACTGCAGGAGAACAGAGACATGCTGAAGGTCTTTGAAAAAGGCGGTCTGCCCATGGAAGCATTGTTGAAAGACGGTATTTACAAGCTCAAAATGCCCTTTAATGAATAAGTACCATATTTATGAACAGCCTCAACAGCCGCTCTGACATTTTCCAAAGGAGTGGTTACACCGATATTGCATAAATACAGGCAAAAGCGTCCGTTTTTTGCACCGATAGTGACATACTGTTTCACCCGTTCGGCAACTTCCTCGGGATTACTCATAGCCAAAAAACCGGCACCAATGCCCAGCACCAGCGCAACCCTGTTCTTCTCAGCACAGGCCTTGTAAACTGCAGGGCCGATCTTGGCCACATCCGGGTCCTGTCCTTCCAGAAAATCAGGGCAAACCCGAAGCTTTAGCTCCAGAAACGCTTCAGGCTTTTGCAGACAGCTTTCACCGACCCAGTTGGGGACGTAAACCTCTGGACCACAGATCCTCCGCAAACGGAGAATATAGGGGATTATCCACTCCTGCAAAATAGGTATATTGACAATGGGCAGCGACGCCATGGCATCACTGCCGCAAACACTCCGGGATTTGGGAAATTTCTCTTTGAGATACAGGATCCAGGGGATAATCACCTCATCAGTCAAACGATTAAAAAGCTCTTTAGCAAAGGCGGGCCTGGTCATGATGTCCATGATCAGGTTTTCCATTCCTCTGATATTGGCGGCCATGCTAAACGGGGCACAAAAATTTAAGGTCGGGTTTTGATCGACTGACTCCCCGTATAGGCTGTTCATTTCAACGACCATGGGAAGGCGCCCGTCGGCCGTAAAATCAGGCTTTCTAATCTTTTTCAGGTCATTCCAGCTCTTGATTAGCGGGTCAGTGCGATCGACATCCGGTGGATGATGCCGGCTGTAAATTATTTTTTGTCCAATGGCCTCAGCTTCAATATTGTAGATGTCGTAATCCAAAAGAGGGACATCCAGATCATATCTATGGGCCGTTGACAAAATGGATGAAACGAGTGCGTGTGCACTTGAGAAGAATTCTATGGCATCCAGACCGGATTCTTTCATGGCCAGTTCATGAATCTGGGCAAAGACAGGCACCCGGTCCGGAACGCCTGTCAAGGCCATTTCCAGACGCTTAAAACCCTCTTTAACAATCACAAGATGGGCCGACCCTGCACTATCCAAAGGAGGTTTCAATTACATCCGGGCCCTTTCACTCTCGGGATCATAGATGGTAAGCCACACGACGACCGACAATACCACCACCGATGAAGACAACCTCGCATATGTGGGGAATTTTTCTGCCACGTGATTCTCCGGGAATCGTTGATCCCTTGAACCGCAATAGCGAGCGCATTCCCCGTAGCCTGCTACGGGGTTAGCGAGCAAATCTAAATTAGCAAGAATTCCTTACGGTCGATGCGTAGCACTGCCGCACGGCAAAACATTTTTCGTAGCTTGCTGCGTGGTTCTTCAAACCTATTGCAAGCAACCGGGAAATAATCGCAATCGAGAAAGAGCTATTTCACCCCCTGCTCTTTCTCGGCTTCATCGACAATTTCCCGAATATCCTGGAGCACAGCGCTTGAAAGCTGCGGTGGCTCATAAGTTTCAAGGATGTTGCTCATTTTTTCATGTGACCGTTGGTAGATGTCCTTGCTCCCGTCCGCCTCCCAGTCTTCGCGCATGCGCCGAT
>JAHEIB010000269.1 GCA_024639645.1 Deltaproteobacteria bacterium
AGTCTACAAGATTACATATGACCAGATAAAACTGAAGACAGTACTGCATCTTATTGGCAGAGATGGTCAACCTTTTGAGCAGCCAACGGGCAACCGTATAGGGCTCTCTTGGTCAGGTTCAAAATGTTACCGGGATGCTCTCCCATGGCTTCATGGTGGTTGGGAATTAACATACGACCCTGACAACAGCGAAAAGGATTTGATATTTTTTAACAACCAAACATGCCAATTTGGTCTTGTGACGTTCAAAGGCAGATCAAAATTTCCTAATTACTCAGTCAACTACAATTATCGGAAGAATGACGGAACATTTACAATATCTATCCCAGTGGGCAATACGAAGAGAATCATACTGACAACATCTGCCAACCGTTCAAGGATATATCATGACTCCGGATCATATTACACAAAAATTACTGATGATTTCGGAAAATTTAACGACAGGTCTTTCAATCCTCAACCTTGACGTGGCCTTCACGGAAATCACCGACCAGGTGACAAAGCTGGGGTAAAAATCACCTGTGTATACCTGTGTATAGCGGAGTAGCGGGTCAGGCTTGACAAATGGGTATTAACTAAAGCGTCTTTCTAATACTTTCAATCTTTGCGCGAAGTATTTTATCACTTGCTGCACGTTTTCGGAGCCTGTTGGCCGCCTGGCTCAAGGTCGACAAATCTCGTTTCATTTTCCATAGAGAGGAAGTGCCTATAGAAGCAGTGAAGGATTACATGAGGGATGAAGGGATAGAGACACGATAGACACGAATACTGACAGTATCAGTGTCCATTGAAAAAGGCCCTTTCCGATGACTTGGGAGGGGCTTTTAATTTATATAGTTTTGATAAAGTTCGAAAAGAAATGCTACGCGTTCAGCTTCAAATTTGAAACTACGTTTTCCATAAGCTGTATCCACTGCTTTATCCAGCGCCTGGTGAGCCTTCAATAGCACCTGTGGCATTATGAGAGCATCATATAAATCAGACAAAGAAGCATCTGGAAACTGTGCCCTAGCGTCAAGTATTGCCTGTGCTTTTTGCTCAATAATAGATATTTGTTTGGCGCTAGGTGAAACCGGCCAATGAGTAGCGGGTCAGGCTTGACAAATGGGTATTAACTAAAGCGTGAGACCTTGCTGGAGGCAGTTGACGCCGCCGCCAGTGCCACTGGGACGGACTGGGGCCAGTAACTATGGAATAGAAAGAAGGCTCACCGCGCCACCCTTCTCAGGAGTCTATGGGGAGGGTGGTTTTGGTGGGAACATCCAGAAAGTGAAGATGTACAGTGGACATGTTGTGTCAGATTTATTAAGACAAAACCGTAGATGTTGGCAAGAAGTATTCATTTTTTCTTTCTCTCAATCTGCTGCATAATCCTTTTTTCAACCTCGACCAGGATAAATACCAGGGGCGTGAACAAAAGAAGACGCAGCCAGTCACCCGCTGGGATCCCTTCTGTGCCGAAGACATCCTGGAATAATGGCAGGTAGGTAAAGAACATCTGCAGCAAGATAATAAAACCCACAGCATAGAGGACAGCCCTGTTGCCCAAGAGACCTTCCCGCGAAAGTACCGAGGTATACTGGTAGCGTGCCCCGAAAAGGTAGAAAATCTGAAAAAATATCAATGTGTTGACTGCAGTGGTTCGGGCCATTTCCAAAGTTTCTCCATGGGCACGGTCCCAGAGAAAAAGGCCAAGGGTACCCATGACAATGATCGTGGATATGAAAATGATGCGCCAGGTGAGAAACTGGGTAAGAAGAGGCTCCCTGGGGGACCTGGGCGGCCTTAGCATGACATCACCTTCAGGCGGCTCGAATGCCAGTGAAAGCCCCAGGGTCACAGAGGTTACCATGTTGATCCACAGGATCTGCAGAGGAGTGATGGGCAGGGATATCCCCATCATTACCGAAGCCATGACAATGCCGGCCTGTGCGCCGTTGGTGGGCAGGACAAAAGCCAGGGTTTTTTTGATATTGTCGTAGACCGTGCGCCCCTCTTCCACGGCATGGACGATGGAGGCGAAATTATCATCGGCCAGTACCATTTCCGCAGCTTCCTTTGCCGCCTCGGTGCCCTTCAATCCCATGGCGACTCCTATATCGGCTCGTTTAAGGGCCGGGGCGTCGTTGATGCCGTCACCGGTCATGGCCACGACCTGCTCGTTGGCCTGCAGGGCCTTTACCAGCCGCAGCTTGTGCTCCGGGCTGACCCTGGCGAAAATGTCTGTTTTCTGCACCAGCAGCTGGAGTTCATCATCTCCGTTTGTATCGAGCATCCTGCCGGTGACAGCCCCATCCCCTGTTTCCATGCCAATTTTTTCGCCGATGGCGGTTGCGGTCAGTCCATGGTCGCCGGTTATCATCTTGACCCTGATACCGGCCGTGCGGCAGTTTTCAAGCGCGGCCACTGCCTCCTCCCTGGGCGGATCTATGAGTCCATAGAGGCCCAGCAGGGTCAGACCACCTTGCACATCGTTAAAATTCATCTCGCGCTTATCAACGGCAGCCAGGTAGGCCACGGCCAGTGTCCGTTGGCCCTGCCGGGCAATGGAGTCGATCTGTTCCTTCCAGAAACTGTAATTGATGGGATGATCGTCGCCATCCCTGCGCTCCCTGCTGCACATTTCAAGCACCTGTTCCGGAGCACCTTTCAGATAGATGAAGCCATGACCAGAATGATCATGATGCAGGGTGGCCATGAACTTGTGTTCCGATTCAAAGGGGATGGCATCAACCCGCGGGTATTCCCGGCTGCAGAATTCCGGATCCTGACCGGCCTTCATGGCCAAAGCGATCAGGGCGCCGTCTGTAGGGTCGCCCTGGACGCGCCACTCTCCATCCTGCTGCAACAGGGCGCCGTCATTGCACAGAGCACCGGCCCGGGCTAATTCCAGGAGAAGTGCATCATCCTCCGGGTTTATGTTATTGCCATGCCGAGAAAATCCACCATGCGGTTCGTAGCCGACTCCATCAACCTGATAGAGCCCTTCGGCCGTTATGATCGTGGTAACCGTCATTTCATTGCGGGTCAGGGTGCCGGTTTTGTCCGAACAGATTACTGTCACCGAGCCAAGTGTTTCCACTGCAGGCAGCCGCCGGATGATGGCATTGCGCTTCGC
>JAHEIB010000270.1 GCA_024639645.1 Deltaproteobacteria bacterium
TTGAGGACAAGGTTGTCCAACGGGCATGCGTGATGCTGTTGTCGCCTATCTACGATCATGATTTTTATGATTTCTCCCACGGCTTCCGTACAGGTCATAGCCAGCATGGTGCTCTCAGAGAACTTGAGAGGAAATGCTGGGGTATGAATATCAGTTGGGTAGTGGATGCAGATGTTAGTGGATTCTTGGAGCCCTCGTCATAATGCACCTCCTTTCATGAAAGGTTTATGCTTTTTTGGGTTTTCGCTTAACCCTTAGATATAGTTGGTAATTCTCAATATTTTCGAAGGTTACGTAAAATTGCTCTTGAAATTTTACACGTTGCAACGCTTTTTCTATAGGATTTAATATAGTTCCAATTGTCTTGTTGTGACCTTGATATAGAGGCCAATCTGTTTTCCTTGTCGCACATGGACAGCAGAGAGTTTCCCGGCTTTTATTCGATTCAAAATTGTTTGTCGCGAAACACCAAGAACAATCTTGGCCTCCTTCATGGTTACATAACCTTCTGGTGCTTTTTTTAAAAATTGTGATCGTAGTTCATCTGTCATTCGGATTTGCCATGGTGCCCCAGGGGTAATTTGTTCTCCGGCAATAAATCCGTCGGCAAGCCATCGATGAATTGTTGACGGTGCCACGCCAAGCATATCGGCTGCTTTGCGGATGGTCACCAGTTCACCCTTATCAGAAGAATTGCCTGCGAATTTCGGGATGTTCCAATGGCGACGAAGGTTTCCAACCCTGTTTGCAGTGAATTCATGGCCACAAGCCGTACGCCTATTTTGCCTGTTTAAGATACCGGCGATGGTTGCATCTGTGTAATGGACTGCAAGTCGGCGGACAAGATCAATGGTATCTTGTTTAGTCCGGATAGGAGGAGAATTACGTTGCGGAAGGTTGACGTCGAGCTCGTAAACAGATTCAGTTTTCCATCTAACAATTAAATGTGCAATATTATTGGTTCGGTCTACGGTGATATTTACCTCTTGCAACAGTGTCTGGAGCAATTCTTTTTTGTCGCGTGGGGTAGTTGAGGGAGCATGCCAAACCTTTTTAATGTCGTTACTGAGCGTTCGAATCACAGTCTTTTGCTCTTCGGTTAACTTTTTTTGGCTGTGGTGTTTTCGACGCTCAAATTCTATTTCGGCATCTTTAAGCTTTTTGAGGGATGTTTCCCATTGAGTTTCCAGGGTACGAGCGACGAGCCGATTTTCGGGTTCCACTGCATTGAAACGACGCTCATCCCGTTCAGCTTCATAGCGGAATCGTTCAACCTGGAGGCGCCACTGCTCAAGGGCAGCGTCATGATCTGCTTCAATATTATTTTCTGCAAGTAAGGCCGCCTCTGCTGCTGCCGGATTAATGGCCTTAAGAAAAGCTTCAGCCACTGCAGTATCGATTGTAACACCACCGACACGCATACAGAATTTTGCCCGCCCTGCAACGGCATTATTGGCTGCGCAATAGTATCCTGGAGAAGAATTTCTCCCTTGGTAGTAGACCTTAAGCCTGCGGCCACATTGTCCACAAGTAGCGAGGCCTTGTAGCAGGGCAGAACCTTCTCGAATGGCACCGGATTCCTTGTGCGAAATAGGTCGAGTGTTTTTTGAAATTCTATCCTGGATCATCTCGTAGGTCTCCCAATCGATATAACCTTTATGATGGTCATGTATGAAAACTGCCCAGCGGGATCGAGGTAAGCGCTTTACTCTTTTTCTAACTTGTCCATTCTTATCAATAAAACATTCTTGTTTGGTTTTGCCATAGGTGTAAACTCCAGCATAGGTTGGGTTAGTCAAAATCGCATGAATAGCATGATAAGATGGCGTGACCCATTTAATTTCCGGCAAAAGGTTTGATTGTAAAGGGAAAGGAAGTTTTTTCGATAGAAACCAAAGCCACACTTGTCGCACTGATCCCAGGTGAGGGAATTTTTCAAAAATGGTATGAATAGCGCCAGTGACGGCCTGGTCTGGATGCTTTAGGATTTCACCGTCGCGCTCTCCCCAGATAAAACCTACCGGTAGCCCTCGGCGTAATTCTCCCTTGGCGGCTTTGTTGCGAATGCCACCTTCGAGCCGGGCTCTTATCACATGTAATTCGGCCTCTGCCATGGTTCCTTTCATACCAAGTAAAAGCCGGTCATTGAAGAGTCCCGGATGATAGAGACCATCTCCATCGCCAATCAGTGTGTTGGTTACACTGCATAGATCAAGTAGACGATACCAGTCGGAGTTATTGCGTGCAACCCTGGATACTTCAAGCGATAGAACCAAGCCAACTCTGCCGAGAGCGACTTCCGATATCATCTTTGTAAAACCGCTACGTTGCAAGCTGTTGGCACCTGACTGTGCCAAATCTTCATCTATGATTTTAACCTGGTGTTTCGGCCAACCCAAATCCATAGCCCGATCCTTTAATCCGTACTGTCTCTCTGTGGACTCTCGGTTATGCTCAACTTGTGCTGCAGTTGATTGCCGCACATATACAAATGCCTGTCGTTGCAGGTGGGTCGGCTTGATTATTTTATTGATGCTCATTATTGGCCCCCTTGCTCTGCTTTGATTTCTCCGGGCAAACTATTTTGCGGATCAGTTGGGCTAAAGTCATTACTACCTGGCTTCGTTGCTCGTGATCGAGGGTTTGCCAAATCTCTTGAGTTTGGGAGGGCTCTTCCTGGGTGGGCCAAAGGTTTAGCTGTTTTAGCATGCCTATTCTCCTTTCTAGAAGCTGTTTGCAATTTTTGCTTTGTAGAAAGAGGTTTACCAAGAAGAGCGTCTACAATCTTACGTGCATGTAAAAAAGCTGTTGCCGTGGCAATAAGATCGGTTTGGGGTTTTCTGTTTAGGGGTAGTGATTTTTGGGGACAAATTTCATGGAGATTTGTCCATACGGCTGGAATAAAAGACCTACTACCATCAGGTAATACTAGGGTTAAATACAAAATATCTTCTCGACGGTGCCAGCTTAAAACCTCCAAAAGTTTTCCTTGTAGCGGATGGCGATCGCGGATAATTTTTACTTTTTCAGGATAACCGTCGAGGTGGGTAGTGTGTCGTGTCTTCCTTCGATACTATCCCGCACGACAAGTTGATGGCGTGCGTGGAGATGC
>JAHEIB010000124.1 GCA_024639645.1 Deltaproteobacteria bacterium
AGTTCCACGGAAGCAAACCAGTTTTGGTACGCAAGACCCCCAAAAACACCAAGCTCACCGGTGTCGTCCACATCTTTCATGTCGTCTACGGCCTTGTTGTCCACATCGTCACGCTCTCCACGATAATTGTACACCGGGCCCAACTGCCACATGCTGTTGGGAAGCAGGTTGGCCCTGAGATTCAAGCCAACTAATGTTATAAACATCCCGTTTTCAAATCTAACATCAGCCACGGGAACTGGAACCGCTGTGTAATCCTCCGAGCCTTCATAATCAGGGGTAAAACCGATACCGCCACCGACCGATACATCTGTAGCCTGTACGGCAGGTGCTATCATGCATACCATCACCAAAAGTAATAAAAGTCGTATTCCTAATTTCATCTGCACCCCTCCTTTTGATCATTTCACCATTTTATTTTTTTTATTTTAAGAGTCATACACGTTTTGTCAATACAATATTCCATTGATCACTTGGCATGAATCGGTTGCTTTAAAAAGAATCAACCTTTCATAAGAAAAGTATATATTTAAAATTAAAACATACTGTTGCAGACATTTAAGTTCACAATAAAAAGCATACAAATATTATATTCTACGTTCCCCGTTTCAAATCTTACCCGGAATCTAGCAATTCTAAACGCCTTGCCACATCCATTTGACTTTATTCTATTTCTTTGGCATTATTAAATTCTATCATGAGCAATTATCCACCCCATATAGGAAGCGATTTCGATGGCGTGGGTACACTATACAGTTGGCATGATAAAGAAATAAGGATGCTATCACATGACACTAACTAAAAATGATATCGTGGAAAAGGTTCATGAGGTCGGTTTCACTAAAAGAATGTCCCTAGACACTGTGGAATCCATTTTGGAAATTATCAAACAAACCCTGGAGTCAGAGGAAGATGTCCTTATTTCAGGGTTCGGGAAGTTCTGCGTCAAGGAAAAAAAACCCAGACGAGGCAGAAATCCGGCTACGGGATCAGACATGACCCTCTGGGGAAGGCGGGTCGTGACATTCAAGTGTTCTGGTAAGTTGAGAAACAGGATCAATTAATCGTAATCGTCACCTGAACTGAGCGATTTTTCCCGAAGAGATATGCGAGATCTTGATGGAGGATGGTTCGCAAAAAGCGTAGGCATACCAGCGGTTCTGTCCAGGCTTTTTGCAAACCCTTGATCCGCAGGAGATTGGTGTAGATCAAGATAAAATTCCCTCAGTTCAGGTGAAACTAAGACTTCAAAAAGACACCGATTTTATCATTGCCGCCAAGTTCTCCGCGCAATTCTCCTACATAGGATTTCATGTTGGAAAAGTAATCCAGGTCCATCCGTCTTTTAAACACGTTGCTGGAAAACATGGACAGCAAACCCTCCAATTGGGAAATACCCCCCAGTGTGGCAGAATCGTACCGCGCCCAGTTTTTCAGATGTTCTTCCGACCGGAAGAAAAGCATGGTACTTCAGGCAAAAGCGACATCCGACATCCATTTGGATACGGGAAGGGCGACATAGCCGATCAATCCTTTTGGATCGGCTTTTTCGATAATACCGTCACACATTTCAATACGGATGGGTTCACCACAATCGAGACAAGGTGAGTCGATGCGGACCTTTTTTCCTGGAAACAGCCAGCTGACCGCCAGCGATTCGAATGCTCACTGGGCAAACCACTTCTGCTCTCCTTCAACGCTAACACGAAACTGGGTCGGCTGGTTGTTAAAAGGAGCAAACGATGCGATTAAATCCGTCTTTGGAAACAGCCAGCCGTATATGCGGGAATTAAACAGCGTATGCATGGTTTTTCGCCCGTCTTCCGGTGAAACGCCCAACTCGGCCGCAATCTCTGTGTAGTGCGGCGCCTGGCCCGTGTCCACCATTCGTTTCAGAATAAAATGAAACGTTTTGTTCAACACGTCTGTGTTACTCATTTTTCTTCCTTTATTTTGTTCGGTTACCTGCCATTCGCATGAGAAGACATCCAAATCCGACATTTCCTGTTAGATTTTAGATGGTTGTATTTTACTATATTGGTTCAGAATTGTAAACACTGTCCAGCGCTTCATCACTGATAAGAAACACTTTATTGTGTGGCGGCAGCGGTTCCTCGTAGAAAAAACGGGCCAATCGATCGTCTTCTTTGGATAAACCGGCTTTGGCATTGAATTCACGCTCGACCTCCAATATCCGGGCGCCCATACCCAAGGCTTCATCCGTTCCGAGCTGGGTACCACATTTGATATTAATCATATTAACCAGTGCCTGGGCTCCCTCGGGGCTTGCCATTGCGCCTGCCGCAAAAAGACAAAGACCGGTGCAGTCAAGATAAGCCATAAAAATTTGAGCGTTTCGTGAAGCCTCCACCTGACCATCGATCTCGAGGGGATTGAGTTGACCCGTCAGATAACTGCCGACTAGATTTCCGGCCGTGTGATCCGCTCCCATGGGCGAAGTGGCATAGGTAACACCATTTCCCTGCATGCCCCTGGGATCGTAGGCAGCTATGCTCTGCCCCTTCACTACGGGCACCCGATGATGGTTAAAATGTTTTCCAACGGCCAGGGGGCCGTTTCCGAGTATTTTTCCAATCTCAGTACCCTGGGCAATTTCTTCCATCATTTCAATGGCTGCCTGGCTATCGCCAAAGCTCTTGTAACCTGCGTCCATGGCCACGCCCATGGCCACGCCTGTATTCATGGTATCCAGTCCGATATCATCCGCCATAAAATCAAGTCTGGCTATGGTATCCAAATCAGCAATATCGGTCATGCCTCCCATAGCCCAGATGGTTTCATATTCCAGGGAGCCGGTTATATATTGCCCCTCTTGATCTACAAATTCATTGGAACAGCGAATAATACATTGGGAACACCCCCTATGGCCTACTTTTCCGCCTCTTTCATTGATAAGTGCCACCATCTTTTCGCCGCCGATATTCTCGTGATTCTCCATAACGCCCTGGGTTGCATTTCGACTGGGAAAAGCGCCCATGGCATTTACCATTGACGTGAGTGCTGCTGTCCCCATGGAAGGCAATATCTGGCTGGCAAAAGGATCCGCCTGAACGGCCGCTGCAAAAGCCTTGGCAGCTTCTTTGAACGCATCTGCATCTGCCAGGGTCTCCGAATGCTTGTCGGCAGGGCTCACAACAATCGCTTTCAAGCCTTTGGCACCCATGACCGCTCCCAGACCGCCCCTACCTGCGGCTCTGCATGGACGGCCATCGGCATCCGAACTCTGAATCGAGGCCGATGCCATTCTGAATTCACCGGCAGGCCCGATGCAAAGCACACCACTTTTCTCATCATAAACCTTAAGCAGTTTCTCCACCAACGCATACGTCCGCAGGCCTCTGTAATCAATGGCGGGTTCCAGGGCGGCGTGTCCTTTTGCATCGATGGTCAATAGATAGTACTCACCCTGGCGTGCCTGGCCTTCAACGACGATGGCGGCAATTCCAAGCTTCCCCAATGAGGCTGCCACGGTTCCCCCTGCATTACTCTCTTTTATCCCTTGGGTCAGCGGGCTTTTGGCCCCGATGGATAGCCGGCTCGTATTCACCAGCGTGGTTCCGGTGAGAAGACCGGGTGCAAATATGAGTTTATTGTCCGGTCCCAGCGGGTCACAGGAAGGCGGCACATTATTGTTAATCAGGGTTGATGTCAGCCCCCTGCCCCCCAAACCCCTATATCCCCGGGGAAGGTCTTCAACGCTTATGGTAGCCTCTGTCATGTTTACGCTTAAAATTTTCATTGCCGCCTCCTCCAAGTTTGTTTTCCCCATGTAAAATCAGTCATTAAACAATTCGGTGCGCATTTCCACCGTCAACCCATCCGTATGCATCAGACGTGTGGTCAAACCCTGTGTTTTGGGTAGCTCGTAAGCATAGAAATATCGTAGCGCCGTTATTTTCCCGTGATAGAAATTCAAATCTTTCTTTTTTGCATTGGTGCTCAAGGCCTTTTGGATGGCATTACCCTGCAGCAGCCACTGCCAGGCCACAACCACGATACCAAAAAGTTCCAGATACAGGGTGGCGTCCGCCAGAAAATATTCAGGGCCTTGTGTCCCTGCAATGGCAATTAAATGCCCGGTAACTTCTTGTAGACTCGTCAAAGCCTCGTCAAGCTGTTGGGCATGGTTCTGAAGTTCAAGAAAATCTGAGGCAGCAGCAACGGCCGCCTGGATTTCCGACAACAACAGTTCAAAAGCCTGCCCGTTCTGCATGATCACCTTGCGACCCAGAAGATCCATGGCCTGGATACCTGTTGTGCCTTCGTGAATCGGGTGAATACGGGCATCGCGAAAATACTGTTCCAGAGGATAGTCGTCGCAATAACCTGAGCCCCCCAGGCACTGCAGGCCCTGGCTGATGGCCTGAACACCCATTTCCGACGGATAGCTTTTGGCGATTGGTGTCAGAATTTCCAGCAGCAGATTGTATTTATCCTTTTCTTCATTGCCGACCACATGTTGCAGGTCCAGATACTTGCTGCACTGCATCAGAAGAGAAAGGGCCCCCTCAATCACGGCCCGCTGAAACAGCAGCATACGTTTGACATCTGCGTGTTCGATAATGGGTACGGGCGGCAGGCTGGGGTCTTTTTGAGAGACTTTGCGGCCCTGGCGACGGGTCTTTGAATACGCCAAAGCAGCATAGTAGGCTGCGGTGGCCATGGAAGCAGCCCCCAACCCCACCTCTATCCGGGCGCTGTTCATCATCAAAAACATGTATTTCAAACCGTTATGAGGCTCCCCCACGAGCCATCCGTGACAGTCGTTCTTATCGCCCATACTGAGCTGGGCAATGGGGCACCCACGGTATCCCATCTTATGATAAACACCGGAAGTTACCACGTCGTTAGGAATGAGCCCACCGTTTTCATCCGGGCGTTTCTTGGGCACCACAAACAGTGATATGCCTTTCACCCCGGCAGGCGCACCCTCTATTTTGGCCAGCATTAAATGCACCACATTGTCGACGCCATCATGATCACCGGCGGAAATAAAGATCTTCTGACCCTTGATACGATAATAGCCTTCCCCGGTCGGCTCAGCCATGGTGGTGATGTCAGACAGGGAAGAGCCCGCTTCGGGCTCGGTCAAGGCCATGGTACCCTGCCATTGACCTTTGTACATCTTCGGGGTGAAGGTGTCATACAGTTCCTTGCTGCCAAAAGTTTCGATCAAATTGGCCGCACCGGTGGTTAAACCGGGATAGGCATTGGCAGAATAATTGGCACACTGAAAAATATATTCACAGGCATCGGCCACCAAATGGGGGAGCTGTTCACCATCCAGTTCAAAAGGAACCCGTGCCGTAATCCAGCCGCCCTCCCCATATTCCTTCATTATTTTACGGACCGAGGGGTGAACCCGGACCTCTCCGTTTACCAGCTCCGGCTGATTGCGATCCATTTCCTCAAATATCGGAAACAAAAGATCTTTGCCAAGCTTTCCGGCGGCTTTGAGGACCATGTCAAACATTTTTTGGTTATGCGCTTCAAAATATGTATATTGGGTGAGCGATTCCACATCGTGTACTTGGTATAAAATAAATTTCAGATTTCTTTCACTATAAAATTTAGCTGCCATGGCTCCCCTCTTATGACTGTTACAAACCCTTATGCCGCCATACTATTATCGGAACATGATTATGACAAGCGGTATAAAATAAAGACTATTCGGTGGAGACAAATGCACTGGTCATAACCGGACCGGTGGGTGTACTTACCTTTAGGACATATCCGCCGTCTATCTTCCATCCCTCGGTGGTTAATGTTTCTCCAGGATACACCGGGCTTGAAAAGCGTGCATTGAATCCTTTGAGGCGATCCGGGTCACCACTGAGACCACCGTTGATCACCGCCCGCACAGCATAACCATAGGTACACAGACCATGTAGAATCGGTTGTTCAAACCCAGCTCTTCGGGCAGCCGCGAGATCGATATGCAGCGGATTGACATCACCGTTGAGACGGTAGAGTGCTGCCTGGGCCGCCGGCACCCGATCAGACACGCGGAAATCAGGGGCCACTCCTTCTGGTGGATCAAGGCGCTCGCCCCTGGGCCCGGGATCTCCTCCGAACCCGCCGGCACCCAGGTAAAAATTGACATACCCGGCTTCATAGAGCAGATCACCCTCCATGCTACGACCGGTAATGCGAATGTCATAAACCGCACCTTTACCTTTGTCATAGATATTTTTTACCTCACCCACCTGAACGATCTTGCCTTCCGGCGGCAAAGGTCTGTGCAAACGAATACGCTGTTCGCCGTGCAGAAACAGGGGCCAGTCCACATCCCCAACGTAAGGAAATGCCTTGAGGGCCGGGATCACACAAAAGCTCGGCAGGACCTTGAGTCCACCGGGTGCGTCCTCATAAACGAGTGACAACTCCTGTTCGGTGGCGCCCACGCTCAAGGCATACAGCACCACGTCTTTCCAGGTATATTCAAACGCAACAGGATCGTTCTTTTTTCCGATCACACTTAAATCGACGTTGGGCATTCAAAACCCCTTTCATCGTTTTTATGGAAATTGGTGTACAGGGCATATCGCTCAACAAATCATCGATAGGGGTTGTCAGAAAAACATTCCGATTGAGGACCGTTTTTCTGCTATAAATCCTTATGCCGCCATCCTATTTCCGGAACATTATTATGACAAGCGGTATAATCACGAAAACACGAAAATATGAAATCACGAAATTCCGATTTCTTTTTTTGTCTTTTACCCTTTTGTGATTTCTTAATGAAAATCATCTCAGCGGTCGTGAAGTTTTCCCGTTAAACCCTTACCTCGAGTGCTGAATTATCTAGCTTGGCGGTTAGGCTTGGGTTTAAAAATTACCGCCGGTTGGGTCCGCTTGGAATATGTGAACCCTTCGGCTTCCCGGATTTTACCATATTTTTTTTCCAGTTCATCCAGCGGGCCTGCATCCAGAGCCCTAACCGGGCAGGCCTCCACACAGTCCGGCACCTTCCCCGCCTCCCATCGGTCGATACAGAAATGACACTTTCCCATTTTGGCCCCTTTTTCAGGACCGAACTGGGGCGCATTGTAGGGACACGCTTTCAGGCATTTGGCATCACAGTTTTCATTGCCAATACAGGCTGCCTTGTCCACCTGAACAATCCCGTCCCCCTCTCTTTTGCTAATGGCACTCTCCGGGCAGGCTGGAATACATACCGGGTCTACACAGTGCCAGCAGGTGGCAATCAAATAGCTGACAGACACATTCGGGCATGTTCCTTTTTCCAAATATTGAACGTTCATCCAGTTTTCCGGCCCGGCCGGAATATCGTTCCAGTCTTTACAGGCCACACGGCAGGCGCTGCAGCCGGTGCAGCGGGTCTGATCAAAATAAAATCCTATTTGCATGATTTCTCCACTTTACATAAGGTTAAACTATTTAATCTGTTTAAAAAATAGTCAAACTTTCTCAACTTGCACCAGAGACGTATTCATCACTGCTGCCCCGCCCCCCGAATAGGCGTCCCGGGTCAGGGTATTGGCACATGCGCCCTGATCGATGCCCTTCTCATCCGGTGTGTACCAGGCGCCTTCGAATATGGATATAACCCCCGGCTTGATCCTCTCGGTCACCCAGGCCGGTATCATTACCCTTCCCCGGTCGTTGTACACATAAATTTTATCATCATCGGCAATACCCCGTGCCGCTGCATCCACAGGATTTATCCAGGCCCGGTGTTCTTCCACCTCACGCAACCAGTCCACTTTGTATAACTCGGAATGTACCCGATTTTTGGCATGGGGCGTGAGAAGCTGCAGCGGATATTTTTCAACCAGAGGGTCGCTGCGATCTTCGGGGACCTGCATGTACTTGGGAATGGGGGGACACAAGGGGTTGTTCAGGTCTGCCACGCGCTGTGAAAATATCTCTATCTTTCCGGACGGCGTTTCAAAGGGATGATTTTCAAGATCCTCGATCTGCTTTTGAAATGCCACGATGGGTTTTTCAAGAGCCACCCGGTGGATACCCTCACGCCGGAATTTATCAAAGTCGGGAATCAGCGGAGCTGTCTCCGGGTTCTGTTCCACAAACATGCGCAGAATATCGTCTTCGGTAAATGGATTGAAATTTTCGATCCCCAGACGGTTTGCCAGTTCGCCGGCAATATCCAGGTCGGATTTGCACTCACCCAAAGGTTCCAGAGCCCGGTTAACCATTGTAAAATAGGGCCCCGACGGCCAGGGCCTGGTGAGATCGGAACGTTCCGCTGCCGTGGTCACCGGCAGAACAATATCGGCGTAACGGGCAGTCGCTGTCAAAAACAGCTCGTTCACGGCCAGAAAATCCAGCTGTTTCAGGGCGCGGTGGGCCTTGTTGCTGTTGCCTGTCTGATTGATATAGTTGTTGCACATGGACCACATCATCTTGATATCGGCCGGGTACCCGCCGGCCTTGCCTTTTAAAATGGCATCGAACAGCTTGTTGATATGGATACGTTTGGCCACACGCAGCCGGATGTCCAGGGTGCCCTTGACTTTAGGACCATCCAGTTCCACGGGATTCTTGCCCGGCGGGATGGCTGACATGCGGAACATGTGACCGATTGGAATCCCCATGAGACCACCACCGGCGCTGCCGCCGGGCCGGCCCACGTTGCCTGTCATGGCACACAGGGTAGATGCACACCGGTTGTACTGCTCCCCCATGGCACTCCGGGCAGGTCCCTGGCAGTCCATCAGGGCGGCCGGTTTTGTTTCGGCATACAACCTGGCAACCCGTTCGATGGTCTCAGCCGCAACACCCGTAATCTCTGCTGCCCAGGCCGGCGTTTTCTGGACGCCGTCTTCCTCTCCCATGACATATGCCTTAAATTTATCAAAACCCAGCGTGAATTTATCCAGAAAAGCTTGATCGTGCAGATCTTCTTTGATCATAACGTGGGCCATGGCCACCATCATGGCCGTATCCGTGCTGGGGTAGATGGGAATCCACTCATCGGCGACGGTTGCTGCGGTGTCGTGATAGCGTGGATCGATGGCGATTACCCTGGCACCGTTCTCCTTGGCCTTTATCAGGTGGTACATGGTATTGGTGCCGGAAATCATGCGGGCCGGATCCCATCCCCACAGGATAATCAGTTTTGAATTGAGCATGTCTTCCCGGCTGTTGCCCACCATCACCGAGCCGTACTGGGTCAGGGAGGCCCACACGGCCCCTACGGACGAAATATTGCCGTAGTGGGTGGTATAGCCGCCAAACTGGGCCAGCAATCGTGCTGCCGCAAACCCACCGTTGTGAAGCCCGGCAAGGTAAGCACCCCCCGTAGCCAGAAGAATACCGGCATTGCCGTGTTTCTCTTTTACACGTTTGAGTTTGCCCGCCAGGGTATCCAGGGCTTCGTCCCAGGAAGTTTTTTCAAACTTCCCCTCCCCTTTTTCCCCTACTCTTTTGAGCGGGTGCATGAGCCGTTCCGGATGGTGGACATACTGCCGGTAGGCCCGACAACGCAGGCAGGTTCTAAGTTGTTGGCCGGTGTCCCCGATGTCATCGCCCTCAACGCGCAGTATCTTGTTATCCCTGACGTGAAGCTTGATGGGACAGCGTCCGCCACAATCAAATGTGGACGTCGTTCGGACAATTTTGATTTCATCCGCTTTATGTCCTTTCATATCTGTATAGCCCATTGTTTCCTCCTTATAACGAGGCCCGGTTATTAATGACCCATCGATTTTTATTTTGAGATACAGGTCAGGGGGTCGGTTTCCTGTTTTCCAGCTGCGCGATCTGGGCGAGGGTATCTTTGTGTGCCAGTTTGCGAAATAGGAAAAAGAAATAGAAACCCATCAGATTTAGGGCGCTAAAGCCTATTTCGGCGAATTTATCTTCCGAAACCTTTCCGTAAAAGTGATCTACAAATTGACGATTAAGGCCTGGAAGAATTTTTTTCAGACGATCCTTGTAATGACGCAGCACTTCGGGATCAAAACCGTCTTTGGGGCCCATACCAACATGATCCATCTCCACCATCACCCTACCAATGGCGACATCATCCGACGAATATGTT
>JAHEIB010000125.1 GCA_024639645.1 Deltaproteobacteria bacterium
TGGGTCAGCATGCCCTTTAAATGTGTTTCTCCAGCATACATATCGGCACTCGTCATATAAACTTTTTTCGATAGTTTTTTCAATATGTTGACGCCAAATTGAAACAGATCGACTGCATCGTTGAGGTACACTTCCGGGGAAGGCTGAAACGGTTCTTTGGAATCGAGGTTCACAATAATGGAAGGGGGTTCTGTCTCCTGGTCTGGGATATCACCAAAAGGTAATACACGCAGCAGTCCCCAGCAGCCGCCCCTCATAATTGCGCCGACAAGGTCTGTTCTTTTGATGACGCCAAGGTCTGCCTCAGTGAAGGTCTGGAATGATTCGCACTCTTCTTCCCCATCAAGTTTGATGACGATCTCTTTGATAACACGCCTTTTTCCGAAGTTTATCTGCTGAATGCTGCCACCACCCGGGGAAAGAAATTTTACATCGGGGTTGCGCTTGTCTTCAAAGAGAACAGATCCAATTTTAACTGAATCACCTTCTTTTACCAGCAGCCGCGGTTTCACAAAGGGTATCCGTTCCGGCAACGATGCCACGCATTCGGGAGTTGCCAGGCGTACCAGTTCCCTGGCAGGTTCTCCTGATATCGGTAAATCATATCCTTTTTGGATTCGTATGGATTTCATAGAGTTTGCTGACTTTCCTGACAGATATCTGAACGTCTTTCATATCCTTTTTAAGGGTTTCTGTCGATCATTTATTTTCAAATGCTGTTTATTTTGATATCCTGAAACCCATATTGCAAAAAGAATGATTATCCTTTTTCATAAGGAGGAAAGCATGGCCCAAATAAAAAAAATCAAGAAGGTATGTGAATGTAAGAATTGCGGCAACGAAGCGGAAATGCTGGTAACCTGCACCTTGACCGATTTGGAAACAGATGCCGCGCCGTCCGAGCCTGATACCAAGAACCCGTTACAGGCACAGCAGGTCAAGGGGTCCGCCACATGCAGCCATTGTGGCAATGAAGCTGATATGTGGGTAGATCTACCTTAAAAAAGAAGATGCGTATTGTTAGAAGCCATCTCAAAAATAGGATTATGACTCAAAGTCAAGGCGGGGTCAAGTTTCAATCCGCAGGAATACTGAAGTATTTTGAGGCGTTGAAACGAGAACACAACACAGGATTTGGACCAAAAGACATTTTTGAGATAGCTTCTAAATATTTTCCACCCATTAGTCCAGTGCTCCAATACACCAAAAATACATGGAGTTTAAGTCTCCTTATATAGATTGCCATTCTTTTGGATTATAGATCTGTAAAACTTTGGTGGAATCCTCTCTTGACAGAATACTTGCATTGTCTTAGGGATTGGAGACGTCTCGTGCTGCGGCTACGGGGTTAACAGCCTTAAACCAATATGCGCATTTTAAATTTTAAGCATTTAGATATTTATTGAAGCGTACCCTGCAACATGCGAAGCACTGCCGAACGGCAGAACCTACGGGGAATGCGCTCACTATTGCCGTTCAAGGTATTTGATTAAAGACAACGGCTATAAATTTTGTATTCATAGAAGAGAACCCCTTGCAAAAATTAAGGAATTTAAGGACTACACAACAACGAACGATCATCCTGGAGGAGTTGAGGAACAGAAAAGACCATCCCAGTGCGGATGAAATTTTCAGCAGGGTGAGAAAGCGGCTCCCGAGGATCAGCCTGGGTACGGTGTACAGAAACCTCGAAATTCTTACGCAACTGGGTGAGATACAGGAACTCAAACTCAGCGGATCATTGAAGCGATACGACTGGAATCCCAACAAGCACTACCACATCCGGTGTGTCAACTGTGATCGTGTAGAAAATGCGCCCATCGCGCCATTGAACCAGATTGAAGATGACCTGTATCAAGCGACTGTGTTCGAAATCATCGGCCATAATCTCGAATTTACCGGTTTATGCCCCGACTGCACCCAAAAAGACCAGGAAACCCGACAGCCTCCTCGTGCGTCACGCCCATAGCCAGACACCCATCAGTAGATGTTGCATAACAAATTAATCGTATTGATACACCACCGGGTGATTGTAAGACACACATATCTTACCCGAACTGGTCACTGAAACCGTTGAAAACCGGCAAAAACCAACCATGAAAACACATGAGGTATACGATGGAAGAAAAAAAAGAACTCTTGAATACAGGCTTGAGAGGCATAACCATCGCCAGCACGAAAATAAGTGATGTCGATGGCGCGGCGGGAAAACTTGTCTACAGAGGATATCTTGCCAAGGATCTGGCTGGAAAGGTGTCATTCGAAGAGGTGGTCTATCTGCTTCTGTATGAAAAATTGCCTGACAAAGAAGAGCTGAAACACTTTTTTTCGCTGCTATCCAAAGAAAGAGATATTCCACAACAGCTGGTTTCGGCCATGCAGAATAGCCCTAAAGATGCATTACCCATGGATGTTCTGCAATCAGCAGTGTCAATTATAGCCCAGTACGACCCGGACATTAAAAACACCACACGAGAGGGAGCCGACAGGATGGCAATTCGCCTGATTGCCAAATTTCCCACCATCGTCGCTTATTGGGATCGCATCCGAAACGACAAGCCCCTGGTGGCACCCAATCCTGACCTGACGATTGCGGCCAATTTTCTATATATGCTGAATGGAGAAATCCCTGACAACGATTTGACCCATTATTTCGATGTCTGCCTGGTGCTGCATGCCGAGCACTCCTTTAACGCGTCAACATTTGCGGCAAGGGAGGTGGCATCCACCCGAGCCCATATGTATGCCGCTGTCGGTGCAGGGGTGGGCTCGTTGTCCGGTGCGCTGCACGGTGGTGCCAATACACGTGTGATGCAGATGCTTCTGGAAATCGGATCCATTGACAAGATTGAAGACTATGTGCGCAATATTCTGGAGACAGGTGGGGTCATCATGGGCCTGGGGCACGCTGTTTACCAGACCGATGATCCGCGGGCCCATATCCTGGCCCCCATGTCAAAAGCCATGGGTGAACGCCTGGGAGAGCCTAAATGGTACGAGATGTCTAAATCCTTGGAGCTGAAAGGCAAAAAAGCTTTTAAAGAGAAAAAGGGACGCGACATCTATGTAAATGTCGATTTTTACAGTGCCTCCCTGTACTACTACATGGGTATTGCAGTGGATCTGTTTTCACCCGTCTTCGCCATTGCCAGGGTGGCAGGCTGGGTAGCACACATTCTCGAAGAGCAATTTGCCGGCGCCGCCCCAAAACCGGCCTTGTATCGACCAGAGTCAGACTACGTGGGTGAATACTGCGGTCCCGACGAGTGCGCATTTGTACCCATTGACGAGCGCTGACCCGAATACCCTTTAAAACGATCTTGAAGCATCCGCTGTGTCGCAGACCATTCGCGCAAGACTACGACAGTTTTATAGTGCGACGCCGTATATTTGCATCAATCTCGCTGCGTGGAAATCCGAGTCCTGTTCCTTATTATCTATTCTTCAATAAAAACTTGCCAATCGGCTCGCAACACTTATTTTATAAGTCAAAACTCAAATCAAGCACTTTTCGGGAGGATAGAGAGATATGACGAATGGACAGGATGCACAAATGGAGCAGGCCCAGAGAGAGATTGAGAAACTTTTTCAAAACATTCAGAACGATATCCCTATATTCCTGTTTGCCCAACCCGGCATCAACGACGTATTCAGCGATGCTGCCAGGCAGGGATTGCGGTTTTTTCGACAAATCACAGACAAAATCACCCTCAAGGAATATAACCTGGGCCATGAACAGGCCCAGAAATGGCAGGTTCACAGTTCACCCACACTGGTACTTGCACCAGACACGTATCAAATCAAGTGGCTCGGAGCACCGCTGGGCGAAGAAGGCCGGATATTTCTCGAGGCACTTCTATTGATCGGTAGCCGGGAAAGTCGTCTCACAGCGCCATCGCTTCAGGTCATCGAACGCCTGGATTCGCCACGGGAAATCAAGGTGTTTGTCAGCGCCTCATGCCCTTACTGTCCCCAGCAGGCACAGAATGCACTCAAGGCTGCCATTGAAAGACCCGATCTGGTTTCTCTGGAAATCATCGACATTCAGGCCAATCCCGAACTCGCTGAAAAATATGCCGCCCAGTCCGTTCCCCAAACTTACGCCAATGATGTCCTCATCGCCCAGGGCGCCCAGACAGAAGAGCTATTCATTTCTTCTCTGGACAAGATGGAACAGCAGACCGTGTTTATCCCCGATAGCCAGGAAACAGAGATTGAGACAGATCTGGTTATTATCGGAGGAGGTCCGGCAGGCCTGAGCGCGGGTATCTATGCTGCCAGGAGCGGACTCAAGACAGTGGTGGTGGAAAAAGGGGTTCTGGGCGGGCAGGTGGCCCTTACCCCGGTTGTTGAAAATTATCCCGGTTTAAAGCAGGTGGGCGGAAAAACACTGGTTGACATCATGGTAACCCATGCCCTTGAATATGTGCAGATATTCCCCGGAGAGGAAGTCATCGATATCCAGCCAGGGGATAAAATCACGGTCCAAACCAGCCGGCGCAAGTTTCATACCCGCACGGTTCTGATGGCTACCGGTGCCTCCCATCGACAATTGGGTGTCCCGGGCGAAAAAAGGCTTGGCGGCCATGGTGTCAGTTACTGCGCCACCTGTGACGGTGCCCTGTTCAAGGACCGCAAGGTTATTATCGTGGGTGGTGGCAACAGTGCCGCAACAGAAGCGCTTTATCTTAAAAATGTCGGTGTGGACGTTACCATCATCCACCGTCGAGACACCCTCAAAGCCCAGGATGTCCTCATCCAGAATCTTATTCAGAACAATATACCAATCCTGTTCAACACGGAGCTCAAGGAAATACAGGGGCAGCACTATGTGGAAAAGGTGGTGCTGCATAACAACGCCAAAGACGAGACATCCGAACTGGCCGTTGACGGTGTCTTCATGGCCATCGGATACGACCCCACCAATCAACTGGCTGAAAAATTTGGTGTCGAACTGACCCAAGACGGCTTTATCAAACACGACAATTATCGCACCAACATCCCGGGCATATACACGGCCGGCGATGTGGCCGGTGGCTACAAACAAATCGTTACCGCTGCCGGCCATGGTTCTGAAGCTGCCATCGTGATTTTTGAGGATTTGATCAACCCCTACTGGAAATAAATTCGCATGGTGAATTTATATGACGCGGCTTTGCCGCTATACTGACTATTTGGCATAACTCACTTTGACAAGTCAGTCTTCAATCCTTGACGATAATCGAGGGGAGCCTGTCGAATAATTGCCTATTCTCACGGATTGTCTGTATGAAAACAATGGAAATGACATTGTTGTATTCTATAACATCTTGGAATAATTTTATTTATGGACGGAAAAACAGTCAATAACAGCAGTGTCATCCTGAGACACATCGTGCAGCCTCAGGATGCAAACCTCGCCGGTATTACCCACGGCGGCGTGGTTATGAAAAATATCGATGATGCTGCCGGCGTTGTGGCTGTCAAGCACTCGGGCTCCGCCGTAGTCACGGCCTCCATTGACCGCATGGATTTTCACCACCCCGTCTATATCGGGAACCTTCTCACCATCAAGGCCAGTATCAACATGGTGGGTCGGACATCCATGGAAATAGGTGTCCGGGTGGAGGCCGAGGATATCGTCACCGGGAATAGCCGCCACACCGCATCCGCTTACCTGACATTTGTGGCCCTGAACCAAAATAATAAACCTACCCGGATTCCCCCACTGATACTCACCACCGAAGAAGAAAAACGGCGTAACAGGGAAGCCGGCAACAGAAGAAAGGTCAGGCTGGCAGAAAAATCCAAGGAAAAAAAATGCCGACAGGATCCCAACGACTGCCAACCATCTAAAGCCAAAGCCTGAACTACAGCAGCGGGCACATATTAAGTTGCGTTGGCGTGTTTCATCCCAATCGGCAGAAGACATTTAATAACAATTGCCATCAAATCCAAAGGGTCACATCCATAGGAACAAAATAAACATGAGCAACACACCCGATAAAGTGATCTACTCCATGATCAGGGTCAGTAAATATTACGACAAAAAGCCGGTATTGCAGGATATTTCCCTGTCATACTTTTATGGCGCCAAGATAGGTGTCCTGGGTTTAAATGGTGCCGGGAAGTCAACCCTGCTACGCATCCTGGCCGGTCAAGACAAGGAATTCAACGGTGAAACCATCCTCTCCAAGGGATTCACGGTGGGCTATCTGGAGCAAGAACCCCTGGTGGCCATCGATAAAACCGTACGGGAGGTGGTTGAGGAGGGCGTTCAGGAGACGGTAAACCTGCTCAGGGAATTTGAAGAGATCAACAACAGTTTTGCCGAAACCATGGATGACGCGGCCATGGACAAGCTCATACAACGCCAGGGGGAAGTTCAAGAAAAACTGGATGCCCATGATGCCTGGGGTCTCGATTCCCGGCTGGAAATGGCCATGGATGCCCTGCGCTGTCCAGCGGGGGAAGCACCGGTCAAAATGCTTTCGGGGGGTGAAAAACGGCGTGTGGCCCTATGTCGTCTCCTGCTCCAGAAACCCGACATCCTGCTGCTGGACGAACCCACCAACCATCTGGATGCAGAAAGCGTTGCCTGGCTGGAACACCACCTTCAGCAATACCCCGGGACAGTCATTGCCGTCACCCACGATCGCTACTTTCTGGACAATGTGGCCGGCTGGATACTCGAACTGGACAGGGGCCGGGGCATACCCTGGAAAGGCAACTACTCATCATGGCTGGAACAGAAAATGGAGCGTCTGCGTCAGGAGGAAAAAGCACAGAGCGCCCGTCAGAAAACACTGGCCCGGGAATTGGCGTGGATCCGTTTGACCCCCAAAGGCCGACACGCAAAAAGTCAGTCCAGGGTCAATGCTTATGAAGAACTGATGGCCCAGGAAGAACAGACCCGGGATAAAGAGTTGGAACTCTATATTCCCCCCGGTCCACGTCTGGGTGACGTGGTTATCGAGGCTGACGGGGTTACCAAGGGGTACACGGATAGCCTGCTCATGGAAAAGATGTGTTTCCGACTGCCCCCAGGCGCCATGGTGGGGGTCATTGGCCCCAACGGCGCCGGAAAAACCACCCTGTTCAAAATGATCACCGGCCAAGAAAAAGCTGACGGGGGAATTTTCAAAATCGGTGAAACAGTTCAGTTGGCATACGTGGACCAGGGCCGCGAACTGGACCCGCGAAAAAGTGTCTGGGAAGAAATCACAGGGGGGCAAGAACTGCTCGAAATCGGGAAAAGAGGGCTCAATTCTCGCGCCTATGTGGCCCGTTTCAATTTTTCCGGCTCGGAGCAGCAGCGCAAGGTGGCGGATCTCTCCGGCGGACAACGCAACAGGGTTCACCTGGCCAAAATGCTCAAGCAAGGCGCCAATGTTTTGCTGCTGGATGAGCCCACCAACGACCTGGATGTCAACACCCTGAGAGCTCTGGAAGAAGCCCTGGAAAATTTCGGCGGCTGTGCGGTGGTGATCAGCCACGACCGCTGGTTTTTAGATCGCATCGCCACCCATATCCTGGCCTTCGAGGGAGACAGCCAGGTCGTTTTTTTTAACGGCAACTGGACTGAATATGAGGCTGACCGCAAAAAACGGCTGGGTGTCGATGCAGAAATACCCCGGCGGATCCGTTATCGCCAGCTGACACGTTGAACGTTGTAATGGCGTAATCAAAAGCGTCTTTCCAGAAAAATTGATCTAATCGATGATCAAGATTCCGACACCCTGCTGCCCATGGCCGACCACAATACACTCTGTCGCTGTGGTGGCTCGAAAAAGAAACCACCCTGCGATGGGTCACGCCGCAACATCAAATTTAAAGAATAGCCAAACACCATGGCCGATGGCGTCAGAATACAAAAGTCCCATGGGCAGAAGGCTCTCTAAGCTTCCAACCCATGGGACTTTTTAAATCTACCGACGGTTCTGTCTTGATGGGATATTCTCTTCCCTCATCTCTTTTTTAAGGCAAATAGAGATCTGAGCCGTCCAGGCACTTTTCCGTGTTAATCACCCTGCTCTGCCATGTAATCGTCATAAATGGTCTCGAGAATATTTTTGTGTTTGGCCTCTTCCTGGGACAGGATTTTAAAGACCTGGACAAACTCTGGCTTGTCCGCCGCCTTTGCGGCCAGCTCGTTATACAGTTGCAGGGCCACTTCTTCACGTTTCATGGCCAGTCGCAGAATCTCGATATAATGCATACCCTTCTCATAGGCAACATCCACCATATAGTCACTGCGCTTCATATCCGGTATCCATTCAAATTGATATTCGGCAATCTTCTCTTTCTGGCTGCCCAGATTTTCAAGCATGCTGACATGTTTCTTTTCTTCTTCTGCAAAGCCTTCAAAGGTTTTTTTCACGGCCTCCAAAGATTCATTCTGGCTGATCTCTTTGTAAAAGGATACGGCTTCCTTTTCTTTGTCCAGGGCATATGCGATGATTTCATCCACCGAATTGAAATTCATTGAATCCTCCTGTTCTATGTTGGATGGTCAGTTCCATCTAAATTATAGGGTTTAAATATCGGGTCCTATTCGCTCAGCGCATAGTAGCATCTTTTGGGTGACTCGATCTTGCCCTGCTTCTTGAGCTCTTGGAACACCTTTGATACCTCTTTGTTCTCCATGCCGAGCACCTTGGCAATCTCACCGGCTTTAACGGGCTTTCCGGCTTTTTTCATGGCAGTGATCACTTTCTTTTCCATTCTTTCCCCCTTGATAACATCGTTGTACAACTAGATATAACATGGTTCAGTCGCTCATGTGGTGAGCGTTCTACCCGTTGTCTTGCAGAAAGAGGCCTTTGATATAGATCCGAGCGTGCATGTTTTACGCTGCTTTCAGTTCATTCTGCAACCATTTTTTAACATCACCGGTAACAGCGAAAACACCTTTTAGACGCCCATTTTCCGATATATATTTTTCTTCAATGGTTTTAGGCATCTTGAATTCAGCCAATTCGTCGGCATCCTCGGAATTGCGACGAATCAGATATATTACAGGATCTTTTTTCCAGGTGTTCACGACAAAATAATGGGTCACGTCATCCTTGGAACGGATGACATAATTGCCCCTCACCCAGTTGTTACCCCATTCTAGATATAAACGGACAGCCTCTTCAGGCGTCATGTCCCAATCTATAACGTTTACAAGATCCCTGTTTTTTTTTATTTCTTCTAAGGTCATGGTCTTATCTCCATAAAATCATATGTTGATTTTATCCATGGCGGCCGTGCCGTCTGGTTTGTTGGATATCAGCTTCTTACACAATGTTTATCCTATGGATAGAAAAGTTAATGCTAAAAACATGCCAATTTTCATTTCTACGACATTCTATAGAAACAATTTATGCAAACTGACGCAGGATGCTGTGTAAAGATATCATCACCTGCCTGAATACTGTTTCAAAAATATCATGATGCCTGTTTCTTGAGACACGTATGTCTCATAATATAAGGATTGAAACAAAGACATCAAGGCAGTTGTTTTAGAATAAATGCAATGATCTCTTTTGGTTTTTCCATGGGAATGAGGTGGCCAGCACCGGAAATCAGACGGTAAGTACCATGCGGGAACTTGGAGGTGGCCTTTTTAAGATCGACAAAGGCGCTATTGGTGCTCTTCTCTCCCTCGAGCACCAATACCGGGCAGGTAACCTTTGGCAGCATGGGCCAGGGATCATATCCCATGCCACCCATGAACAGGGAGGCTTCCTTCTCGGGAGAGCAGGTCAGAGCCATTTCCCCGGTCTCAAGGGAAACCGTGCCATGCTCGATATACAGATCCAGAAATTCATCTTCCCAGTTCTTAAACAGGGGTTTACGCCTGAAATCGTCTTTCACCTCAGCGGGGTCTCCCCAAATATTGCGCCGTTTGATAGATCGACTGGCCAGGGGGTGGTCCTCAACACGAAGCTGTATATGGTAAAAATCCTGTGGTAAGAATACAGGCTCGATCAGAATCATGCTGGAAGCCTTGGGGCCATGCATTGCCTCGGCAATGGTCATGACGGTAGCACCCATGGAATGGCCC
>JAHEIB010000126.1 GCA_024639645.1 Deltaproteobacteria bacterium
CTTAAAGCCATTGTTATGCCCCATGCCGGCTATGTGTATTCGGGGTGGACCGCAGCGCATGCGGCCCGGGTTTTATCACCTGAGCAATATTCCAAAATAATTCTTCTGGGACCCGATCATCGTGTGGGATTTAAACGCGCTGCCATCTGCAATGCTACGGCATATGAAACCCCTCTGGGGAAAATCAATCTCCACAAAGACATTGAAAATTTGCTTCTGCAGCCGGATCTGTTTCAATCACTGCCGGTATCCCAGGACAAAGAACATTCCCTGGAAGTGATCCTGCCTTTTTTACAACACGCCCTGGGTGATTTTCAACTGGTACCGGTTATGATCGGGCAGGGTGACGTGGCAAGAATATCAAACGCCCTGAATTCAATTATTGAAGACGATACCTTGTTGGTGGTCAGTTCCGATCTATCGCATTTTCTTTCCTATGGGGATGCGGTTATCAGGGACCAGGAAACCATTGACGAGATCCTAAACCTGAAACCGGTTAAACTGATCAAGACGGATAACAGGGCTTGCGGGAAGATGCCGCTTTTAATTTTAGCAGACATAGCCCGGCGTTATCACTGGCAGCCACTGCTTCTTCACTATTCCAACAGCGGTGACACGGCAGGTGATCGATCTCGGGTAGTGGGATATGCCACCCTGGCCTTCTTTGAAGACCTTTCCAAGGGAGGCAAAGATAATGCTGGTGGGCAATTTACTGAAACGCAGGGACAGGTTTTGGTAAAACTGGCCCGGGAAACCATTATGGGCAAACTGGGAGTTGATGCTTCCGGTCACGACTCTGAAAACCTGCTTTCGGCCCTGAAAGATGAGCGTTTTAAGTTGCACTGCGGAACCTTTGTCACGCTTAACATCAACGGCCAATTGCGAGGGTGTATCGGCAACCTGACATCAACGGAAACTGTTTTGGAAGGTGTCAAGCGCAATGCCTTGCATGCGGCTTTTCATGATCCTCGATTTGCTCCCCTATCTAAAGAAGAGTTGGGGAGCATTCAGATAGAAGTCAGTATATTAACGGAGCCACAGCCGCTTGTGTATCGGGACTGGCAGGATTTGATCAGGAAGCTTCGTGTCCATGTTGATGGTGTCATTATCCGTAAGGGTCATGCCCGCGCTACCTTTTTACCTCAGGTATGGGAGCAATTGCCCAGACCTGAAGCGTTTCTCTCCCATCTGTGCATGAAGGCCGGCTTGTCTTCCCAGGCCTGGAAAAATTCAGAATTGGAAATTTTGACATACCAGGTTCAATATTTTGAAGAAGCACAATGATCGTGCCATAATTCGAGTGGTCATTGCCACGGGTATTTCTTCCGTGGTTACCCAGCTGCTAACCATTCGGGAGTTTTTAACGCAATTTCAGGGAAATGAAATCGTTATTGCCCTGATTCTTTTCAACTGGCTGATTCTGGGTGGTATCGGCACCCTGACGGCCCGCGTTCTTACGAAAAATGCACGCAAAACCACCACCCATATTCTGGCCTCGCTTTCCCTGGTTTTAAGTCCCCTTGCGCTTTTGCAAATCATGGCGATTCGCCAGTTGCGTGACCTTTTATTTATCCAGGGAAGCTCAGTGGGGTTTTATCCCACCTTGCTGTTCAGCTTTCTAACCATTGCCCCTTATTGCCTGTTGCTTGGTTTTGTATTGCCATACAGTCTCTTTGTTCTGCGCACCCACGCGGCTGGTTATCCCGGTGCCCGTATTTATATCGCCGACAACATCGGAGATGTCTCCGGCGGTGCTTTATTTTCTTTTATTCTGGTTTTTTGGGTAAATCCCCTGACTGCTTTGTTTCTGGCACACCTGCCGTTGATCGTGTCCAGTTATTTTTTGTTTACTCCCACCCGTAGAAACAGCCCCGGTGTTTTAAGCGCTGTTACGTTTACTGTCCTGGTTCTGGCATTCAGTATCGGGCTTGAAAATATTTCTCTGGTACCTGCCCAAGGCAAGGTGGTTTTCCATCGTGAGACCCGATACGGCCGTATTGCAGTCCATCAGGATCAGGATCAATTCACCCTGTTTGAGAACGGCGTACCCATGTTCAGCAATCAGAACCAGAGCCATGCGGAAGAAAGCATTCATTACCCGTTGTCCCAGCTGGATGCCATTCAACATGTTCTGCTGATTTCAGCCCCAGGGGGTGTCATGCGCGAGTTGGAAAAATATTCAGTACAATCGGTGGATTACGTGGAACTGGATCCCGAAGTTGCCGCTGTGAAATTTCAATTTGACATGCTCGAAAAGATCAAGGGTTTAAACATTATCCATCAGGATGGCCGGGCTTACTTATCTCAATCAAAAAAAAACTACCATGCCATCATCGTCCATCTGCCCGAGCCCAGCACATTTCAAGTCAATCGCTTTTACACGGATGCTTTTTTTGAAATGGCGAGTAAAAACCTTGTAGAGGAGGGAGTGCTGAGTTTTTCAATGCAGGGCTTTGATACCTATCTTGCGGAACCCCAGCGTCAAAAAATATCCTCTCTATACAATACTGCCAAAACATATTTTAAACACGTGTTGCTGCTGCCCGGCCAGAAGATATATTTTATATGCAGCAACGGCGATATGACCACAGACATCCCGACCGCCCTGGAAAAAAAAGACATTTCCACCACATACCTGAGCGGATTTTTTTACGGCAATCTGTCGCCTGAGAGAATTCATCGATTGAATACACTTTTGGACCCGGCAACCCCTCGCAATGTTGATCATTCACCCTATTTGATACGTTTGATGTTTTCCCAGTGGTTTGCGAAATTCCAAACCTCTCCGACTGTTTTTTTTCTCGTGATTGCCATCCTTTCCGCTATTTACCTGTTTCGTGTTTCCAGGGAGGAGTTTGTCCTGTTTTCAACCGGGGCGATGACAATGGGCAGTGAAATATTGGTTATCTTTGCATTTCAAATTTATTTCGGTTATATTTACCTTCAAATCGGGATCATTATCACCCTTTTTTTGGCCGGTTTATTACCCGGTGCGTGGATCGGTAACCAGCTGAGCCATAAGGGCAGGCAGGTCCTGGTGGTGACCGACGTGCTTCTGATTGCTTCCCTATCGCTGTTTATTCTGGCCATCACCATTATTGCAGAGGATCTTCCATTTCCTTTTTACCTGGTGTTCGGTTTTGTAATATCGCTGATCTGCGGTTTTCAATTCCCTGTGGCAATGACTCTGAGGGGTAGTGATAACATGGCGGCAACCCGCTCTTTTTCAGCGGATCTGATGGGCGCTGCCTGGGGTACCTTGTTGGCCAGTGTCATTCTGATTCCCTATGCGGGGATACTTTGGACCGCGGGGGGCTTGATCGGCTTGAAATTAATGAGTCTGGTTTTAATCGGTATGGGCAGGGGACAACTTGGCCCGGACATTTCATGAAACTTGGCAAACGATGCTTTATTGGGTGTGATATATAAACACATTATCATTTACCATGAACAAACTATCAAGACGTCAGTTTATCTACGGCAGTGCTGCCTGTTTGGCCACGGCCATTGTTTCCCATGGCTTTGGCCCGTTAAGACCTGATTCCTGTGAGGCTGCTGTTGTCAATGACATTCGCGGCAAGGTATTGAAAGGCGATGCACCTGAGAAACTGTGGAAATGGTCTCATGAAGGGTTTCTATATAAAAAAATAAAGAACGACAAGGTGATCTGTGGCATCTGCCCAAACCGGTGCATACTGGCGCCGGGTGATCGTAGTGTCTGCCGCTCCAGGGTTAACTTGGACGGCAAGTTATACAGCCTGGCCTATGGCAATCCCTGTTCGGTGAACACCGACCCCATTGAAAAAAAGCCGCTTTATCACTTCAAACCGCACACAAAGGCTTTTTCACTTGCCACTACGGGCTGCAATTTTCGCTGTCTGAACTGTCAAAACTGGGAAATATCACAGGCCAGGCCCCATGAGCTTGGACATCACTACGAACTTTTTCCGGCCGATGTCGTTGATGCCGCCCAAAAAGCCCGGGCCCGATCAATTGCCTACACTTACTCCGAGCCCAGCACCTTTTTTGAATACATGATCGATATTGCCCGTCTGGCCAGAGAAGCAGGCCTGTATAATCTGTGGGTGTCCAATGCATATATTAACGCTGAACCGCTTCTGGCGCTCTGCAAGGTGTTGGATTCGGCCACGCTCAACATAAAGGCTTACCATGATGGAATTTACAGGAAACTTAACGGCGGTCGTTTACAGCCAGTATTGAATACCTTTAAAACCCTGCACGAACAGGGCATTCATTTCGAGATGATCAATTTGGTGGTGCCCGGCTATACAGACGATGAGGATATGGTCAAAGCCATGTGCGGATGGATTTTAGAAAATATCGGCCCTGACCATCCGCTGCACTTTCTAAGATTTTTTCCGAGTTACAAACTGGATCGCCTGCCCCCCACCCCGGTGTCCGTATTGACCCGTTATCGGGAATTGGCCATGCAGCAAGGGATTCATTATGTGTATGTTGGCAATCTCCCCCACCATGAAGGCAACAACACTTACTGCCACAACTGTAAAGAGCTGCTGATCGAACGAAAAGGATATTTTATTCCCACCTATAATCTGGTTGGGAATCATTGTAAATTCTGCGATACGCGAATTCCCGGGGTATGGTAATGGCCTCTACTTCTGAACAGGGCAAAATTTAAAGACAATTTTATTCAAACTCGTAGATTTCGTACTGGGTTTCATTTCCTAGCAATGTATCGATCTTTTTTTGTATTTCCGCCCTTTCAGCACCCTGCAGCCAGGCATTCCAGTAATACACGGACTGCCATTTGGTGACCACCAGACTTACCCCAGGTTTGTCAACCCGCTTAAGGGTTTCCCCGGTGATATACCCGGGAACGCCCATGGTGATAGCGCGCAGCTGATTGATGAGTACCAGTAATGCTTCTTTCTTTTCTTCGGGCACGTTTCTCTTGATGTGGACCCTGATCATTTTCAGCCCTCCTTTTGATGCTTTTTAACCGGTACATACCGGTTTCATTGAGCCTGCCTTTTTGTTGAAAAGGAATTTGGATTGTTGAAAGAACAGGTCTCCCAGATTTAAAAAAATGAATATCTATATGGCCTTAATGACCAGCAGCTTTTATTTCAGATTGCTTTGTTGTCGGAGCTCCTTTTCCCAAACCGGTCATGGACCAGTTTTTCAACTTCGGCCTGTCGATGGCATGCTACCCGGTGGCCGTTGCCTATATCTTCCAATATGGGTTCATGGGTTTTGCATCGGTCTATTACAAAGGGGCAGCGCGTATGAAAACGGCAAGCCGGGGGTGGGTTCAAAGGACTGGGAACATCTCCTTTTAGGACGATCCGTTGTTGCTTGTGTTCAACATCCGGAACAGGGATGCCCGAGAGCAGTGCATGGGTGTATGGGTGGTGTGGATGGCTGAAAATATCGCCTGTTTTGGCAATTTCCACAATTTTCCCAAGATACATGACAGCCAGTCGATGGCTGATATACTTAACCACCAGAAGGTGGTGGGTCACGAACAGATACGTTAAGTTGAGTTTGAGCTGTAACCCATGCAGGAGGTTGAGTATCTGGGCCTGGACCGACACATCCAGGGCGGAGGTTGGTTCATCGAGAATCAGAAAATCCGGATTTGTGGCAATGGCTCGCGCTACAGCGATACGCTGTCGCTGTCCCCCTGAGAATTCATGCGGGTAACGTAGGTAATGATCTTTTGTAAGGCCCACCAGGTTCAACAGTTCCATCACGCGATCTTCCAGAGCACGACCCCGGAATAGGTGCTGTGCTTTCAATGGTTCGGCAATGATATTTTTTATCAGCATGCGGGGATTCAATGAGGTGGTGGGGTCCTGAAATACCATTTGAAGTTTGCTGCGTATTCCCAGCTGTTTCAATGCGTTTAGCGGAATCTTGGCAATGTCGGTTCCGGCGGTGGTGCCCTCCTCTGAGGGATAAAAAACAATCTTGCCTTCCGTGGGTTTGTGCAGCCGGACAATGGCTTTGCCAGTGGTGGTTTTTCCGCAACCCGATTCTCCCACAAGACCCAGGCATTCGCCCCTGTATATATCCAGATCAATACCGTCCAGGGCCTTGACGGCATCCACCTGTCTTCGAAATACACCACCCAACACAGGATAATGTTTTTTCAGATTTTTCAGTTCAATAATTTTCTGCATAAAGGCAATTTCAATTGCTAATTGTTTCGTAAATAATTTAACCGCTCAGGATTTTTCACGGGATTTTTCCGTATATAAAAAGCAAGCAACCTGGTGATTATTTCCGACCTTTGTGGATTCTGGAAATGCGTCTTTGCAAATTGATTTGGCATCCCTGCAGCGTGGGTGAAACCGACATCCGGACGGCGGGTTGACAAGGTTAGGGACATTTCCCTCGATGCTCTCAAGCTCCCCCTCATGGGCAAATCGGGGAACGGCATTGAGCAGTGCGCGCGTATATGGATGCCGGGGTTCGCTGAACAGGTCTTTAACATCGGCGACTTCGCACAGGTTACCGGCATACATGACACCCACACGGTCACATGTTTCAGCAACAATCCCCAAATCATGTGTAATCAGAAGCACCGATGAAATGACTTTCTGTTTGAGATCTTTTAAAAGATCCAGAATCTGAGCTTGGATGGTAACATCCAGGTTCGAAGTGGCTTCATCGGCAATGAGCAATAAGGGGTTGCAGGCCAGAGCTATGGCGATTACGATACGCTGCTTCATACCCCCGGAAAGATTATGTGGATAGCGTCGGGCGATATCCTGAGCATGGGGGATACTGAGTTTGGCTATAATCTCTACAGCGCGCCTCATGGCCTCTTTGTGCAATCTGTTTTCCCAGGACTTGAGCAGGGGTGTCTTGCTGAAAAGTTTCAGAATCAACGCTTCCGGGCGGGTTGCGGCGAGCCGGTAAAGTGCTTTCAGAATACTTTTCAATGGATTGGCCTTTGAGATGGAAGCATCCATATCCATCAATATCTGTTGGCTCATCTCTTTTTTGCGATGAAAGAGAAAACTCTCTGCAACCTGTTCGCCAATGCTCATAATGGGGTTCAGGGCCGAATTGGGTTCTTGAAAAATCATGGAGATTTTATCCCCCCGCAAGGCTTTCATGGTGGCTTCGGACTGTTGAAGCAGATCGATTGCCGTTTCACTTCCATTGTTTCCCGGATAGAATAGAACCTTACCGCCGTCGATTTTTCCCGGCTCCTGGATTATACGCATCATGGACCGAACCGTGACACTTTTTCCGCAGCCGGATTCACCCACCAAACCAAATGTGCAACCATGATCCACACAAAGACTCACCTTATCAAGGGCTTTTACAACACCTTCATGGGTGTAAAAATTGGTTACGAGGTCAATGGTTTCGATGAGTTTGGACATAAAAAATTCCAAATTGTAATTTTTTAGCTGTAAGCCATAAGCAGCTTAGAGCTTACAGCTTATCGCTCATAGTTTATCTTCTTCTCTGTTTGGGGTCGAACGCATCCCGCAGTGCGTCGCCGATCAGATTCCAGGCCAGGACAAAGAGCACAATACAGGCTCCGGGTATGGCGATGGCATGCCAGTACTTAAGGGGATCATCCACCGGTCCTACAATATAGTTACGGGCCAGTGCCACCATCTGACCCCAGTCAGCATATCCTTTGGGGGCGCCCAGACCAATAAAGCTCATGAACGCAGCGACAATTACCATGGATCCGATATCCATGGAGGCCATGACCAGCACCGGGTAGATCCCGTTGGGCAGAATATGTTTTCTCATGATGGTGAAATTAGAGACACCCATGACACGTGCAGCCTGGACATAATCCAACTCCCGCAATGTTAAAATGCTGGAGCGCATAACGCGGACGTAGTCTCTCCATTTTACAAGCGCCAGGGCAATCATGACCTTATCCAGCCCCCTACCGAAGGCCACAACGATGGCCATGGTGAGTACCAGCAGTGGCACAGCAAAAATGATATCCACCACACGCATGATGATTTCATCGATAATCCCACCGTAGTATCCTGAGATAATTCCCAGACAAACACCGATTATCAGGGCAACACCGATAACAAACATGCCGATTTTAAATGCTGTTCGTGTTCCCCAGACGGCACCGTAAAAAATATCGTACTGGCCGGAGGTTGTACCGAAAATATTTTTTGAACTGGGTGGTTTTGGTGTCTGGGAATAGCCTTTATGTGGCATCAGATAGGGATTGTGAGCATATTTGGGCGGTGCGATATAGGGTGCTAGCACCGCTACGGTTACAAAAACGAAGAGCAGTGAAAATCCGATGATAGCTGACGGATTTCTGAAAATTCTGCTCAGCGTAAATTTTAGTTCTCTGATTCGGGGGTGCTGTTTTTTGTTCATACCATCCTCATCAGTTGAGCCTTATCCTCGGATCAATATAGGCATAGAGGATATCCAAAATGAGATTAATGATTACATACACCAATCCAAAAAACAGGCAGATACCCATTAATACGGGGAGATCTAAGGAAATGGCAGCGTTTGCCAGCCACCACCCGATACCCTGTCGGTTGAAGATGTACTCTATGGCGATGCTGCCCTCCATGGAGTAGGCAGCCAACCAGCCGGCCACGGTTACGACCGGAATCAATGCATTTTTACGTGCATGTTTGAAATAAATGGTATGGTGGTCCGCGCCCTTGGCCAGAGCGGTGATGGCGTTATCTTTGGAGATTTCCTCGATCATGCTGGAACGCATTACCCGCAGCAATATGGCCACCACCACCACAACCTGGGTAAAGACCGGCATCACAAGCCGTGAAATTGCATCGAGGGTAATATCCGGCCGACCGTTCAAAAGACCATCAAGGGTATATAAATAGGTATAGCGTTTGAATTGATCGGGATTTTCGCGAATCCAGACGTTGAAACCGTCGTCGATGATACCTGGGGGGAATACATTGAAATAACCATAAAAAAACATCAGGATAATCAGAGCGAATAAAAAGGTTGGCAGGGACCAGCCGATAATGGCGAATATGCGTGTGGAATGGTCTACCCAGGTATCCCTGTGAATTCCAGATACCGTCCCCAGCCATATACCGAAAATAATGATAATCGGTATGGTATAAAGGTTGAGCTCCAAGGTGATGGGAAAGTAATACCAGAAGGCATCCCAGACCGGCATGGCCGCCACAAATGAATATCCCCAATTACCCGAGGAAACTTGTCGTATCCATCGAAAGTATTGAATATGGAAGGGATCGTCCAGCCCAAGTTGCTTGACGATGATGGGAAGGTCCTTTACCTGCTGGGGAGACTTGACATAGGCCATAGCCCTGCGTTCCGGGCTGAAGGTCATGAGAATTGAAAAAATCAGAACCGAAACGCCGAAAAGAACAAAGGCCAGGAACAGAAATCTTCGAATAATATATGTTGTCAAGGAAACCTGGTCATTTGTCACCTGAACTGAGCGATTTTTATCTCGATCTGCACCAACCCTATTGCGGATAAAGGTTTCGACATCTCTCTTTGGAAAATACTTCAGTTCAGGTGAAGGTTTGACTTTCTGCCTGTTGCCTAAACAACAGGCAGAAAATCAAATTGGATTAAAATCGTTTCACCAAAAAACGACAGCGTCGCATCTGATAAATTTGTGAAACAAAATTATTTGGTAATATTCCAGAAAAATTCAACTGTTTGAGAAAACATGGGATTGCGCTTGTAGCCCTTCACATAGTCACGATAGACAAACAGTTCCAGGGGTTGGAACAGAGCAATACCCAGGGCATCCTCGTACCAGATGTTTTGCAGCTTGTCGTAGGCTGCGGCACGTTTGTCCGGCTCGACATTTTCAATCCCGGCCTTAAGAAGTTTGTCCACATCAGGGTTACTATATCCCATGTATTTGCCGTAGGTCCCGTTGGAGCTCATGTAGGGATACATGAAGTTGTGGGGGTCTGGATAATCGGCGCCCCATCCGATGATGAAAATGGGATAACGGAATTGACGGATGGCCGGCATATAATCTTTCCAATCCACATTGCGAACTTCTATTTGGAATTT
>JAHEIB010000127.1 GCA_024639645.1 Deltaproteobacteria bacterium
GGCCCGAGGCATTTACGCCGGACGGTGATGCCATCATGGGGCCGGCTCCGGAACTGGACAATTGTTTCGTGGCCGTGGGATTCAACGCCTTTGGTATTGCAGCAGGCGGTGGTGCCGGGCGGATGATGGCCGAGTGGATTATCGAGGGAGAGCCGAGTCTCGATATCTGGCCGTTGGACATTCGAAGATTCGGACCGTATCACCATAGTCGACAATACAATGTGGATCGAACAAGGGAGCTGTATGGCAAACACTATACCATTCACTGGCCTCACGAAGAGCATGACTCTGCACGGGGTGTAAGGCGTAGCCCGCTCTATCACCAGCTCAAGGAAAAAGGCGCTGTTTACGGGGCGAAATACGGATGGGAAAGGGCCAACTGGTTTGCACCCGAGGGTGTTGAACCCAAAGACCATGTTAGCTTTGAAACGCCTAACTGGTTTGAATACGTGGCTACAGAGCATCAAAACGCTCGTGAAAATGTGGTGCTAATCGACCAGAGTTCTTTTTGCAAATTCGAAGTGGAAGGCCCGGGCGCCCTTTTGTTTTTGAACAGACTCTGTGCCAATCAAATCGATCAGCCTGTCGGGAAGGTCGTCTATACACAGATGTGCAACGGACGCGGTACCATCGAGTGTGACATGACCGTCGGCCGTTTGGCCTCGGACAAGTTTTTAATTGTCGTTGGTACCGCTTTTGGCCTGCGAACAAGGTGGTGGGTCGAAAACCACATGCCCGATGACGGCTCGGTTTCATTCAAGGACGTAACTTCGGCCTATGCGGTTATCAATGTCATCGGGCCCAAATCGAGAGCACTATTGAAAAAAACAACCCAAGAGGATCTGAGCAATCATCGTTTTCCCTTTGGGACGTGCAAATCTTTTTCTGTGGGATATGCGCCGATCATATCCTTTCGTGTGACCTATGTAGGAGAGCTCGGTTACGAATTATATATCCCCACCGAATTCGCAGGCCACGTCTACGACACACTCTGGGAGGCAGGGCAGGAGCTGGGTGTGAAAAATGCCGGATACCGGACCATCGCCTCCACACATCTTGAAAAAGGATATGCCGATTGGGGATCCGAACTCACTCCCGAATACACCCCCTTTGACGTGGGGCTGGGTTTTTGTGTCGCACTTGACAAGGATGATTTTATAGGCAAAGAAGCCCTGGCAAGAATCAAGTCCGAAGGCGCCGCATGGAAGCTATGCACCTTTACCATCGATACGGGAAAACCACTCATGCTCCAGGGCAGTGCGCCGATTCTGCACGACGGCAAAGTGGTGGGGGTCACAACCAGTTCCGGTTACGGCCATACCATCGGAAAGAATATCTGTTATGGGTATCTTCCAGCAACGATGAGCGGTGTTACGGATGAATATGAAATCGAATCTTATAAAACAGTCTACCCAGCTCAACTGGAAGTCAATCGTCAATTATATGACCCCGAACGCAAGAAAATATTCGCCTAGCATTGGAAAAAAATCATGATCGATATAGATACAGAGATAAAAAAGGCTCCAAAGGCATATCAAGAAACACTATTGTTAGAGAAACAGTCCTATGAAAGAATTCATGAGACCACCAAGGCTGTTCTGGCTGAAGTCGGAATAGAGACTAAAAATCCAGAGCTTATTTCTCTTCTGGAAGGCACCGGGCTTGCAGGTTATGATGCTTCTGTCGGTCGTATCTATCTTCTTCCTGAACTGGTGGAACAAAGTCTATCCTCAGCAGCAAAAACATATCCAGGGGATGAGGGTCAAAACATCCTTGGAATCGGCGGTATACCACCTTTTTTATACCGGGAAGCGGATCCATACCCCATGCCGGCAAGTTACAATGAGCTGGAACATATCATAGGGATGGTAGGGGAAAACCTGGACGTGGTCCGATTTCTTAGCCAACCGGTCAAAGTCCAAAAGGGCGACCCGCTGAGATGCAACCAGATTATGGACAAGTTGGACAACTGTATCAAGGTCACGTGCAGTGCCTATATGGAAGATGATACCGCTGTCAAATGGTTTGCCGGGCGGGATGACTGGCATGATTCCATATGCGGTGTGAAGTCCCCGCTTATTTGCATGGACAACATGATGGATGCGCTTGTTAAAAGTGCCAGGTCAGGAAATAACCTACGCTTGACAACCATGCCACTGGCAGGACGCACCGCACCGCAAACCCCTGAAGCCTGTATCGTCATAACCCATGCCGAGGTCATGTTCATGCTGGCCGTGACTCAGACGGTCAACCCTGGAATGTTGTGCATGTTCGGCGGCATGCCGTGTACCACGAGACCTGACGGTGACCTGGAATACTCTCACGATGCAATGAATCTATTGAATGTGGCCGTGGCTCGGCTCAATATGTGGGTAACCGGGCTTCCCTCGGTCCAGTCTGGTGGCAGCACGAGTGAAAAGGACCCGAACAGTCAGGCGCTTTCAGATGGGGACCGCGGACGAAAAATATTGTGTGATTTTGGGGTTCATAACGCCCGGCATTGTTTTGGCGTGCTGGACAACCTCAATTTTTTCAGTGAAGATGCTTTTCAGAACGATTGCCAGAAACAGCGCAGTTATCTTGCTTTGGGCAGGGATACCATGCAATTAAAGCCCCTGTATCTCCCTGAGGACAGCCAGGCATTTGATGTCATTCAGCGGGTAGCCAGTTGTGACTATCATATGGACGCGCATACAACGGCCAATTTGAGTGCCTTTGATGACTGGGCCAGGATGGTTATCGCAAAGGGTCTTATGCCTGAGAAACAATAGGTGTTTAGGCTGTTAGACTGTTAGACTATTAGATGCCTACAGCCTAATAGCCTAAACAACTAATAGTCTATCGGTTTTTATTGAGTACTTCCGTCAAAGCCGGTACGACTTCAAAAAGATCCCCCACAATGCCATAGTCGCACTTTCCGAAAATAGGCGCATCTTTGTCCGTGTTGATGCCGACTATCACCCTGGAGGTTTTCATGCCGGCGAAATGTTGAACAGAACCGGAAAGCCCGCAGCCAATGTAGAGTTTCGGTGAAACCGTCTTGCCGGTTTGACCCACCTGCATGCTGTGAGGTGCAAATCCGGCATCCACGGCTGCACGGGATGCGCCCACGGCACCTGGCAGGACTTTGGCACATGCGTGCAGTATTTTGAAGTTTTCAGCGGAATCCATTGGACGCCCACCGGTAATGATAATTTCTGCTTCAGTCAGATCAATGGTTCCGGTACCACCTTTTTTAACTTCCAGAATTTTTAAGCCATCGCTGTCACCCGTTTCTGCGGTGAAGGGAATAAGTTCAGCGGACACAGGCTTTTCAACAGCCTCGATTACATTGGGGCGCAGCCCGACGTGCAGCGTATCACCGCTGAGCTGTATTATCGCCGTGGTTTTACCTGAAAAATGACTTTTGACCACCATTCCGTCAGCCAGGTCTATCTGTATGGCATCAAGGGCCAATGGTGCATCCAGTATGCAGGCACAGCGTGCCAGGAGATCACGACCACGCGCGCTCGAAAGTCCAAGCAGTGCCCTCAGATTGAATTCCTTGACGACCGCCGCCATGAGTTTTGCTTTTTGAACCGGGTTTGTGGCGGACATTGTCACGATTTTCCCGGCACCGAAACGTTCCAGATCGTTTTTTATGGCTTCACCATTCTCGGTAAAAACCAGCGCCACGGCATTTCCACCGCTGCAGGCTGCTGTCAAGACACCATAATTAGATGCCTTTATTTCTTGACCATCCATTTCTATGAGTACACCAATATTGGACATTTTTTTATCTCCCTGTGTATTTCGAACAGCGAATCTTTCTAAAGAACCTTGGCATCGTTTTCAAGCCGATTGACCAGGTCTTCCACCATCTCTTTAACCGTGCCAGTCATCATGGTTGCAGCGCCACGTTCCTTTACCTGGGTCAGTGACGTCACGGCGGCAGACTCAGGCAAAGTGCCAAGGCCCAGATCATCCAGATTCATCTCGACAAGGGGCTTTTTCTTGGCTTTCAAAATGTCAGGCAATTTGGGATAGCGGGGTTCATTTAATCCTTTGGTGGCAGCGATAACGCAGGGCCTGGACATCTCGATTACTTCCCGGTCACCTCCGCCCATTTCGCATTCCACAACAACATTCCCGTTTGTCATGGAAAAGGCCACGACATCCGTTGCAACAGGCAGCCCCATTTTCGCAGCCAAACGGTAATGCGTCTGCATGCCTTCACTGTCTACAGACTGTTTGCCGGTGAAAATAAGATCCGGCATTCCATCCTGTTCAATAACGGCTTTGAGGGCTAAAGCGGTGGTGGCACTGTCAAGAAACTGCGCATCGGTCTTTACAAGGATTCCCCTGTCTGCACCCACAGCCAGCGCGCTTCGAACGGTGTTTACCGCGTTTTGCTTTCCAACCGAGACGGCTACCACTTCACCGCCGTTTTGTTGAACAGTTCTGACGGCTTCTTCCACTGCATATTCATCATAGGGGTTCATGACGAATTTGACCGACTCATCAAATCCGTTATCACCCACAACCTTGATATTTGCCGCAGTATCCGGCACATGTTTGACACATACGATAATTTTCATACCTTTCACCTTTTCATGTATATTTTTTTTGGATTTGATCAGCAGGCCCATAGATGCGTCCAGCTTTCAAGAATCGCAGGAAGCCTTATCACATCAGAAATTTTATTTAAAGCGATATATTGTAGCGAGTTAAAGCAGAATCCACAATTTTGTTCAGCAGAAGGCGATAATCCTCCAAAGGGCCTTCTGGCGATTGATTGTAGAGTGTAAACATCTGGGGACTCCAACTTTTGATGGGCTTGAGCCCAGGGATGCCGTTGACTTCGATGATTTTCAACTTTCCATGGGCGTCAAAACGCATATCCACACGAACATGGTCTAAACAATTCAACGCATTAACCGCTTGTACGCACAATGCATTGGCTTCTTCAGCACTGTGTTCGGGATTGCCAATCTTGGTAATGCCGACCCCTCTCATGTCACTTCGCAGGATCGGAAATTTTCCGTTGTTGCCGCCTTTGACCGTCACAACACCGGGGATGAATATCTGATCTTCTCCATTACCGATCATCAAGACGGTGTATTCTTCCCCCGGAAGGTAATCCTCGATCAGGGCGGGTTGTTCGAACTGCTTGTGGATATATGCAACGCGATTTTGAAGTTCTGTTTTGTTCTGAACGACACTTTCATCACTGATCCCAACAGATCGCGACTCGCAGCTGGGCTTGACAAAGGCTGGAAGTTGAACGTCAGGTATGAATTCTCCCATATCCACCTGATGGTGTTCGGGAACGGAAATGTTTTTTGAATTGAGAATGCGATGGGTTGCTGTTTTATTGATGAGGTCTTTCATGGTTTGGGCACTGGGGCCGATATAGGGGATCTGGCGGTGATCGAGTTTGTCAGCCAGCCAGGCATCATCATCTATATTCAACCCAATGATATCTTCCTTTTCTGTTATATAATAAAGAGCACTCCAGACAATATCATAACGATGATTATCAATGACCTTTAAAAAGTCACCCATGGTGTTGACATATGCGATTTCAGATGCTTTGCCGTTTGAATTGAGTGCATTACTGAGTGTTTGGGTTACCTCAAAATTTCCCCAACCCTGGGCATCGCCGCCAGGGCCGGTAATGATTAAAACTCTTTTCATGGTTGCTCCTTTTAGCATTGTTTGTCTTGATATAGGGGAAATCCACTTCAAACAAACAGGTTGGAAACCTGCTTATAGTTCTTTAAAGCATTTGCCGTTTCAGGGGAAACGGGCTGGATGAGACTTGAAATGGATTTGATTTTTCTTTCTTCCCAAATGATTTTAGACACCACTTGTATGTCGATTGCGGTACGAGAAAAGCGCGCCCGACAGTTGGCCAGCAGATACCCGGCCATTTGACGGTTCGGATTGAGAATCTTGACTGTTTTTTGGGTGACATCCGCCAGGGCAGCCTGAATCAATCCCTGACAATACGCAAAATGGGTACAACAAAGGGCGGCGTAGATATTGCCGCAAGCTGGATCGATATTTTGGGCTGCCTGACACATAAACGTATGAATCATATCAGAGACAATTTGTCCGGCAGGATCCTTTTCGATTTCTGTGGCCAGCTGATCACATGGCTGCAAAACGATCTGATCCGTCTGAATCCCGTTTTGGATCAAAATGTCCTGGTGCACACGGCTCTCAATGGTGGTTACTGTGCCCAGAATAACCACCGGGTCCTGTGACGATGTCTTAAGCGCATTGATCATCATCTCGACGCCGAAGCCCACGATGTCAACAACCGGGATTCCGACGTGGTGGCTGAATTGTGTATGAGGATAGAGAACGGAAAGGGTGTTGCAGGCGATCAAGATGAAATCCGGTTTGAATTTCATCATTCCTTCCAGCGCGCGGTCAAACACCTGGATTCTTTCCGCCGTATTGCTGAGCCTATTGTATCCCCGGTTTTGCTCCGGCCAGGCATTGAAATAGATCAATGAAACGTTTTCGAACATGTGAAGCCGCATCAATTCGTCGGCCATTTCCGCACAGATGGAGATTCCTCCCAGGCCTGAATCCGTTATAAGAATCGTGACCTGCCTTTTCTCATAAAACTGGCTGAATTTTTCTGTTTCGGAAAGGTGCATTGTCGATCAACGCCCCTCCGGACCGTTTGAAATCTGCCGTGTGAGCCATTCTGTTACCGTATCCAGCGCCCAAGTCGGTGCGTGATCGATTGTCCCGTCCATGATCCGGGTCATGGTGTCCGCTAGATGTTGGTTGTGCTGCATGGTCGTAAGCCGGTTGCGGAACATGGCCGCCCCCTTGGCAGGTTCCCTGGCAAGGATCTCCATAATGTTGGCAACTTCATTCTGGAAACCCTTGACGCCATAATATTTGATGAAGCCATTCCAGGCTTGAACGATTAGGGAAAAATCGTTCAAAGGCTCCGATACTATCTTGAGCTTCTTCATGGCCCATTGATACGTCTCCTCTTTCAACAATTGAAGTCGGGTGGGCAATATTTCGTAGGGGACTATACGGATACAAGAGAGTCCGCTTTCAGCAATTCCGGCCTTGACAAAATAACCGATTTTTCTAAGTTGAAGCTGGGTGTGCTGAAAGAAGACAAAGTTTCCCAGACTGTAGCAAATGGGTACATGGTTTCGAATTTGGATACCTTGGGGAACATGAGGGTGGTGACCGATAATCAGGTCTGCCCCGGCATCTGCAATCCTCTGAAAAGCTGCCGCAAGATAGGGCGGAGGGTAGGGGATGTATTCGACACCGCCATGGCAGACAACGATTGTTGCATTGACCTGGCTTTGTAGTTCCCGAACCTGATGGACGACCCCGTCGACCTCCCATCCGTAAACGCCTGGGTTTTCTCCTGCCGCTGTCAGGTCTTCGCCTTCACTAAAGTTAATAATGCCGATAGTGATTCCCCTGGCCGTGATGATCAAGGGTTCTGCCGCTTCTTCGATGGACATGCCGGCACCAACGGTCTTGATGTTGTTTTGATGCAGCAGATCCCTGGTTTTGACAAAAGCGCCTGTTCCGTAGTCGAAAACGTGATTGTTTCCGAGGGTTGCCACCTCGAATGGAATTCTGGTGAGTCCTGAAATATGTTCTGAAGTTCCCTTTAGAACGGCCCCGCTTTTGGACACAGGTTCCCCCTGGTCAACCAGGGGACATTCGAGGTTGACGATACGCATATCGCCACTTCGTAATTCCGGAAGCAAATCCCCATAGACAGCCTCTGGATCCTGGAGAATAATATCCTTGAATCCACGAATGGGTGCCCAGTCAGAGCATATGACGACTTCAGCCTGAGCATCACCGGTCAGGGGATTGTGGTACATGCCGGTTTGCCAATCCATTGTCCCAGTAATTTTGTGGTGCATTGATTTGTATTTCCTTAATAATTAATCGTGGAGCCATAAGCTGTAAGCCATAAGCCGCTTATAGCTTATGGCTTACAGCTTATGGCTATACTCCAATATACACCTTGGGCACCCGGGATGTCAGGGATGACACGATTTCATAATTGATGGTGCCCACCCGTTCAGCAATTTCATCGGCTGAAATGGTTTCGTCTCCCTGTGATCCCAGCAGGACAACCTCATCTTCGAGACACACACCCGGCACATGCCCCACATCGATCATGGTCAGATCCATGCAGACCCTGCCGATGATGGGAGCCCGCACACCCTTCACAAGCATATGCCCCTTGGACGAAAGAATGCGGTCATACCCGTCGGCATAACCCACGGGGATGGTGGCAATCCGGGTGGGGCTGGGGGTAACATGGGTGCTACCGTAACTCACGGCAAAATCGGCGCCCACATTCTTTACGTGGATTACTTTCGATTTTAGGGACATAACAGGTTTGAGATCGATCTTTTGCCGATCAATCTCATCCGACGGCCAGAGTCCATATTGGGCGATCCCGGGTCTTACCAAATCCAGGTGAGAATCGGGCATTTCTATGATGGCGGCGCTGTTGGCAGCATGGCGATATCTGACCCGGAAAGAATGCTTTTCCAGGGTTTCCAGCACCCTGGTAAAACAAGACAGCTGGGTTGTTGCATGAGCCTTGTCCCGACTGTCTGCATTGGCAAAGTGTGTGAAAATTCCCTCGACTTCAATACCGGGAAGGGCCGTGATAGCCAGAACGTCTTTTATGGCACGCTTGAACTGTTCGCCGGAATCTTTCTGAATTGCAATTTCATCTGCCAGAAGACCCAGACGCCCCATGCCGGTGTCGATCTTGATGTGGGCCTTGATGCGTATTTTGCGACGTACGGCTTCCGCTGAAATGCTGCGGGCACCCTCCAGTGAGTTAAGGGCTGCCCGAATGTCTTTGGCGGCCAGGATGCCGACATAGGAAGGCAGGCTGTGACCAAAAAGCAGTATGGGTGCCGATATGCCGGATTCCCTAAGCTGGACAGCCTCACCCATACGTGCCACCGCAAGCAGTTCAGCACCGTTTTCAAGGGCCACCCGTGCAACCTGGGGCGCACCGTGACCATATCCATCGGCTTTTACAACCGCCATCATGACAGCAGAAGGTGCGGTGACACGTCGCAACTCTTGGTAGTTGTGTGCCAGAGCACCGAGATCGATCTCGGCCCAGGTCAGTGAAGAAACGTCATTATTTGAATGGGGCGCCGCTGCCATGTCACACCTTTCCTTGTCCATACGCAGTCGTGTAGTCTCTGAATAGCTGCATTACTTTTCGTGTCCGCGGGCCGGGTTGCCCGTCACCGACAACGATATCGTCCACCTGGATAATCGGCACAATCTCCTTGTTGGAAGCGGAAATAAACACTTCTTCCATGGAAGATAGTTCATCCTTTTGGATTTCTCTGACATCCAGGTCAAAGTGACCTTTAACCAAGTCTACCAGAACACTGCGTGTAATCCCAGGCAAAATATCAAGTTTCGGTGTGATGAGTTTGTTCTTTTTGAAACAGAAAAAATTCGTAGTGGTGCCTTCCAGAAGGCGATTGTTGCGATCCACATAGATGGATTCAATGGCATCCATGGCATGCGCCCGCTCCAGGGCCCATACCGCTGTCAGATAGTTGGTGCTTTTGGCGCCGGGGATAAATCGTTCGATTTCCGCGGTAACCAGTTTTGCACCGTCGGAATACCACCAGTCAGGCAGTTGGTGTTTGGGTGTCACCATGACGATCAGGTATCCGTTTCCCTCTGGTGTGACACCATCCGAGCTGATGCCGCCGGTATAAACGATACGGATGTTGGATTCATCATGATGGGTGTTGCGGCGGATGGTTTCTTCCACGATATCGCACATCTCTTTGTTGGAGTGCTTCAGCTTGAGACCGATTTTTTTTGCAGATGTTTCCAGTCGTTGGACATGCTCCTTTAAATAAAAGGGCCGTTTGTTATAGGTAATCAAGAAATCAAAAACGCCAAAACCCCGCAGGACAATAATATCTTTTACAGACAGAACACATTTATCTTCATCTACATATTGCCCATTAATATAGTAGGT
>JAHEIB010000271.1 GCA_024639645.1 Deltaproteobacteria bacterium
GCCATATGTTGCCAGGAATACTGCTCAACACAATGACGAAAACTTTGCTGCCGGATGGTCTCAATCGAGAGCAGCGCTTTAGCAAGTTTTTCAACGAGGTCATCAAAATCCCTGTAAAAAATGTCAGGGTATGTTTTCTGCGAAATCAGCTCTGGATAGGTGAGACGCATTGGCAATAGGGGGTAACTACCGCAATACAAGGCTTCTACCAGGCTTGCCCCAAAAAACTCCTGGCGTGATGTCATGGGGATGATGTCGGCGCGTTGAAGCCACTGTGCATAGTGCGAAAAGCCTTCAACATAGCCGCAGTGCACAATCTTATCTTTCAGGGTCTCACGCGCTGTTTCAAATATGGGGTATTGTTGACGAAAATGTTCCCCAAGAATGGCCACACGAAAGTCCAAACCTTGTTTGTCGAGATTGAACAGGGCCTGGAAAAAATCCTCAGGATTTTTATCATATTCCCAGCGATGGTTCCAGAGGATGAGGGGAGGCTGATCCGAAGCGGTTTGTTTAACCTGCTGGCATTCAGGGCAATCATATTTTTTTAGATCTAACCCGAGATGCAAGACACGACTCTTGGTCTGGATGGTGGCCACCGTGTCCAACCCGTGATGATCGGGAAACTGTTTAAGAAAACGGGGCAACGCGTCAAAGAACGCTGTCTGATGATAGACTGAATTGAACACCACGAGATCAGCCGCCAATGCAGAGCTGTAATTGATAAACCCATAATGGTGGTCGCGCTTTTGAAGAATATCTCTATCTTTCGGGGACCAGGGATAGCAGATCTGGTTTTCATGAAAATAGATGACCACAGGAAGACGGGTGGTCTTGTGACGTGTTAATGCCAGAAATGTGGTGAGATCCAGCATATCCGTGACAAGCAGCAGATCCGGATGTGTGTTGGCTGCTAAAAATTTCCCTGCCAACGTGACGGCGCCGCCATGCATGCGCCACTTCCAATAGTTCCCGCTCAGACTCAGAATGTCGACCTTGTGTTGGCTTTGCTGGGCATATTCCGCAGCCCAGACGGCGTGTGAACCTGTAAAAAAGGGTTCTATGAGTGTGATCTTTATTGGCACAGTACCCAGCTTATTTCTCAAATGCTAAAGTGGATTACTTCAATTGACTGTCTTTGCTTCCACGTCGATTATAGCCAACAGATGTTGCCTGCCGTGTTTCAAGCTCTGATTGACATTCGACGCACAAACAGACCCCGGGAATTGCTTTGCGGCGGGCATCCGGTATGGTGTCTCCGCATTCCTGACAGTGCGTTAGACTCTCACCACGAGGCAAACGTTTCCTGGCCAGTTTTACCGCATCTTTTACGCTGGCATCAATTTGATCCTGCACTGCCCCGTCACGGGCCCATCCGACAGCCATAATTCACTCCTACCTTGGTGTCACGCTCGGGTATGCTTGAAAGCTCCTGTCTTTAAGCAAAAAAAGTAATTTTTGTCGCTTTGCGACGTGTCATTCCGGCCCTAGCGAAGCGGAAAGCCGGAATATAGACGTTCGATTCTTTTCTTGGTCTACCATTCCGAAGTTGCTGCATACAAGTATTTTCAGAAGCTGGCTATTCACAAAACTTACGCAAAGTTGTTGGCAGGTCTTGGGAGATTCGATCTAAATCAAGGCATGCGTCTGCCTGGCAATTTCCTGGGCTTCGTCTGTGGGGATCACCAGGATTTTAACCCTGCTCTTGTCTGATTGTATTTCAAGGGTCGTGAATGGTGCGGCCATGTTCCTTTCCGGATCCAGGACGATACCGAGATTGTCCAAGCCGTCGTCTCCGCTGCATACCATCGCCCGGATTTCCGGTGAATTCTCTCCGACACCAGCGGTAAAGACGATGGCATCAACCCCGTTCAAGGCAGCTGTATAGGCACCGATGTACTTTCTCACCTGATACGCGTACATCTGGATCGCGGCGGCAGCTTGGGTGTTGTCGTTCTTCATGGCATTGAGGACATCTCTTGCATCGCTGCTGTTAATACCCGCGACGCCTAGAAAACCGCTCTTCCTGTTCAGCAGATGGTCTATTTCTTCGGGCCGCATATTAAGATGTGTCAGCATGTGGACAACAATGGCCGGATCGATACTGCCGCAGCGGGTGCCCATGACAGTACCTTCGAGAGGTGTGAATCCCATGCTGGTGTCGATACTCCGGCCGTTTTTCACGGCGGTGATACTACTGCCGTTTCCCAGATGACAGGTGATCATTTTGAGTTCACCAATGGGTCGACCTATATATGCAGCTGTTTCCCTGGCAACAAACTGATGGCTCGTACCATGAAATCCATATCTTCGGATGCCATGATCTTTGTACATGGCGTAGGGCAATCCATACAGATAGGCATGCTCGGGCAGGGTGGAATGGAAGGCCGTATCAAAGACGGCCACCTGCGGGATGTCGGAAAAAATGCTTTCACATGCTTCGATTCCCTCCAGATTATGCGGGTTGTGCAGGGGAGCTAATCTGGAATATTCTTGGATGATATTTTTGACGTTTGGATCGATGATCACCGGTTTACATATCTTTTCCCCACCATGCACAACTCTGTGGCCGATGGCTGAAACAGCTCCTATGTTCTCGATTACACCAAATTTCTCGTGAACCAGGTATTCAATAATCATGGAGACTGCATCCCGGACACTGGCGACGCTTACCGATTGGATCCGTTTTTTCTCATGCCAGGAAGTATAGGTGATTTTTGTTCTTTCAAGACCGATCCGCTCCACGATCCCTTTGGCCAGGATTTTTTCATCCATGATTTTCAGGAGCGTGAATTTGACCGAAGAACTTCCCGAATTGATTACCAGCACAGCCGAATTATTCTGTTTGGGCATCCGCGGCCTCCAGGGTGATATCCATTTTTGCAACCTTCATTAACTTCAAGGGTATGGTCGCAGCGTTCAACGACCATACCCCCGGAATGATATGTCGGGAATGGCGGGCTCTTGTTTATACGCCTTTTTGGGGTCGCATGTCAGCTTTGTCAATACCTGCAACAGGAACGGGTGTTGTCATGGCATCGCGACGGAACGGCTCACCCAGTTCCTGGTTCGTCATGA
>JAHEIB010000272.1 GCA_024639645.1 Deltaproteobacteria bacterium
GGGACAGCGGTTTCATGGAGGAGTTTTACGAGATCAGGGCAAAATGGTTCGGCAAAGGGAACATGGGCTACGATCCCATCCCCAAAAAATGTCGACTGGCGCCGACGGGTTCGGTCGATAAGCTGGTCAGGGATTACCATGTCCAAAGGGGCCATACGCTCCTGGAGACTGCCAACCGCGGTAATAGCAATAAGATTCGAAATACCAAGGGATTTGAAACCATAGATATTGGCTTTATGGTTGAGTTCCGATGGCAACAGTACATGTCCGCGGCCATGCCTTGGTAAAAATGCCACCCGGATGCCATGCAGCTCGCCGACAATATATGCGTCAGAAGGCTTGCCGAAGGGGGTATCTATGACGAGCCGTTCATGTTGCTTAAATCCCTCGATTTCATAAAAGCCGCTGCCGCCTATGATCCCAATGTCTGTATCTGTCATGAACTCCTTGCCCAAAGTCGATCTGCATATTGCAGTTTAAAGAGTCGTGTTGCCTCAGGGAGTCAGGGTAAACGGCTGTGGCAGCAGCTCCAGCATGGAATACACCTTATCCGAGCCATTGGTTACCAGCCAGGCATCCGGGGCAAGCTCTGCCATCCACTGACGGCAGGCGCCACAGGGCATGGTCAGCCGGGGGTCTATGTACCCTTCATTGTCCATCGGCGCGTTAATGCAGCTCACGGCAATGCCGATTATAGTGGTGCAGCCATTCATCCGGGCATGGGCAATTGCCACCCGTTCTGCACAGATGCCCAAGTTCGTACTGGCATTCTCGATGTTGGCTCCGGAAAAAATGCCCTTTTCAGTGAGCACAGCGGCGCCGACGTTAAATTTCGAATAGGGCGCGTATGCTCTGGTGGTGGCCTTAGCGGCAACTGCCAGCAGTTCTGATTGGTCAGGCGTCATAGTGGTTATTTATACATACTCATTGGTTTGAGTTTCTTATTTGGCCAGGGGAATGATAGCATCGGTAACGGATATCAGGCTGGGCGTCTGTTTTTGGTCTGCCATGATCTGGGCTGTTTGCTGCCAGGCTTTCAGATCAATGGTACCGATGGCCATTTCAGGTGTTGGTTTGATCAGACGCCGGGTGACCTCAAGTTGTTCGGTCATGACGTCAAGGGCTGTGTCTTTGTCAAACTGTTGCAGGGTCTCTATAGCCTTGTCCATGTTGTCAGGGGTCAGGGCCGCCTCCCATGCCTTGCACAGGCTTGTGACAAAAGCGTTGACGACTTCCGGGTGCTCGGTGATCATTTTCCGGGAGGTAACCACGGAATTAGAGACAAATTGAACCCCGTGATCCGCCGGATTAAAAAATGAGACAGCTTCACCATTTTCGGCCATTTTTTTCTTTAAAAATACTGCCTGGGAGTTCAGGTAGACCGGCCACAAATCAACTTTTCTCTGGTAGAAGGGGTTGTAATCGTAACGCACGCTGAAAAGGGTGGCGTCTTCTTCGGAGATGTTTCCCATGGCCATCAAGGTGCGCAGGATGATTTCATCATTTCCGCCAAAGGTGACGCCGATGATCTTATTTTTCAAGTCGTTGAGTTGCGTAATCGACATATTCTCAGTTCTATACATCCAGTGCAGGGGGTTCACCTGAAAAATCTGGGCGATGACCACCACCGGCGCCCCTTTTGACAGTGCCCGGATGACCTGGTCCGCCGAGGCAACACCAAACGATGCCTGACCCAACTCCAGTTCCTTGATGGCATCACGCTCCGGGCCGCCGGGTTTTACGGTAATATCCAGTCCGGCCTCCGTGAAATAGCCGTGAACATCTGCGTAAATGTCACCAACTACGCTGGCGTTAAAGAGCCATTTGAGCCGATAATTGAGTGGTTCCGCCAGTGATGATGTGGATAACAGGGCTGTTAGACAAAGAGTTACCAGGCCAGACCATGCGGCTTTTTGTAAAAATCTCCTCAGCGTTTTCATGTTTCCTCCTCTTACAGTGTAGCCCACACCTTTTTGATTGACGCTCCCAGCCACTCCAGGAGACCCTGGTAGAGTGACAGGGATATTCCGATAAAAAAGAGTGCCACCAGTATTTTTGCAAGATTGCTCTGGTACAGGGCAATGCGGATACTGTAACCAATCCCGTCGTTGGCGGCCACAAATTCGGCGACAATTGTACCTGCCATGGCCAGGGTGGCACTGCCGGCAATAACGGTGGTCAGTTTGCTCAGGTTTTCAAAGGCCCGTATCTTGACTTCCAGCTGCCAGCGTATACGACCGGTTATTTGGTAAAAATGTTCGATATCTTTTATCGGTTCACTCATGATGCCGATGATCGATAAGAGCAGGGGGAAATAACAGATCATGGCTGCGATCAACAGGCGGGAGATAAAGCCGTCCCCCAGCAGAATAAAGATAATCGGTGCCAGGGCCACAATAGGATAGGCCTGGAAGTTATAGGCTGCCACCTTGACAAAAGAGCCGAACCAGGTTGTCTGCCGCCCAACAATGCCCACAAAAAGAGCGAGACAGACCGAAATAACCTGTCCGATGACAGCTACAGAGAGGGTGTCCAGGGCCTCGTAAAAATATCGGGAAAATTCGTCCCGGGCCGTGGTGAACAGCTCGATGGGCGCAGGGATGACATAATTGGAGAGGTTCAGGACGTATTTAAGCCCCAGCAGCAGGGATATGCCGAGGATATAGATTATAAAGAACTGGAAAATACGCCTAAGCAGCATTCATGATCTCCAACATGGTTTTTTCAAGGCCTTTTCCATCAGCATCTTCAATGGTGTACTGGTCCTGCCCGTTGACCATAATGGACTGGGGAGATTTCTGCTGGCCACGCAGCACAATAATATTGCGACAATATTTTGAAACCTCAACAACGTTATGGGAGATGTAGAGAAACAACCGGTCAGGAAACAGTTTTTTTATTTCTATCAGTATTTCCCCACGGGTACGTTCATCGACATTGGCCAGACATTCGTCCAGTATCAGCAGGTCAAAGTCCTGCAGCAGGTAGCGGATGACATTCACCCGGTTCTTCTGACCGAGAGACAATTGTGAAAATCGGCTGCCCAGACACTCCCTGACCCCAAAGGTGTCGGCCAGC
>JAHEIB010000128.1:0-3953 GCA_024639645.1 Deltaproteobacteria bacterium
CCATGAGATAATTATCATACTGTTCAGAATAACAGTCACTAAAGAACTCAGACAATTTCACAGCCGCTCAAGGATCACCCATCAGTCTTAGTGCTTTACCTTTGTTTAGTATATAGGCCCGTAAGCTCACTATGCAATTTTATAAAACGCGATCTTATCGCTTTTTAACGAATCATCGAATTTTAAAAATAAGGGTCTATGATTATCAAGAAATTGTCTCATAAATAGGATTTTGGTTCAAGGTCAAGGCGGGCGAGCGTTTCAATCCGCAGGAATACTAAAGTATTTTGAGGAGTTGAAACGTGAGCCTAACACAGAGATTGGATCAAAAGACATTTTTGTGACGACTTCAAAGGGGGTGTTGAAGTGAAAGACAATCCGTCATTTAGTCCCCGGAAATTTGCGGTTATCGGCGCCGGCCCTGTGGGTTGCATCGTGGCTGCTTTTCTTGCAAAAAACGGGTATGATGTCACCCTTTGCGACATCATGCCGGAATTGCTGGAACCGGCCTTGGACCCCGGCATCACCCTTGAAGGTGCTGAGAATCTCCTTCAACCGGTCACCCGCACCTGTCTGACGGTTGACGAGTTAGCAGACCATCAGCCTGATGTCATTTTTATCACCGTCAAAGCCAACGCGCTTCCCTTGATCGTATCAGCTATCGAAGGTTTTTATCAGGATGGTATGTATGTTGTCAGCTGGCAGAATGGTATCGATACAGAACTTGAAATTTCCCAGACACTGGGTGACAAACCATCCATGCGTGCCGTAGTAAATTACGGCTGTGGTCTGAAATCACCCTGTCATGTCCTGATGCCGTTTCATCATCCCCCCCACTTTATTCAGGAGCTCAATCCGGAGTCAATAGGTGCCGCCGTTGCCATTGCCAAGTCTCTGACCCAGAGTGGTCTCGAAACAAAACATACCGATCAGATTATTTCCATGGTGTGGCGCAAGGCTGTCATGAACGCCTGCATGAACCCCGTATGTGCAGTCACCGGGCTCACCATGGCACAGGCTATGGGCGACCCCATTGTCTTCAACATCGTCGACAACCTGGTCAAGGAATGCATCAAAGTCGCCCGAGCCAATGAAATCAATCTTGGATGGGATTTTTACCCCTTTGCAATTAACTATATGCGCAATGCGGGGAATCACAAACCTTCCATGCTGATGGATATCGAAAAAAAGCGGCGAACTGAGATCGACTATATCAACGGAAAATTCGTAGAATACGGTCAGCGGGCAGGAATTGATACACCCTTCAACATCACCTTGCGTTCCCTGGTTAAAGGACTAGAATCCAAGTAATGGCGTCATTGAAACCCATTTACGTTGGCGTCGATGTGGGGGCATCCCGAACCAAACTGGCTGTTTTAGATTCAGAAAACCAGCTCTTAGGCCATGCTGTACAGAAATCGGGAACTGATTTTTCCGCAACAGCCAACAACTGCCTCGAGACATCTCTCAAGATGGCCGGTGTCTCGCGTGCCGACATTCAACGCGTGGTCTCTACGGGCTATGGCCGTAAGAATGTCACTTACTCAGACGAAACCAAAACTGAAATCGGCTGTCATGCAAAGGGCTGCTATCTTTACTACCCTTTTGCCATCACGATTATCGATATCGGCGGGCAGGATAACAAAATTATCAAGCTGGACGACAGGGGTCGTAGAACCGGCTTTAAAATGAACCGCAAATGTGCAGCCGGCACAGGCGCCTTTCTGGAAGAAATGTCCCCGCGTCTGGACATCCCCCTGGAAGCAATGGATGGGCTTGCAAAACAATCCCTGGAAATGGTCAAACTGGGCAGTTTCTGTACTGTTTTTTCGGGTACCGAGGTGCTTGAGAACATCCGCCGGGGAAAAAAAATCAGCGATATTATCAAGGGTTTGTTTTACTCGGTCATTAAACGGGTCGTTGAAATGGATGCTTTTACAGATAACGTGGTGATGACCGGTGGTGTGGTGGCGCATAACCCTTATCTCGTAACCATGACCGAAGAGCTCATCGGTCGAAAGATTCTCGTACCGAAGTTTCCCCAGTTGACAGGTGCCATCGGGGCGGCATTATATGCACGAGCAGGGTTCGAGGATTCGAGGATTCAAGGGTCCGAGGGTGGCTGATAGCTATAAGCCGGCATCAGCATCCCAGTATCATTGCCTCCTTGTATCCCAGCAAAACTTTTCCGATCGGAGATTTCGAGGGTTCAAGGGGCCTAGGGCGGCTGAAGACGATAGGCTGATAGCAGCCTCCCAGCTTTCAAGTATCCTAGCCTTCCAGCACGCAGAAGTTTGAGAGTGACTTAAAGCTTATGGCTACAATAATAATTAGTAACTAATAACTCATAATTCAACATTGAACTAGTGAGGTAAACCAATGAACGACGAAAAAAAAATCAATATTCGGCGATTGAAAACTGCCAGGGACATGGGAAAATTCATGGCGGACTATTACTATGAATTGGACGAAGCCTCTAAAAGCGGCAAGCAGAAAATCGCCTGGTGCACCAGCGTGGGACCCGCTGAAATCCTAAGGGGCATGGGTTTTCTGACATATTTTCCCGAAACACATTCCGCCATGCTGGGCACGACCCGAATGGCTGTGGATCTCATACCCAAAGCCAATGCCATGGGCTATTCTCCCGAGATTTGCTCCTACCTGACAGCCGACATCGGCGCTTTTGTCGAAGGTGTCTCACCTCTTTCCAGAGCATTCAAAGGCATTGAAGGTGTTCCTAAGCCGGATGTCTTGGTCTTCAACACCAACCAGTGCCGTGATGTGCAGGACTGGTTTGCATGGTATGGCGAAAAATTCAATGTTCCGGTGGTCGGTGTCCATACTTACCGGGGCGTAAAAGATGTAACACCTTCACACATAACATCCATCGCCAGACAGATGGAAAATATTGTTGAACCCCTGGAAGAGGTTGCCGGCCGAAAACTGGATATGGACGAATTCAAACATGCGGTTGGATTGTCCAGAGAGTGCTCCGATCTGTGGGAAAAATGTTTAGCTGCAGCTGCAGCAAAGCCCTCTCCCCTGTCCTTTTTCGATGCAACCACGCTCATGGGACCGGCTGTTGTGGGCCGCGGAACCCAGAGAGCCATCGATTCGTACAATCTCCTTCTTGAAGAGTTGGAAGAACGTGTTGCCGAAGGAATCGGCACCATCGACGATGAGAAACACCGCATATACTGGGATGGAATGCCTGTATGGGGCCGTTTGAGCATGCATTCCAAACTGTTTGCCGCCCTGAATGCCAATGTTATTGCATCCACCTATTGCAGTTCCTGGATCTTTTCGGCTCTCGATGCGAATGATCCCTTTAACAGCATGGCCAGAGCCTATACCGAACTTTTTATCGTCAGATCCGATGAATACAAGGAACAATATATCAAAGACAAACTCGATTTATTCAATATCGACGGGGTTGTCTACCACGACGCCAAGACGTGCCCAAACAACTCCAACTGCCGGTATGGCATGCCCCAACGGCTTGAAGATGAGACCCACATACCGAGCCTGACAATCAACGGAGATTTAAATGACCTGCGTCTCCTGTCCGACGAACAGACCAAAACCAATGTGGAGGCGTTTATCGAGCAGTTAGAGGAGAACAAATAAAAAAACGAATGAACGTCGAACATCGAACGTCAAACATCGAATCTTGAACTTGAAAGATGAGGAAACAGATATAGGCAACTTATTAAGATCGGTAACCTTGCTGTGTTCAATGCAACAAAGCAATAAAAATGAACAATAACAATATGGTATTCGGTATTTGTTTTCATTCAACATTGGACGTTCGATGTTGGACATTCATATGTTTAATTCATCTTAGACAGGAGAAATCATATGTTGGATAGCTTATTTCGCCCCAAATCCGTAGCCGTCATTGGCGCATCCACCAAAGAACTGTCCATCGGCAACCGGGTCATCCGAAACCTTGT
>JAHEIB010000128.1:4053-9949 GCA_024639645.1 Deltaproteobacteria bacterium
AATTCATCTTAGACAGGAGAAATCATATGTTGGATAGCTTATTTCGCCCCAAATCCGTAGCCGTCATTGGCGCATCCACCAAAGAACTGTCCATCGGCAACCGGGTCATCCGAAACCTTGTGGATTTTGGCTTCAAGGGGCCCATCTTCCCCATAAACCCCAAAGCAGATGAGGTCAGGGGTATCAAAGCATACAAATCCATTTTGGATGCTCCGGACAATATCGATGTTGTTCACATGGTCATTCCAGCCAAATTCGTTCCCATGGCGGTGGAAGACTGCGGGAAAAAAGGTGTCAAAAACATCATTATCAATTCAGGTGGTTTTTCCGAAATTGGCCCTGAAGGCGATGAATATGAAAAAGCCTTTCTTGAAAAAGCCAGACAATACAACATTCGTGTTTTAGGACCCAACTGTCAGGGTATCATCAATACGGATCCTGATGTAAGAGCCTACTGCAACTTTACATTCACCAAGCCGGACACGGGTCATATCTCCATCGTAGCCCTCAGCGGTGGGGTTGCTGAAGTTATTCACCAGGGTTTTTCAGCCATGGGTGTGGGCACACGTATTTATGCCTCAAATGGTAACGCCTGCGACATCACAATACCGGAAATCATTCAATATCTCGGAGATGACGATGGGACACGGGTTATCGTTACCTACGTCGAAGGCTTGAGAGATCCATCGACATTCATGAAAGTAGCCCGAGAGGTTGCCTCAAAAAAGCCGATCCTGGCCATGAAAGCCGGCAGAACTATGCAAGGAGCCAAAGCTGCCGCCTCTCACACAGGTGGTTTAGCCAAAGAAGATCTCGCAACAGATCTGATATTCAAAAAAGCCGGCGTTCTGACTTTTATGGATGAGGGCGAGCTGATTCAGGCGGCCGCAGCCTTTGCATCCCAGCCCATCCCAAAAGGTAATCATGTGGGTATTATCACAAACACGGGTGGACCCGCCGTCATTGCCACCGACATCCTTGTGGGCGCCGGTGCGGAAATACCGCCGCTGTCACAAGAAACAGAAACGCTCCTGAAAGACAGCCTGTTTCCAGAAGCATCCGTCAACAACCCAGTGGATGTGCTTGCCACGGGCAATGCTGCACATTACCGGACCTGCATGGATGCCATGCTATCCGATGATAGTTTTGATGCTCTCTATATCAATTTTGTAACACCCTTTTTTGTGGACACGGACAGCATCGCCAAGGAAATTGCCGCCGTCAACCAGCAGGGTCGTAAACCGATGGTCTGCAACCTGATGACAGACAAAAAACAGTGGGCGGAAACCACAAAAATCCTGATGCAGGCACAAGTCCCGACCTACGCTCTGCCCGGCGAGGCTGCCCGGGCCATGACTGCGCTAGTTCGATACCAGGACATTCGAACCCGCGACATTGGGGAACCAATGGCTTTCAAAGATGTAGATAAAAATAGCGTCAGTGAGATCCTAACGCGAGGTAAAAACGCGGAGCTCACCTTCCTGCCGGCTGAGGACGTTTATGCTATTCTGAGGTCATACGGTATCCCTTCTGCAAATTGGTCCATGGTGAAAACAGCCGAACAGGGTGTTGCGGCAGCAGAAAACCTGGGATATCCGGTTGTTGTCAAAGCAGATGCCGCTTCCATCGTGCACAAAAGTGACATGGGTGGTGTGGCTGTGAATCTCAAGAATGCCGCAGATGTTCAAAAGACTATCGAGGAAATGCAAGACCGCCTCAAAGCCGATGATCTCAGGTTTCTTGTCCAGAAATATCTGCCAGAGGGGCTGGAGATTATCCTGGGTGCCAAAGCAGAACCGGGGCTTGGACATTTGATCATGTTTGGCATGGGAGGCATCTATGTTGAAGTGCTCAAGGATGTCGTGTTTAACTTAACACCGGTAACATCCTTTGAGGCTCAGGAAATGCTCGATTCCATTCAACTATCACCCATCCTAAAGGGTGTTCGCGGACAGAAAGGCATTTTTCGAAACGGTGTTACGGACATCATTCAACGCCTGTCGCAACTCGTGTCAGATCATCCCATGATCCAGGAACTGGATCTGAATCCCACACTGGCGTTTGAAGATAGGGTGGTAGTCGTGGATGCTAGAATTAGCATCCAATTTTGACGGTTTCGTAAAAAATCCAACTTCTGTGTTGTGCCGCATTCCGTAATCATTCAACGTACGATAAGTACACCCATGATTACAAAATTTGCACGCCTTGAATTTGAACTTTTTACAAAACCGTCTAATTCGAAATTTTTTCGAATTCATTATATAATAATTGGTGCTTGGAGGCCAGGAAGCTGGGATGCAAGGATGCCAAAGGGCTATGATGCTGGGAAGCCAATAGGCGGTGATGCTGCTAAGGGCTATTAGCTTTTAACTCCCCTCGAACCCTGGAATCCTAGAATCCTCGGACCCTTTTGTGTTTACATTATTCAATATAGTCTACAGCGATAAATAAGTTCATTGAACACATATTTCGGAAAGGAGCTAGTATGACCGCCTGGATGAATTTGGGTCAGCAATTAAAAGTGAATGCATCTAAATATCCCGATACCCTGGCACTGGTGGATGAAGATCGCAAGTTCACCTACCCGGAGACCAATCAGCGGGTGAATAAATTATGCCACAGCCTGCTTTCGTTAGGATTGAGCAAGGGGGACAAGGTTGCTGTGTTCATGGAAAACAGCATCGAGATTGTAGAAATATTTCTCGCCACAGCCAAAACCGGGCTCGTAATCGTACCCATCAACTTTCGTCTGGTAGGAAAAGAGGTTTCATACATCGTCAACAACTCAGATGCAAAAGCATTCATTGTTCATGATGAGTTCACACCCATGCTTGATGGTATCAAGGGCGGCCTTGAAAATATCCCGCCTGAAAATTATATTGTTGTGGGGCGAGACATTGATGGCTATCAAACCTACGAGCCTTTCATCCAAAAAAGTCAGGGTCATGAACCTGAAAGCAATGTGGCACCCAAAGACACCTGGATTTTGATTTACACCTCTGGGACAACAGGTAAACCAAAAGGTGTGGTCCGTTCCCACGAATCTCACATTGCTTTTTTTCTCATCAACAGCATCGACTTCGGATTTAATGAACACGATGTCTGCCTGAATGTCATGCCCTTGTGTCACATCAACTCGACCTTTTTTACATTCACCTTTACCTATATCGGAGCGACCGTCTACATTCACCCAGCCCGATCATTTAAACCCGAACAAATCCTGGATATCATCCAGAATGAAAAAATCACATTTATTTCACTGATCCCAACCCACTACAACCTCATTTTAAATATATCGGAAAAAGCTCAAAACTACGATGTCTCTTCTATCCGAAAACTCCTTTGCTCTTCCGCGCCGGTTCACAAAAAAATGAAACTCGATATCATGGATTTCTTCCAGGGGGTCGAACTCTTTGAAGCTTATGGTTCAACGGAAGCTGGCATTGTCACCGTTCTGAAGCCTGAAAATCAACTTCGGAAACTGGGCTCCATTGGGCAGGAATCCCTTGGCACCGATTTCATCAAAATTCTTGATGAAAACGGTAAGGAAGTCCCACCTGGAGAAGTGGGTGAGTTGTATTCCCGGGGGCCGATGCTGTTCGACGCGTATTACAAATTGCCCGACAAAACAAAAGAAGCCTTTCAGGGTGACTGGTTCAGCGCCGGTGACATGGCCCGTAAAGATGCGGACGGATTTTACCAGATTGTCGACAGAAAAGATAATATGATCATCACCGGGGGAGAAAATGTCTACCCCAGTGAAATAGAAGAAGTCGTCGGCAGCCACGAATGCGTGTTCGACTGTGCGGTAATCGGCATTCCCGATGACAAATGGGGTGAAAAAGTAGTGGCCGTGGTCATACCCAAGGGCAGTGAAGAAACTGAAGTCACCGAGGCCATGATTGTGGAATGCTGCAAGGATCAGATGGCAGGCTACAAGCGACCCAAGGAAATCCTGTTCATCAAGGAGGATGAAATGCCCCGTACGCCCACGGGGAAAATTCTGCATAGAAAATTAAGGGAGAAATTCAAATAGAATCAAATAGATTTAATTTGAATTTCTCAGGTTGTTTAGGCTGTTAGACTGTTAGGCTATTAGGTAAAGAATACAGGATAAGCTATTGCGGGATCATACAAAACTGCGGGCATTTATACTTGCCGATGAAATTGCCTTTGGATCCTTAAGGGAGTTACAATATCAATTCGGACTATCCACGCGTTTGGGATATTTGAATAATGCCGATATTTCGGAATGTAATTCAAAATTGTCGGAAACTGGGAAAGTTTTAGCCGCGTTACTGAGATCCTTGCGCAAAACCCAACTGCCTAATAGTCTAACAGCCTAAACAACCTAATTACAAACAGATTGATAAAATTACAATAACCTGATCAATAACAATTACATCTAAGGAGGACACTCAATGTTAACCAAAGCTTTTATCCCCTATGGCGGGTATTACAGCTCACCTTTTTGCCGCTGGCAGGGAAGTATGCAGAACGAAAATTCCATTGTACTGGGTGCTGAAACTTCAAAACGGTGGCTTGCCGAAAAGGGATATGATGCCGGTATGTTCGATTATCTTTATTTGGGCATTACCATCAGCCAGCTTCATCAATTCTATGCAGCCCCCTGGGCAGCAGCTTTGATGGGAGCCGGTCATGTTCCCGGCATCACCTTGAGCCAGGCATGTACTACCGGCACCACCTGTGTATTCCAGGCAGCCGTCGGTGTGGAAACAGGACTCTATCAAAATGCGTTTGTCCTGACCACGGACCGCACATCCAACGGGCCGCATACCATCTGGCCGAACCCCAAAGGACCTGGCGCTGAAGTTATTTCTGAGAACTGGCTCATGGACAACTTCAACGCAGACCCCAATGTAGGTCTCCGGATGATCGAAACAGCGGAAAATGTTGCCCGAGAAGAAGGGATAACAAAGGAGGCCTGTGATGCCACAGCATTGAAACGCTACGAACAATATCTCATGGCACTGGAAAACGACCGTGAATTTCAGAAAAAATACATGTTTCCAGCTGAAATCAAAGTGTCTAGGAAAAAAAGTATCCTTGTGGAAGAAGATGAAGGTATTACACCAGCCACGGCAGAAGGACTTGCTTCCCTCAGGCCCTTGATACCCGATGGTGTCCTCAGTTTTGGTGCCCAGACCCATCCGGCCGACGGCAATTCAAGCATGATCGTCACCACACAGGAAAAAGCCAAAGAACTGAGTGCCGATCCATCCATGCCGGTTCAAATAATTGCCTACGGTTTCGCCAGGGAGAAAAAAGGCTACATGGCTGCCGCTCCGGTCCCGGCAACCAAAATGGCCCTGGAAAATGCAGACCTGTCTATCGGCGACATGAACGTTATCAAATCTCACAATCCCTTTATCGTAAACGACATCAATTTTGCCAAACAGTTCAATCTCGATGTCAATGACATGAACAACTATGGTTGTTCCATGATCTATGGACATCCCCAGGGGTCTACGGCCACACGTCTTATTATTGAGGGTATCGAAGAGACCGTCATGAAAGGCGGCGGCTATTTTCTCTGGACAGGTTGTGCCGCAGGAGATTGTGGGGCTGCTTTGATCCTTAAAATCGGTTAGAAGCTATTTCAAAAATGTCTTTTGGCTCAAATTCTGCGTTGGACGAGCGTTTCAAATCCTCAAAATACATTAGTATTCCTGTGGGTTGAAACGCTCATCCGCCTTGACTTTAAACCAAAATCCTATTTTTCAAATGGCTTCTAAAGTTGGTATCATAAGTATGTTCTTTTTGACTTTTGGCTGGTGCTTCGGCGGGTGACGGCAAACAGCCGGTCGCCTGTTTGAAGCAAATTAGCGATCGTTAGGAACACCAGAGGGTTGGATTAGTTCTATTGTAGTCAAAC
>JAHEIB010000018.1:0-3329 GCA_024639645.1 Deltaproteobacteria bacterium
TGACCAAACTGGAAAGGGGAGTCACAGTTATCCACGGCGAAGGCGGGTATTCGAAAAAACATCAAAAGATTTTGTATTCGGTAATTCCCTTCCAGGACCTGGCTCGTTTCAAGGACATTGTCCGCAGTATTGACTCGGATGCCTTTGTGGTCATCAACAATACCTTGGAAGTCATGGGCCACGGAATCGGCAACCAACCGCACTGGTAATTAAATTGATTGCGGGAATGAAGATTAGATCATATCTGGAAATTCTATGCAAACTTGATGGAATATAACCCACCAAATATTATAAAAAAATCAATTTTTCCTCTCTATATTGCTACATAATCATTACTTAAGGGACTCTGCCAGGGATGGTGTAATCACTGCTTTTCTTAAAAACCAAACCCACAAGATTTCTTTCAGAAATCCGAATTTAGCCTTTTGGCAAATGGAGGAAAATGATCTTTTTCATGATCCCGTTTCCTGCTCTTTGATTGTTTCTGTCGGGCATGATGCCTTAGCTGTTTTCGGTAATTTCTTCCCTGAATTCTTCGATAATCGGTTCGATCCCCTTGAGTCGGTCCAGATGTGCGATATGAATGACGGCGTCGCCCTGGTGAACCAGAGGCAGATTCAACCGGCCAATGACCATTCCGGATACCGGGGATCGTATATCCATTTCCTCTCCACCAAAGGGATCGGCAATTTCACCGATTTTGGAATTCTTCACCACCCGCCCTCCCAGCGGCACCTTCATCCGCAGAAGACCACTCACCGGTGCTCGAACCCAAGATGTGGTATCCACAATCAATGAATCGAATTCGGAGCTTATCGATCTTTTTTTCAGCATTCCGAGTTCTTCCATAACAGAGATAATGCCACGCACACCCGCCCGGATAGCCATCTCATCGAATCGCAACACTTCACCGGCTTCATATAGCAGAGCCGTTACACCTGTCGCGGCGGCGGCATGCCTTAAAGACCCATCACGCGTTTTGGTGTTAATAATGACCGGAACCTTGAACGCCTTAGATATCTGAAGCGTTTCCTGGCTATCGATGTCTGTCCGGATCTGGGGCAGGTTCGCCCGGTGGTTGGAGCCGGCGTGAAGATCGATTCCGTGGGTACTCCCTATAATCACTTCCTTCATAAGGGTATCAGCCAATCGCGACGTCAGGGAGCCCTTCTCAGATCCCGGGAAAAATCTGTTAAGGTCTCGACGATCCGGGGAGTAGCGCGATTGCTGCAAAAATCCATATACATTCACAACAGGGACCGCCAGAAGTGTGCCCTTAACCGATTTGAGTCTCTTCAGTTTGATTAGCCGCCGTATGATCTCCGTGCCGATGATTTCGTCGCCATGTATGGCACCACAAATAAATAAGCGTGGGCCTTCACGCCGACCGTGCACCACATGAACCGGCATTGCCAATTCATTGTGCGTGTATAAGCGGGCAACGGGCACCCGTATGGTTGTCTGTTGTCCCGGCTTAATCTTGCTCCCAGCCATGGTCATTTCAGGTTGCATCATCCCCTTCCTTTTGTGTGGGTTTTACCGGGAGCTGCATTCTTCTCGATATAAGCTATCACCAAACCGGCCACATCTATCCCGGTTGTCTTCTCGATGCCTTCCAATCCCGGTGAGGAATTGACTTCCATGATGACCGGTCCGTGGTTCGAACGCAACATATCGACACCGGCCACACGCAGTCCCATGATCTTGGCTGCCCGAACGGCCGTGGAACGCTCTTCGGGGGTAATGCGAATGGTTTCCGCCCGCCCTCCCCGGTGAAGGTTTGACCGGAATTCACCTTCCGGTCCTTTTCGCAGCATGGTGGCTACAACTTTATTGCCTATAACCCAGCACCGAATGTCAGTACCACTCGACTCTTTGATAAATTCCTGTACAAGGATGTTGGCTTTGAGACTGCGCAAAGCCTGGATCACACTCTCAGCAGCTTTTTTTGTCTCCGCCAGTACCACCCCAACACCCTGTGTTCCTTCGATCATCTTGATCACCAAAGGGGACCCTCCTACAAGATTGATCAATTCATCTGTATATTCGGTGGAATGGGCAAACCCGGTCACCGGTAGTCCAAGCCCTTTACGGGCCAGTAGTTGAAGGCTGCGTAGCTTGTCCCGCGAGCGGCTAATGGCCACCGACTCGTTAAGACAAAAAGTGCCCATCATTTCAAATTGGCGAACCACTGCTGTACCGTAAAAGGTGATGGAAGCACCGATGCGGGGAATGATAGCTCCAAATCCTTCCAACTTTTCACCTTTGTAGTGGATTTCTGGGTGGTGTGAGGTGATATTCATATAACATCGCAGTGGGTTAATGATCCGCACATCATGACCGTTCTTGATGCAGGCCTGTTTTAAACGAGAGGTTGAATATAAACTTTCTTTTCGAGAAAGTATGCCTATTTTCATAATGGCTCCTTTGTTTTCTTGGGTTTGGGGTATATCCTTGACAGTCTACGACCGTATCGATAAGATTTGGCGGTATCCACAATCAAATGTTCACGAATGGCAACACGCCCCAATAGCATGCGAAAACGCATGGATTTGCGATTGGTGAGTGAAAGATCGACAGGCCACATAAACTCCCCAAGACGAACAGAGGTCGTAATGATATAGCGCATTTCACTTTTGCCGTCTGAACTGGTAACGCGTCTTTGGTCAATCACATCGGCAATACAATTAACTTCAACATCCTTGCGTCTTTGCAGCGGATGAACGCTAAACATGACTTTAAGGACACCGTCCTTCTCAAACGGGTCCAGTTTAAAGGTATGAAGAGCCGATGTACGAGCGCCTGTATCGATTTTGGCTTTTATGGCCTGGATACCAAGCTCGGGCAAGGCCAACCATTCCCTCCATCCGATAATGAATTTATTCTGGACCAGATCATTCATCTATTATTCCTTAACGATCTCAAAAAATCCTACAGTAATCGTCTTTACGTCATCCTGTTTCTTACCTGGCCGATCATTTTTATAGTATTTGTCAAAACTATGTTCCATTCACTCTCAAAAGGGTTTTCCATATTGTTTAAAAAGGCCATAGGATCGGTAATACCAACATCACGACCATAAAAACGGTGATGGTCAACGGCAGGCCGACCTTTAGATAGTCGCCGAACTTATATCCGCCAGGCCCCATGACCATAATATTCGCGGGGTGGGAAATCGGCGTCATGAAGCTTGAGGATGATGCCATGGCAACTGCCATCATGAGTGCATAGGGCGAAATCCCCATGGTTGCGGCCGTACTTAATACAATAGGCCCCAGCAATACCACCAAAGCAGCTGTTGGGATGACGCATGTTGCCAGAAATGTGAG
>JAHEIB010000018.1:3429-29975 GCA_024639645.1 Deltaproteobacteria bacterium
CAACTGCCATCATGAGTGCATAGGGCGAAATCCCCATGGTTGCGGCCGTACTTAATACAATAGGCCCCAGCAATACCACCAAAGCAGCTGTTGGGATGACGCATGTTGCCAGAAATGTGAGCGTCATCAATCCTCCCATCACAGCCATGGGTCCAAAAGGACCCACCAGTTTTACCACACCAGTGGCCAGAAAAGCTGCCGCCCCAGTGGCATCAAGTGCCGACCCCAGTGGCAACATGCCTGCAATGAGAATGATACCCTTCCATTCAATGGACTGATGGGCCTCTTCCATGCTCAGGCAACCGGTGATCACCATAAATGCCGCTCCGATGATTGCCGAGATATAGATGGGGATCAAACCCAGCATGACGGGAACCAACACACACAGCATAATGCTTATGGACAATTTGGCTTTTTTGAAGTTAGGCGCTTCCTGGGCGGATTCTGTCAGTACCATAAAGTCGGGTTCCCCTCCCAGGAGTTTAAACTTGCTACGCGGGCCATATAACAATAAAGCGTCTCCAATTTGGACCGTCATTTCACCCAGAAATTCGGATCGAAAAGCTTTGCCGCTCCGCCATATGGACAAAACACTCAGACCGTACTTCTCACGAAACCGGAGCTCTGCCAGGGTGTTGCCAGCCAATTTCGAATGAGGGTGTAAAATCGCCTCGACCATACCTACGTCTTCCCCTTCCAGCCAGCCAATGTCAATAGGTACATATGGTAGAACTTCAAGTTCGGAAAGTTGTTTGAGAATAAGCAATTCGTCTGATTTGCCTTCTAAAAGCATAATATCGCCGGACAGTATTTGATGATCAAAGGCTGGAAAATGAAAAATGGTGTCCCCTCTTTTTATGGAAAACACCCGAATACCGAGAGCGGTTCCCAGCCTGCTTTCCGCGAGTGTTTTTCCATGCAGGGCCGAATTATCTGCAATTTCAATCGCCATGAGATGTTCCCCCGAACCAAGAATATCCATGACATAATTTGGTTCGCGGTATTGAAACCCATCAAATTCAGGTTGGTGCTGCAAGGCCTGAAGCTTATCTTCATTCCCCTGCACAAGAAGCAGGTCGCTCCCTTTCAACACGACATCCTGGAGTCTGGTGCGGAGGATTTTATCTTTGCGTTTAATGGCCAATACCACAGCCTGGTACTGGTTTCGGAACTGGGCTTTTTTCAGGGTGGTGCCTACGAGTTTTGTGTCCGGTCCCAAGCGTATTTCAGCCATACGGCCTGCCTTTGAAAAGAGCCATTGAGACAAATCTTCCGTGACCTGGAAACTCAATGTATTCCAGTTCCGAACCAGCATTTCCAGATTACGAATCTGTTTCTGCTCTCCTTCGACAGTCAATATATCCGAGACACTAAGGGTTTCAGATGGAGAAGGCGACAGGATGGATTTTGCATTGCGGGTGATGCTGATAATATGAAAACCCAGCAATGTTCCCATCCGGGTTTGGGCGATCGTTTTCCCGGCCAGCTGGGATCCCAGGGGAATCTTCAGCTGATAAATGCGCTCTTTGAGGTGGTATTGTGCCTTAAAATCGAGCTCTCTATCCCTGCGATCCAATTCCGAGATATTTCGACGGGGTAATAGATGACGTCCTATCAGAATCATAAACAGGACACCGGCAGCCATAACGATCACACCCAGGGGTGTGAAATCAAACAGCGCGAATCCATCGAGATTGTTTTCAGTCAGCACACCGCTCACCAAAAGGTTGGGTGGCGTCCCGATCTTGGTTGTTAACCCTCCCAGAAGTGAGCCGTATGCCAGGGGCATCATCAAGCGCGACGGTGCATGGCCAGTTTGACGGGAGATATCCATTATGACGGGTAACATCAGCGCCGCCACAGCCACGTTGTTCATAAAAGCGGACATAAAACCTGCGCTCACCATGATCACACCGATGATAGATGCTTCACTTTTGCCGGACAAATTCAGCACGATCTTGCCGACCCAGTTAGCAACACCTGTTTTAGTGAGCCCGCTACTTAAAATGAAAACTGCCCAGACGGTGATGACCGCAGGATTGCTGAAACCATCCAAAGCATTCAAAGGCTCAACCAGACCGGTGATCACAACGCTCCCCATGACAAGCATCGCCACCACCTCCATCGGCAACCACTCCGTTACCAATAAAAAAGCGGCCACGGATAAGAGACTCAGTACTATTATGATATGGGGTGTCATTTTATGATCCTATTCGGGCTACATATCCTTTAAGATGTTTTTCATTAAACTAGCCAGTTCGGATTCATCTTTAATATCATCCCTCAAGCTTTCCAATGGGACTTCAGCCCTGGCAGCATGCCGGTGGCCCCCGGCAGACCCGCTCCAAGGGCTAAAAATCTTATGGGCCGTTTTCCCGGCATCGCCCTGAAAACCTGCGTTTCTGAAAATAACCACCAGATTATCATTGTACACCCCGGATACGATGCTCCATTGAACTTCTGCTATTTTCATAAAAAAGTCGGCTATCAGAACCAAAAGATCGGGATTGTCCACACTCTCCATGTGAACAAATGCAATATCTTTTATAAATACAACATGTTTCATTGCCATCCGATATTTGGGCAGCATATCGCGGGTCATCTCTGAAGATTCGATTTTGCTGAGAATACGCATGCTGGCATATGGGTAAAGATATTGGAAGGCTTTTATATCATTGGGTTTGGCTGACCCGGCAAAATTGTGTGTATCTGTTTTAATCCCATAGAAAAGACCGGTTGCCAGTTTTGGGGATGGCTTGATTTTAGCGGCCTTTAGATACTCGGTCATGATCGAGGCGTTGGCGCCATAATCATCCCGGATATCCAGGAAATCAGCCTGTATCGGATCTGTGAGCGGGTGATGATCGATGATGATATTAAATTTGTGATTCATAAACAGTTTATGGTGTTGCGGTTGGGCATCCACCAGTGCCCATTTGCTGATTTCCGAGCGTTTCAGGTTGCGAATGTGTTTTTGTTTAAAGGCAAGAAATTGTATAAATGCAAGGTTATCGGCCCGCTTAATGGTATTGATCCGAAAAACAAAAATGCGTCTAACCTTGTTCCAAAAAATTCGCTTCAACACCATTGCACTAGCCATGCTGTCAGGATCTGCATTGATAAGAATACCCAGGGTATTAGAAATATCCACCGTTTCCAGCAGTCGGCTGTATTTTTTGGCAAAAGATATTGATTTGGGGAAGGGTGTTTCCATTATTTTAATCCCTCTGCACGTTAACTTCCATTTCATGATGATTTTCGATATCATCTTTACAGGCACTATCCAAAAAACCGCTCATAGCTAATGCACATTACCAAAATAATGGAATAAATAGCAACGGCCGATCCGATAACCAGTATCCAAAGGTAAGCACCCACTGAATACTTGGCGGTAGTCTCTTCTTTAGACAATCCCGATCAGATGGTATAGCTAAGCCCTCAGTGATGTGGGTGGGCGATATCGCGAAATTGTTATAGATCGTCAAAACCGTCGGCGGATAAAGCAATCATTAAAAATGATATCCGGCAAAGAAGTACGCATTTTCATTAAAGCCTCCTCCCCTGAGGTTGCTTCGTCTATGACCACAGAAGAGAAATGCTCCCTAATAAGTTCTCTAAAGACCCGTCGAAAATTATGGTTGTCTTCAACAATTAATACCTTGAAGAAAGGGTATTGCCGCTGTCTTTTTATTGCTGTTTCATCGATCAAATATGCGCCTCGCAATGATGCTAATGTGCCTCATTAACGCAGTCGTGCTCATCGTGCCGGAAAACCGGGCAACTTCTTGACCGGATAAAAATATGATAAGTGTCGGCACACCAAAAACGCCCAGTTTGTTCACCCATTCTTTTTGATGATGCCAATCGATGTAGACAATCGTATCCTTGTCATGGAGCAGGGGCTGAATGTTACGCATCACATGGAACATGTTGTGGCATTGAATGCTCCATTCAGCCCAGATATTCACCAGCAGCATACCCTTTGTTTCAATCCACTGCTCATTTAACCCATATTCATCATCAATTCGGCGCGTAGTATGGAAATGACTCTTCTGTAGCATCATCTTTGAAACATCCTGTTTTTATTTTAGGATGTATTGTTGAGCAAACAACATGCCATTCAATACCGCCGCCCCCCTATTTTCGATCTGCGAACGTACTATTTTGAATGGGAAACACCCATCGTTGTGTGGTTAACTGGATGCAATATCTATAGTTTCGTTATGCTTGGCGGGCTGCAGGCACAGTTGTGGCAGTGTAGGCGTTACAGGCAAGCTCATTATTCAACCTGGGTGGGAGCATTAAGCGACGCACTAGCGAGATGATGCAACACAACTGTCGCAACGATAGTGTCGCGACACTATAGGGTCGTCGGAGAGAGACATTCTCGACACAACATGCTAATTTAGTTCATTCTTTGTCGCGTTTGATGCCAAACTCACGCATCTTGCGCCATAAAGTTGATCGATGCATGCTCAAACGTATGGCTGCCTTGGATACATTTCCACCCAGAGAAGCGAGTACCCGGCGGATATTTTCCTCTTCTTTACAGGGGTCTTTAACAATCGATGGCACCGGTGGCGAACCGTCATTTTGCATATGCCGAATCTCGGGGGGGAAATATTGAGATTCGACAATTTTTCCGGGTGTTAAAATCATCGCATGTTCCATTGCATTTTCCAGTTCCCTGACGTTCCCGGGCCAGGAATACCTCATTAACGATTCCTTGCTTGCATTGGAAAGACCGATAATCCTGTTTCCATGAACACGATTGATTTTTTCAATGAAATGGTCGCCGAGAATCGGTATGTCCAGACGGCGGGTCCGCAGGGGGGGTACATGTATCTGAAATACCTTCAGTCGATAATAAAGATCTTCTCTGAATCTTTTTTTGGCAACCAGTTCTAATAAATCTTGATTGGTTGCAGAGATAACCCGCACATTTATGGGAATCTGGTCTGAACTCCCCACACGCTCGATGATTCTTTCCTGGATCGTCCGCAACAGCTTTATCTGCAGATCGATGGAAAGACTGCCGATTTCGTCTAGAAAAACCGTGCCGCCTTCCGCCATTTCAAATCTGCCTTTACGATCCTGGATCGCGCCTGTAAATGCGCCCTTGACATGCCCGAAAAGTTCGCTTTCCAAAACAGAGCTGCTTAAGGCGGAACAGTTGATGGGAATAAAGGGACCTTTTTTTCGATAACCAAAATTATGTATCGTGCGCGCAACCAATTCTTTGCCGGTGCCGGTCTCTCCATAAATCAATACCGTAGTGTCGAATTCAGCTATTGTTTCAATGGTTTTGTACAGTTCTTTCATGACGGGGCTTGCACCAATCAACAAACCGAAACTCTGCTCCGCAATGACAGCCTTGCGCAAGCGGGTAACCTCTGAAATGTCGTGCAACACAAGCACCACACCGAAATCCTCCTTGGATGATTCTCCCGTGAATGCCGTGCTGACCAGATAGGTCTTGATATCACCATCGTGATCTTCGAGCTCAAGATTGAAATTCTTTACAGCGCTCCTATTTGTGATGGTTTCTTGAATCAATTTTTGGATTCCAGGAAACTTGTTTTCAAAAATGTCTTGCACGTTCTTGCCCAGGATGGATGCGGCATCCGTTCCTAATATTTCATTGGCTGCGTTATTGATGGTGGCGATATTTAGATTCTGGTCAAGGATGGCAAAAACACCGGTTGGCATGCTTTGAAAAACCGAGCTTAATGCATTGAACTTACTAACAAGCTCTTTTAGTGTCTTATCATCATGACTCTTTTTAAATTCAACTACCATAACTGATCTTTTCCAAGAATGTATCTCTATGGGAAGTATTGCATCCTTTGTGTAAATATGTAAATAATAGAAAAAAACGGATCTGATTCCAAGAAAAAAATAGGACCTGTTCTATGAAATGCATAATTCTGGCATCAAAGTTGCTGCATTTTTAGTTTCAACTGGATATCAATGAAAATATTAACGTGAAATATCGTCCTGTTCAGGACAACCCTTGCACCCTATTTAAACAAAGATAAAAAAGGAAAAACGATGATGAAAATATCAACAGCCATTATTTTTACCGTATCCATATCACTTTTCACACTTTTAAGTGCAGACGCAGCCACGATTCTTCTGGCGCAGGTTGAACAGACAGCGACCATGAAAAAAACAATCAAGGAAATCAGCGACTTCGAAGTTGAAATTGAAAAAGCCAGACAGGATCAGCTCAATGTTTTATCCCCTGGTTGGTTTGCAAAAGCCGAAGCCTCGTTTGAAAAGGCCAAAAGTGCTGCTGAAAAAGGATCTGCGACAGGGAAGATTCAGGAAAACATGCTGGCTGCACAGGAGAACTTGAAGAACGCCAAGGAGACCGCCAAGCTTGCAAGGACCATGCTGCCGCAAGTCATAGAAATCCGGCACAAGGCACAGGTTGCCGGCGCCCCTAAACTAAACGAAGAATACCTTCAGGTAGAGGCGCAGTTCCAGAAACTGACGGAGGCGATCGAAAAGAATAACATTAAATACACCCAAAAAAATGCCCAGAAGGTTGAGAAGGCCTATCAAGACCTGGAACTGCTGGCCATCAAGAATGAAACCATCGGAAAGGTCAGGGAGATCGTCGCACAAGGCCAGGAGGATAAAGCCGAGAAATATGCACCCCAAGCGTTTGAGCTTGCCCAGCGTCATCTTGCAGAAACAGATGATTTTATAACAAACAACCGCTATGCTACAGACGAAATGCAAAATAGGGCCAAAGAAGCCCTGTTTTATGCCAACCGGGCGCGTTTTTTGACGGATCAAAGCAAAAAACTTGAAACGATGGCACCGCAGGAAACAGCCCTCTGGATAGAGGATCTTATGAGTAAGATCACCACATGGTTGTCGGGCAACGATGCACGCGATATGGATATGCAGGGCCAGGTGGGAAATATTCAGCAATCCATAACGGCATTGAAAGATGATTACAAACAGGTTTCCGATCAACTGGCATCAACACAGAAAGAACTCGCGGAAACAAAAACATATTACGACGCGCAAATTGACAGTCTGACTCAGATGCTGGCACTATCTAAAAGCAGAACTGATCAGGAGCAAAAGGCAAAAGAAAAGCTATTGGCGGATCTTAAAGCAAAAGAATCGACCCTGATGAAAGACAAGGAGCGTATTTTAGCGGAGCAGAGAGCAACAGCACAGACGCTGGAGGATGAAAGACGGTTCAACCAGAAGTTCATTGAGACACAGAATTTCTTCCGTGTAGATGAAGCCGAGGTATACAAAAAAGGCAATCAATTGATTGTCCGTTTAAAAGGGATGCAGTTTCCAGTGGGAACAGCGCTTATCATGCCCGAGAACTATCAACTTCTCAGTAAGGTACAAAGAGCCATCAAACTCTTTGACGATCCCTCCGTGGTTATCGAGGGGCATTCCGACAGTACCGGATCCGACGAAATCAATAAAGCCTTGTCGCAGCAGAGGGCCGATGCTGTAAAAGATTACTTTATAGCCAACAACACCCTTGCCAAAAGCAAAATTGTTGCCGTGGGTTATGGGTCCGACAGACCCGTGGCCTCCAACGCAAGCGCCGAGGGTCGCGCAGCCAATCGGCGCATCGATGTGGTGGTCACACCGGATTTGAAGCTGAATCAAATGCAATAAGAACCCTATAACAGCTGCATTCGTTCGAACAAATCTCTAAAATATAGAGGGGTCGTCTATAAGATTAAAATACCCCTCCCGGCAAAATAAGGCGTTTACTACACTGATGTAATCGGCGTGGTAAACGCTTTCGTCATCAGCAGGTGTTCTGTTAATCGGACGCAGGGTGATCATCAGACTTTCTGGTTGGGTTTGGGGTCTTTGGCCACGGCAGCCTGGCTGGAATCATTGATATTCACACGAATCGTTTTGGCGCGCCGGCCTTCAACTTCCTGAACCTCAGCCTCCCCGCCCGGCAGTTTGACGCTGTCACCACTGGAAAGAACTTTTTCACTGGATGACATGAGATACCCCGAGAAGGTATCTGCCAGTTTGATATCCAGGCCAAGATTCAAGGCCCGGTTCACTGTTTCAACGGGTGTACTGCCAAGAACAATAAAACTTTTCTCCGATTCGGGTGTAATTTGCGGTACAATTTCGTCGAATTCATCCTCCACCGGACCGACGATCTGTTCTATGACGTCCTCCAGGGTAACAACGCCAACAATAATACCATATTCATCCACCACAAAAGCCATATGTTGATGAGAAGATTGGAATTGGCGCAACAGTCGGCTGACGGGTATGCTTTCAGGCACGAACTGGCACGGTCTGAGGATCGATCGCAGATCTTTTTTTTCATCTCCAGCCAGACCGATTAAATCCTTAATGTGAACGATACCCAGCACACTGTCCAACGATCCCTGACATACCGGATATCGTGAATGGGTGTCTTTTAATACGATAGCCAGATTTTCCTGAAGGGGCTTGTCAATATTAAGATAGACAACATCAATACGTGGCTGCATAACTTTCCGGCATACCAGGTCGTCGAATTCAAGAACCGCGCTGATGAGGCGATGTTCCGATCGACTGAGATGACCGTGTGTTTTGGCCTGAGCAAGCAGGATCCGGAGTTCATCCTCTGTGGGAACCTCGTGATGTGACGTCTGGGAATCGATACCGACAAGGGAGAGCAAGAACGATGTACTGGCATTCAAGGCGGCCATCAACGGGTATGAAAAGTAATAAAAAGCCTTTAAAGGCATGGCGCACCACAAGGCCACCGTTACCGGCCTCCTGAGGGCATAAATTTTGGGTGTCTGTTCACCGATAACCAGGTGGGCGGCAGTGATCAGCGTAAATGCGATAAAAAAGGCAATCCCATGGAGCCAGATGTCCGATTCAATCCCTATCCCTATCAATACAGGCCGCAGCAGGTGGGCAATGGCCGGTTCACCGATCCATCCGAGCCCCAAAGAAGCCATGGTGATACCCAATTGACAGGCAGATAAAGATGCATCCAGTCTGCGCTGAAGCCATAAGGCTGTTTTGGCGAAGGGCCGCTGCTTTAAAATGAGATCGTTAAGCTGCCCTTCCCTGAGTTTTACCAATGCAAATTCAACTGCCACAAAAAACCCATTGACGAGCACCAGTACAAGGGCTGCCGAAATTTTTAATAAATCGACTGTCCAGTTGTTCATCGTTACGTATCCCTTTTTACAATTTTTTCGGCTTGACCAGGAGCGCGTGTAAATATTATAGAAATTCTTAAAAGGTTATAGAAGGTTGTAAACTTTTACAAGCTGATTATAACTGCGCCGGGGAAATGGATTATTTAGTATGTTTATTTTCTTAGACACAGAAACGACAGGATCCGGCATAGAGGACAGACTTTGCCAGATCGCATATAAGACCAGTGAGGGTGCTATCGTCGATGAACTGTTTAACCCGGGCATGAAGATCTCAATTAAATCAATGTCCGTTCATCACATCACCAATGCCATGGTTGCCCATAAACCTTCATTTAAGTTCAGCCCCGTTTACAAGAACCTGCAAATGATGTTCGCCCGCGATGACGTTGTTATGGTTGGCCACAACGCGAAGTTCGATGTCGGTATGCTTGATCGAGAGGGTCTGCATCCAAAAAAAGTCATCTGTACTTACAAACTGGCGCGCTATTTAGACAGGGACGGTATCATTTCCGAATACAATCTTCAATATTTGAGGTACTATATGAAACTGAATGTTGAAGCCAGGCCGCATACCGCACTGGGTGATGTCCAGGTCATGGAAAATATCTTTCAGAAATTTCATGCCAGGTTTAAAACGCTCTATATCGGCCGGGATCCTGTTTCTGTGATGATTGACATCAGCAACGCTTCGGTGAGGCCGCCCATTATGCCGTTGTCGAATATGAGGGTATAACATTACGCTAGCGTCATTTGAACCGCTACAGCGATCCCGTTCCCGGTTTTTTCATTCCGCTGCCTGTCTCTATTGAACCTTAACAGCCTTATTTCCTATATCCACTTGATTTTCCTAAACCACGCTAAAAGAAAAACGGCGAGACCCATCAACAGGGTGGTTACCAGGGCAAACGCCCATTTGCTTTCATTGCGGGTATGCCGCCGACGTTTATACCCAGCAGGCCGACAAATCGGGATCTTCGACAAGACTTGTCGCCAAGCGCCATTCGGTTTGAGCAGAATCGAAGACGTGTCAAATATCCAAGGGTTAGCGCTCACTATTACCACTCAAATCTTTTTTTGATTTCCTGAACATCCGGCTTATTATCCATCCCGTGAACAATCCAATGACGAATGTAGCCATCAGGACAATTGCCCGGGACGCCTCTAATTTCCAAAAAAGAAAGCTGACCATTACAAGCTGTGAATTTTGAACGATGAAAACGGTAAAAACAAATAAAATGACAATTGCGACAATTTATTTAGCGTTCATATATCGGGTCCTTATATGAAAAAAGACTAAATTGGCCTGCCTCCATACATTTTATTATAATCAAGTGAAATGGATCCTCAAGGTTCATGGGTGTTCGGGTTAAATCAGGGCAACTGTTTGAGCGCTTTTGGTTCAACGGCAGGCTAATCCGCCCCCCAGTTTTGCATCAGAAAATGCTTGCGAAAGAATCTGCCCAGCCGGGTACGGCTTTTTTCAAGGGCGGCCGGTCTTGGAATAGCAGGTTTGCCGACAGAGAGACTGAAAGCATTCAAAAATTCCCATTGTCGCCTGCTCTTAGGCTCTGCTGGCGTGTGGCTGAGCATCTCCAATGCGTCATCCATCGTGTAGCCCTGTTTAAGCAACCAAGCGACCATAAGCGTGCCCGTACGTCCGATCCCAAAACGGCAGTGCACCAACAACTTTTTGCCTTGTGCCAGAATCGAATCCATCCAAGCCAATTCCTTTTGAGCCGTGTCAAGCTCCGGCGCATTTTCATCTGCAACCGGAAGCCAATGCACCTCCAAGCCTGCGGCTCTCTCTATCTCATGCAAATCATAACATTCGGCGCACAAATTTAAAATTGCATCAATACCTTGGTTCTGTATGCTATCGATATCCGTCTGTGAACGGGGGGCGTACCCAATGGCAACATGGGGTGTAATCCACCTGAGCGGATAGGTGTTTTCAGGATTGTTTACCATGAGTTATCTCCTATCACTCTGCTTGAACCGAATCTGCACACCGATTATCTGGAAGAACACACGGATTCATCGGCCTGCATACACGATAATTGACGAACAATAGCTTTGCATCCCATCTTTTGCCAGTCTGGCAGCATATCGGGCATACTTCAATAAATGCCCGGAAAAATCAACAGCGGCCATAATGGTATGAATGATTTTCATGGAACGTGTTCCTATCGTTTCATTGTTTTTTGGATCAATTCAGTTGTCGATTCGAGATAGTTCATTTAACGGAAATAACGGGACAGGGCGCATTGAGTATGATATATTGCGCATTTGATCCCATCAGGATTTTTCCGACCCTGGAACGCCGTTTAATCCCCACAAACACAGCATCAATGGTTTTTTCTTTTGCAAATACAACCAGGTCCTCTCCAGGAGCCAGACCGCGAATCAGGAGGTGGGTATCACATGGAATATTCTCTTTTTCAAAATACGATTTAGCCCACTCCAACGCTTTCTCCATCGCTTTGATATTTTCCCGCTGACTGTCGGTACCACTTTCCATGGAGTGAACAACATGTACCTTCGCGTTAAAGGCGTTGGCATGCATTTTCGCCACCCGCAAGGCTTCCTTGGATGAATTGGATCCGTCATACCCCACCATCATTTTCATTTTTGTCTCCTTTTAATTTGAATTCCCCACTGCGACTCGAAACCCTCAGTCGAGTCGTCGAACACCCCGCCAACAGGTCTTGTATCGCAAAATGAATGGAAGAACCTCGCAGCAAGCTACGGGGAATGCGCTCACTGTTTCGGTTCAAATTTTGTCAATTATTATTCGCTTTCCTTTAGACAAGTTAAAAAGGTTCGCAAGAACTTGGCTTGTTGAGCACACTTATTCTGCGGCCTCTAAAGCAGCGATCCGTTTTGCTAGGGGTGGATGACTGCTGAACAAAGCTTTCATACGGCTGCCGGCAACCCCGCTGGCGGCAATCTCTTTGGGCAGTTGTCCGGCCTGCAGATTGCCAAGCGCGCGCAGGGTATCCATCATAGGACGTTTGTCAACCATAAATTCGGCGGCGCCAGCATCTGCCAGGAATTCGCGCTTTCGCGAAAAATAAAGCGACACGTTTCATTTATACCCTGCGACTTTTTTATTTATATTGTTTCCATGTCGATTTCCGGAAAATCGAACCAGAATCCACTCTGGGTGATGAAATCCAATTCAGCCTGAACCAGCTGCAGGTGCTCGTTTTCGATTTCAAGAAATCTGGCAAACATTTTGCGGCCGTCTCCTGTTAGGGCAGATACAAGACTTTCGTAAAATTTGCTGGTTTCGATTTCCGCCTGGAGCGCGCGCTCAAGAATTTGCCGTTCTCTGGTCAAAGGTTTACCTGAAAATTGATCGGCGACTTTGTCCGATTCGGCCCGTTTGGAATCGAAAGCAGGTAGGTTTGAAGACAGGGAATCAAAACGTAGAATCCCCTGGTCTTGCCATTGGTGCAGTTTCTCCTCTAGATAGGCCACATGTCCCTTTTCTTCATCGGCTAACATATTGAGAACCTTTTGACCCCGTTCGTCTGCAACTTCAAGGGCCGACCGGGCATAGATATCCAGGATTCGGGTTTCGTATTCGATGGCCTTTTTAATGGCTTCTGCGATTTCCATGGTGTCTCCTTTAAGCAAATTCGGGTAAACGGTTCAGAATGATTAGCCTGCCTTACACTTGTTCGGCCGGTTGATTTTCTTTGCAAGACCAAATCGCTTTGGCAGGTCTGAAGGCATTCATTACCGATTTCTTTTTTAGCGTATAGAATTGTTTAATTTGGCAATAATTCACTTTTCATAGGGGAAGGTGTGATGACAGTTCTGACAATCTTATGCATAGATTTTCTCCTTTCCTTATTATATAGAAATTAGTGCTGTGACCTCTGACCCGAATATTTACACTGAAGGGCTGGTTCCAGTCGTGATCCCCCTAAGCAGTCTTCCCAAGATATCGGCACCGGTAATAACGCGTTTCACCTCATCAGTCCAGACCAAAATAATGTCATGATCGACCACATCATCATGAGGGCCTTTGGGATAGGTTTTTAATTTTTGTATGGCCTCACCCAGCGTAATTTTGGGGTCCGTGATCGTGATGGGGCGATGACAATATGCCAGGGGGTTACAGGTAACCTTATGCAAAAAGGCCGCGCGTAAAAATTCATCGGCATCCAGCACCAACTCGGGGTAATTGTTCTCATCGGCCAAAATTACCCATTTTTTACCGGATTTGTCGATGGCCCTTATAAACGGCTCTTCGGGAGACGGTTCAAAATTAGGGAAAATCAGTTTGCCGCTGGAATCCATGGGCATGGGGATGATGCTTTGTGGGTCCACCGGCTCGCCTTCCTGGGTAACCAGCAAATCATCCAGGGCCAGAAAGTTGAGGGCGCCTGCACCCTCTACTGCATCCACATCTGCCTCATCCGCTTCCATGTGCATTTTGATGACCCGCTTCAAATCTTCTTCCCGAAAATAATGGATGCCTTCCTTTCCCAGCCATCTGTCCAACACCCAGGCCGTAGGTTTGGCTACCGGATAGAGCAGGGTCTGGTACATTTTCAGAATCGGAGCGAGTACGGCGGCACTTTTCAGGGCATGTCTGGAAAAATAGGCCTGGGGTCCGATTTCACCGATAAAAGTGATCACCACGGTTGAAAAAAGAAAAGCCGAGAGACCGGCCATCACGGAGTTGGAAATAAGGGTCAGCAGTACATTGATGCCCACATTGCCCCACAAGATGGTGGTAAGCAGGAAGTTGGCGTCCTCTCTAAGCGCGAGCATTTTTTTGGCCCTGGGGTTTTTGCTGGCAACCTCGACTTCAAGTCTCAGCTTGCTGATGCTGAAAAAAGCGAGGTTGGATCCGGAAAACAGGGCAGACTGACTGATACAAAAACAGATACCGAGCCAAGCAATAACAGTCATTTTAGAAAACTCCTGAAAGGTGTGATTAAACAGAACACCATTTTATGGAAGCAGTTTTGGCCAGAACCTGCGCAACATGTATTTTTCCGCCTCCACTAAAAGAATCACAGACATCGAAACAAGTATTATACGTATCCAGGAGCCCGCTTGGATTGCCGCAACACCAAACAAGCTCTGCATAAAGGGTGCGTAGGTGAAGATGATTTGTAAAAAGATGACCAGCCCGATGGCCCCGAGGGCATAGCTGTTACCAAATAGACCGTCGCTGTTCAAACTGGATTCCTTGAGATAGCGTGTGTTCAATAGGTAGAAAACCTCAAACCCAACCAACGTATTCACCGCCACGGCTCTGGCCAAATTGATATTGGCACCATGGGTTCGTTCCCAGATAAACAGACCGAATGTGCCCACCACCATGATCAGGGAGACAAAAACGATACGCCAGATCAAAAAAGGTGTCAACAATGGTGCATCAGGATGTCGCGGCGGACGCTTCATGACACCCGTTTCCGGGGGCTCGAATGCCAGGGAAAGTGCCAGGGTGACGGCCGTGATCATATTGATCCAAAGGATTTGAACCGGCGTAATGGGCAGCAGCCGGCCAAACAGGATGGCCGCGATGATGATGCCGGCTTCGCCGGCATTGGTCGGCAGGATAAATGTCACGGCCTTTTTAATATTTTCATAAACCGTGCGCCCTTCCTCCACGGCGTGTGCTATGGTGGCAAAATTGTCGTCGGCCAGGATCATTTCGGCCGCCTCCTTTGCAGCCTCAGTGCCCTTGATGCCCATGGCCACGCCGATATCGGCCCGCTTGAGAGCCGGTGCGTCGTTGACGCCGTCTCCGGTCATGGCGACTACTTCGCCTCTAGCCTGCAAGGTCTTCACCAGCTTGAGTTTATGTTCCGGGCTCACCCGGGCAAACACATCCACCGGTTCGACGACAGCCAGCAGTTTTTCATCACTGAGGGTATCCAGTTCTCGGCCGGTCATGGCAGTGGTTCCGTCTCCGATACCCATCTGTGCACCAATGGCTCTAGCCGTCAAAACATGGTCACCAGTGATCATTTTTACGCGGATCCCGGCCTGCTGGCACTGCTTGACAGCGCTGACGGCTGAACCACGCGGGGGATCGATGATGCCAACGATACCCAGCAGGGTAAAGCCACCTTTAAGGTCGGCAACGCCTAGGGTCTGTATGTCGGTGTCTGCCACCCGGCTGGCTACGGCCAGCGGGCGTTGCCCTGTGCCGGCAATCTCGTGAATCTTGTTTGTCCAGTAGGATTTATCAATCGGTTTCGTTTCAGTCGCCTCAGCCTGGTGTTCACACATCTCCAGAATGCGTTCAGGGGCACCTTTGACATATACGACGCTGGTCTTGTCCGGTTTCCGGTTCAGGGTGGCCATAAATTGATGTTCGGATTCAAAGGGGATGCTGTCCAGGCGTGGATACTGCGACATTTCGAGGGCATATTCCAGGCCTGCTTTGCGGGCTAACACCAGCAAAGCCCCTTCCGTTGGGTCTCCCTGGACCTGCCAGCGCCCCTCTTTTTGGTAAAGGGACGCGTCATTGCACAACAAAGACCCGCGGATCAGAGCTGCCAGATGCGGATACTGGTTGCAGGAAACCTTGTGGTCGTCAAGGAGGTGACAGTGGATTTCCTGTCCTTTAACCACAAAATTCCCTTCGGGGTGATAACCGGATCCGGAAACTTCAAAGGAATCATTGGCAGTTTCGGCTCTTTTTACGGTCATTTCGTTACTGGTCAACGTGCCGGTTTTGTCGCTGCAGATAACGGTAACCGATCCGAGGGTTTCTACCGAAGGCAGGCGCCGGACAATGGCATTGCGCCGGGCCATTCGTTGCACACCGATGGCCATGGAAATGGAAAGTATGGCCGGCAGGCCTTCGGGTATGGCAGCAATAGCCAGGCCTACGGTTGCTAAAAACATCTCGTTGAGTGAGAAATTTCGAACGGTCACACCGAAAATAAATGTCAGTGCAGCGATAGTACCGATGGTATAGGTCAACCAGCGGCCGAACTGGGCGAATTTGGTAAGCAAACGGGTTGCCGGTGTCTGGGCTTGCGAAACCAGGTAGTTAATCCGCCCGATTTCGGTGCGATCGCCTGTCGCAGTGACAACTCCGGTGGCCTGACCATAGGTGACCAAGGTCCCGGAGAAAACCATGTTAACCCGGTCACCAAGTGCGGCCGTTCCGGAGACCGGATCAATGGATTTTTCCACCGGCAGTGATTCGCCGGTTAGCGACGCCTCGTCTACACGCAGGTTTTTGGACTTGAATAATCGCAGATCCGCCGGTACTTTGTCACCGGATTCCAGGAACACGACATCGCCGGGAACCAATTGATCTGCAGCCATCGGTATTTTTTGGCCATCTCGAAGCACATCCGCCTCCAGCGACAGCATTTTGCGGATAGCGTCCAGGGCTTTTTCGGCCTTACCCTCCTGGATAAAACCGATAACGGCATTGATCAACACGACACCGAATATGACCCCGGCATCTATCCAGTGTGCCATGACAGCGGTCAAAACCGCCGAAATCAGCAGAATGTATATGATCAGGTTGTGAAATTGCATCAAAAAGCGCGACCAGGCGCTCCGCTTGGGAGGTGGTGAGAGTGTATTGGAGCCAAATTCCTGCAGCCGCTGCTGGGCTTCAGATTCTGTCAAACCGGTTTCGCGGCTGTTGAGCCGCTTGAAGGCTTCCGCTGGTTCCAACACCTGCCACATTTCCGAGACGATGCCATTGTTTGCAGTTTGCACAATGAATCCTATGGGTTATTAATATTATTATGGGTATCCTGCATGGCCATTATTTTTCGGTATCGCATGGAAATGATGCGTTTCTCGGAAACCAGCATGCGCATGGCCACCATGTCCTCGGGCTCTGAGTTGAGGTCCGGCCTGTAAACTATGGCTGATATCAGGTCTCCCGGTCCAGGCGATACAGCACCACTATTAAAATTAAACTGCCGAAGAACATCCAGGTCGGCCCAAAAAGCCACAGCGCGAGGGGTACCGATAGATAAAACCCACGCATGCCGATGGTGTAATGCAGGGCGCCATGATTGATCACATCGGCCACAGCGGTGTCAGAAACGGAAGTATCGTTCTCTTCAGAGGCGTTGATCATGAATCCAACATGATTGTAATAGCGAATCGACAATGTAAAATTGAAAAAGGTAATAAAAAATAAAATACCCAGAACCATCAGTTTCACCATCCATAGTGTCGCGCTTTTGGTTCCCACCAGGTTGAGTGTGTGGGCAATTTCGCCGAACACACCCGGTCGAAATGCGGCACTCAAGGAACCCAGACAGATAAGAATCGAGGTCGATGCCAGAAAGGTGGCTGCCATTACTTGGTTGCGCAGGGTCTGCACCGCCAATATGTCACGCTTTTCTTTGATCATGACTTTGACCCACTTCTGACGCATGTGATTTCTGCTACCAATGGATGTTGTTAACGGATCACGTCTCACTGTTATATACAGGTGGGTATGATAGCTTACGATGAGAGCCACGGTAAGTGCCACCAGCAGTATCTCCAGAGAAACAACCATGCTCATATGTCCTCCCGCTGCTTACACAATCATCCAAGCGGCCTAACCTGGCATCGCTTGTTGGATTTTATAATCATATTTACTGTTTACTCAAAAAAAAGCTCAGGGCGACGGCCAAACGAAATTCAGCTATTGCCATTTCTTTCTCGAGAAGTTGGGTCATAATCCAGCCGGAAACAAGGCCGAATACATACATGGCCATCAGTACGATTGCCCGCGAAGCTTCTATTTTCCAGAAAAGAAAGCCCACCGTGACAACCTGAGCGTTCTGGTGTTTTCAAACCATAAAATCATGCAACAATTTAATTCAGGATTCATCCGAACGAATGCTTAGCAAGGGGATCGGAGAGCGCCGGAACATTTTCTGGGCACAGGATCCCACGATGATGTCCACGACATCGGAGCGGCCCTTGACACCCATGACCAGTAGGTCGGGATTGTGCTTCTCAATCTCTTTTAAAAGTGCTTCATAGGGTACCCCGATTTGGACATTTATTTCTATCGCAAGGTCCCCCCGATCCAGTTTTTTTGCCAGAGCTTCCAATTTCTGTTTGCGTTCCGTGATATGCTCGTCCAGGTGCTTTTTTACGGAAAAATCAGGTACCCGTATGGCGACTTCCCGCATCGTATCCACATTGCGCTGATTGTAGATATTGGTCAAAATTAATTTTGCTTTTAGATCCTTGGCCAGTTCGGCAGCGTACTCCGCAGCACGGACTGAGTATTCAGAAAAATCTACAGCGGCCATGATGGCATTTATTGTTTTCATTTTATCTTTCCTTTATATTGCTATACCTTCTTTTTGATATCGTCGCGCATGGTTTTAGGATGATTCCTCTTACGGCCGGGATGACATGATGGACAGCTCATATTCGTCCCAACTTCCCTAAGGTTTTTACCGTCGTTGAAATTTGGCTCCCCTTTGGACGGTGCAATACCCTTGATATGGCATTTACCGCAGTACATTTGGTTATCACTTATGGGTGTCATGGCAAAGGGCTGGCCATCGAGTTGCGCATTCCATATATTGGCAGCCTTGATGGCAACATCTGCAGTAAGCCGCCCACAGCGCTCCCGGCGCTCATCGGTCTCCTTACTGAAGCCGGTCGTCTTGATCCAGACGTCAATGGATGCGTGGCACTCCGGCAGAATTGCTTTTGTTTGGGGGACCTTATAATCCTTGAAGTTGCTTGCAGCAGGCACGTACTGCGGTAGCAGGGTCTGCCCATACCAGCGGTGCAACTCTTTTTGCATGTCATCGGCAACTTTAGGCTCGAAAAACAAATGAAATGCATAGGCGGCGCCCAACAGCGCACCGCACAATGATCCTGCGTCGGCCACACCGCTCTTGCCCGCACGCATGATTTCAACGGGAAACGTATTGTAGGGAGCGCCCATCTCGGCTATTACTGGCGATACCAAGCCCTTGAAAGCACCATGACAACATCCCAAACCTCTGTCCTTGTACCCATCGTAGGACAGTTGGGCAGCTTGCTCCAGATTGACTTTCCGCGGTTGTTTCCAATTAAGCATTGGACCTGTATTGGAACTCGCATGAGACGACCTTCCCATCAGCTGAACACCCAGCATTCCGGCAAATGCGCCAACCCCTGCGAAGATCAATTCACGGCGTCTAACTTTCATTAGAGCTCTCCTTTTATTCATAGAAATTCTTTATTTTTTGCATCTATCCTTTATCGATCTCTTTTAATTTGCGCATAATTTCTCTTGGAGAACCATACAAAGAGATTTTCAGCATTTCATTCATTTTTTTATCAGCAATTTTTTTCTTGTTCATGACTTTCTTCTTGTAGGCTTCTTTAAGGCTTTCCATGAGTTCATCCAGACTGCATGGTTTTTGCAGATAGGAATAGGCACCCATTTTAGTGCACTCCACTGCCGAATCGATGGTACCATGACCCGTCAATATGATCACCTCCATCCATTTGTGCTCGGCTTTGAGGGCCTTGAGCGTTTCTTCTCCGTCTATCCCGGGCATCTTTAAATCCACCAGGGCGATGTCGATTGGGTTTTTTCTGGCCGCCTCGATGGCTTTCTCACCCCGGTTGACGGCAATTACATTGAAATCCCGCACTTGTAAACTTTTGCTGATGGACTCCAGGAACTGTTCCTCATCATCTACAATTAAAAGGTTGATTTTAGTGTCAGTCATGATCGTATCTCCTTAACATATGTTATCGTCAATTCGGTTCTTTTTAGAATATCTTAAAAGGCAATCCATTTCCAATAACCAAAAAAAGCCCACAACCACAACACCAGCATACTGAGCACAAAAACAGCAAAGCCATGGACTAAAAAGTCCTTCATGGTCAACAGTTGCTCCCCTGTCTCGGGATCTTTGGCTATGCTGAACACAATGGCGTTGTTGGGTGTTCCAATAACCAGCATATGGGCAAAAGAGGAAGCAAAAGCAGTGGCTAACCCAACCATTACCGGTGAAGTTCCCGAAAGCGTGGCCATGGGAACGGTTATTGGCCCCACCGCGGCTACCGTAGCCCCGTCGCTCATGAAGTTGGTCAATATGCCGGTAATAAAGCTTGAGGATACTAAAAGACCGATGCCGCTTTTCAAGGCTTCTGGCAAAACGGCTACAAAACTGCTAGCCAGCCACAATGCCGCCCCGGTGGTGGCCAGTCCATACCCCATGGCGCTGGCTGCCGCATAAAGGGCTACAACATCCCAGTGGATGCTGTTGATATCCTTCCAGCGCAACACCCCCAGGATGTTCAACAACACCAGGCAGAGCATGACCGGTCCCCCCATACCAAACCGACTGGACAGCGTGCTCCATAAAACGATCAGCAACAAAAGCACACCGGCAGCCTTGTACTCATCCCCGGTCATTTTGCCGATTTTTTGGGATTCCTTGTGCACTTCGGCGGCGATATTGACAGATCCGGACTTGATTTTATTCCTGCACACCAGCAGAAAGTATCCTGCAATCACCATCGCCATGACCGGCACAAAAGGCATACCAGCCTTGACCCAGTTCCCAAAAGAAAGGCTGACACCGTAGTCTGACAGTATGCCCAGCATGACCGCATTACGTCCCCCAGCGGCAGGAGATCCCGGCCCGCCTACATTACCACAGAAGGTTAACATGAGCATCATCATGACCACCAGACTTTTGTCTTTTTTAATACCAGCGGTTTTGATTGTCCCTATGTAGACCATCATCAGGATGGGAGCGATGAAGGCCACCAGTGCGTGTTCGGACAAAAACGCCGCAGTAACAGCCAATAACGGCCCAAAAATAAAAGCAAAACGGACGATAGACGTACTGGTGCCTAGAAGCAGGATGCCTATCCGTCGGTCGAGGCCAGTTTTGCTAATAGCTGCCGCCAGGGCCAGCACCCCGAAGATAAATATAACCGAATCTTTGGCATAGGCCTTAGCCACCTGATCGGCCGGAAAAACACCGAAAAAATACATCAATACCCCCACCAGCAAGGCGGTGATTCCGATGGGTATGGCACCCGTTGCCCAAAAAATTGCGGCTACCAGCAGAATACCCACCATCACCTTGGCGCGCAGGGCAACCTGTTGGCTACTGAAAAGTGTCTTGATCGCTTTGCCATCCGGGGTGATCTCTTTTTTATACAATTTTGCCTTGTGTGCATAGTACTCGGTAATGCTTTGGCCCGGCTCCATCTGACGGTAATCGGAATAGCCCGCGATGGCCTCCCCTTTTATGCCCTCTTTTTTGGTCGTCAGAAATTTTTCAAGTCCCGATGGCGTCGGCATCACCACAAAGCCCACGAAAAGGAACAAGCATAGAAGAATGATTCCCGGCCTGGCATTATGAACGCCCACCAGCCAGTCTTTGAGACCAGTTCTCTTGATTTCGGGTATCTCGTGGCGTGCCATGGCATTGACCCGTTCATCTATGGCATCATGGATCACCTTGATTAAATCTTCCAGGGCACAGGGCTTTTCCAGGTAGTGGAAGACGTCATGCTTACCGGTCATGCGGGCCGCCTCCAGATTGCCATGTCCAGTGTGCATGATGACCTGCACTTCAGGTCGGATTTTCTTTATTTCCTTCAAGGTCTGGATACCATCCATGCCCGGCATCTTCTGGTCCAGGATAACTACTTCGGGATTGTTGTGGCGCACAATCTTAATGGCATCTTCACCACTACCCGTTTCCAGTACGTTGAAGTCCCTGACACCCAGCTGACGGGCGAGGGCATGCCGAAACCGATCTTCGTCATCGATGAGCAGAATCGTCGGCATTGAATCGTTCTTTTTTTCTGCGTCTTTAGGCTGCATCGTTCATCCCTTCTGTAATTTCGATCGGCAGTGATACCGTGAACGAACTCCCGCGGGCGGGCATGCTCTGGACATCGATGGATCCGCCCATGGACTTTACTAGACTCAATGAAACGCTGAGCCCCAATCCGGTGCCCTTGCCCACCTCTTTGGTGGTATAAAAAGGATCAAATATTTTTTTTACCTGTTCGGAGGTCATTCCTTTGCCGGAATCGGTGACCGTCACCCGAACCTGCTTTTCATCGCTGGCAGTAGCGATCGTAATCGTGCCCGGTCCGTCGATAGCATGATCGGCATTGTTGATCAGATTCAGGACAATCTGACGGATTTGATCTGGAACAGCCATGATTTCAGGTAGATTAGTATCATATTGTTTTTTAATCTCGATATTTTTTACCACAAATGCACGCTGCTTGAAACCTTGCAGAATATCTTCTATCAGTCGGTTCAGGTTGCAGGGAACCGGTAAAGTAGGATTCTTACGCCCGAAATCAAGCAGTTGTCGGGTAATCGTACGCGCCCGAAAAACTGCCGCGTCAATGGCATCCAACTCTTTGATAATATTTTCCGGCCTGGCATCCAGCCCAAACTCCGGATTCAGCATGTCCCTGATAACACCGGAAGTGGCAATGACAATGGCCAGAGGGTTATTGATTTCATGTGCCACACCAGTGGCCAGTTCGCCCACCGAAGCAAGTTTGGACGCATGCCGAAGCTGCAGCTGGAGCTGTTCATGGGTGTCTGCACTTTCCTGCGCCTTTTTTATCAGGACACCGATGGAAAACCAGACAGCCAGGGCGATAATAATTAATATCAATACGGTGCTGATAACGATAATCTGCCTGGTCCGATACATTTTCCCATGGGATATATTCAATGGCTCTCTTACGATCAACGCCCAAGGCGTTTCGTTTAGCCATGCATAGGCGATCAGGGTCGGCTTGTCCTTTATTTTTATTTCCTGTACACCGGATCCGGTGCTTTTCGCGGGCTGGAAATCACTCAGCTCCAATGTTTTTCCGCGAGCCGGGTCCACTATCTGGAAGATGCCTTGATTGTTGATCAGGGCGGAGTCAATCCCCTGCTCCTGGCTCATCGTACGAATAAACATGTAGAATTTATCCGGATCAAGTGTCGAGCGCATCACATACACATGACCGTCGATGACCTGCTTTATAGCGATCGTAAAGTGGGGTTTATTTCTGAAACCTAAATATATATCGCTGATATAGTGATTTTGATCTTTTGTTACCAGAGTGTTAAACCATTCTTCATCAGCATAATTTCTGTTTTGCAAATAGGGGTATGGGCCAGCATAGCTGATCTGAGTCCCATCTTCACTTAAAAACCCCACGTCAATAAATGCATCGCTGACACGCCTTAAATTTCTGAGGTAGCTCTCCATAGTGTGAAGGGCGGGTTTAAAACTAAATTCTTTACTTTGAAATTGGCTGAAGATATTAAGCACCCTTTCCTGGAGAAACAGATCGACCGTGTTTCTCTGGCTTTCTGCAATTGCGACCAGATTGAGGTTTGCGCTCTCTTTCAAGGTGAAGGTGAACTGAAAATGAAAATACACGGACAAGGCCACAAACGGTATCACAAGGGCAACCAGAACTCCGGTTCGCAACCAATATTTTAGCTTTCTGAAGTACGCGTTCGCATCCATGCGACTGGACAGATCTTTTTGTTCAGCAAATAAGTCTGAGTCTACAGTGTTCTTAGTCTTGCCATTTTTTTCAATAGCTTTCATCAAAGTCCATCCGACGGCAGGGGAAATACGGCTCCTCTCGCCATTCGCTTCTATTATGGATTGGCCGAATCAAAATTCCAATATTCTCACGGCTTCTGGAGTGTCGCCCTTTTTAGTGGGAAAAAGGTTGATGCCCCGTCGCTTAGGCGGTGAAAGGGCTTTGTGTTTAACAAAAACCTTTTTAACTATGGGCAAATAATGGTACGCCAATTTAAATCCCTGTTCCGATCTATCGTTAAACAATTCAATCTGTACCTGGCCATCCGTCCATCGAAGTGTAGATACCGTACCTTCCTTGTCAAACGAGATCTGTGGCATACCCAGTTGATCCATCAGTCGGGTTTTGGTTTGGAAATAAGCTTCATCGTTTTCGATTCGTACAAACACAGCGAAAAACGCATTCTGATAAAAACCGTAGATCACATGGGGTACAGGCTCCCCAAAAAGGGTGTGGAGCTGATTGGTGCGAATGAAATACTGAATATCCCCCTGGTCATCGATTTTCTGACAATTTTCTACCTGTTCAAGGGAGGTCGACCAGTTGATACCTCCGAATCCGCTTTGGAAATCCTCGGCAAGACAGGCACCCGCCATGATGGACAAGATTCCGATGATCACGGGAAACAGCAGAGAAGACTTCAAAAGCAACCTCCTTTGTAATCCACAGGGATAGATCGAGCAGAGGCCATTGTAGTGGTTAAATGCCGCTATAGCTCCCAAATTATATCAATCTTGAAGAATCTTAATAGCAAAGTCTATGCCAACACAAGCATAAGGGGTTATATATGTCCTATTGGAAAAAACACACAAACCCTTTTGGCTGTGGAGAACATTCTAAACCTACTTAAGACGACATATCTAGAATGCAACAATAAATATAGTGATCCTGCAGCCAGAAGATTGAGACGTGGGGTGTCTGATTTCATTGATCGAGAGAATTCTGATGTCTGATTTATCCTTTTCACCCGACAAACCGATTCCCTCCCAAGTTTGTATCATACGCCAAGTATATCATTTTGCCTATATCATGCAAACAAAATGAATACTGACAACAAACTTGGCACACGTATTGTTGTGCGCTTAAGCTTAGCGACCAACAATCAAAAGGCAAAAGTTTAGATGACCACATGATGATCCAGATTCTCCGATTTCGGATCGACACATCCAAACCAATTCGTCCGACAATCAAGCATATCAGCTCCCAGGCTAACCTCATCGCATATCCATAAAAAATCCAGAGAGTTTGCCATCGATACAATCTTGACATGATAAATGGTTTGTGTACTATATATGAATCGTTTTGTTGGTCTACGATACGCCTTACCTGACTTGAAATCTTCCTATGTTGAATTGATGACACCATGATAATAGACATTCTGATTATGCGCAACATTTCTGATGGGGTCGAACAAATAGAATGTGCAATCCCCATAAAAATCAAGGTGCTTGTTGCCAAGCATATAAGGTAAAATCAATTTTTTCGCACGGTCAGCAGGTATATATCACAGGCAAATGAACAGACTGGTTATTAAATACGGTCTGGATAGAAAAGACTACCGAGATTGACCGCCTTAGAATGCCTTTCGGCAAACCGGACATTCCGCTTCCTGTCTTGATCCTGTATTGAATGGAATTTTGTTTGTTTTCTTTTGGTTATGCCTTTACCGCCCCTTTGGCACAGGAATTGCTCTTATGACATTGATCGTTTTTGCTGTGAGACCAGCACTATAAAAGGAGGGATTAAAAATGAAAAAAAGAGCCAGTGGTTTAAAAGGAAAGCGACGTATTAATTTTTCCATAGTCGAACCAAGAGCCAAAAAGGTTTCTCTAGTGGCTGATTTCAATCAATGGCAACCCGATAAGCATCCAATGAAAAAAGGAAAACATGATGAATGGACCAAGACGGTATATCTGTTGCCCGGCACCTACGAATATAAATTCTGGGTTGACGGCCGGTGGCAAATAGATGATCAAAACAAGAATCGGTGCAGGAACAACTTTGGCAGTCGTAATAACCTCATCAACATCGATCCCAATTAGTCTGTCATAAAAACAGTCACCAATCCTGCTCTGAGTCCAAGCACCATTCTGAAGACGGTCACGGATGTGATAGGATATCCGGTTTATCCCGGTTTTGCTGTGCTTTTTCAGATTGCTTTAAGCAAATAAAGGAAGAACATGAATTTAAAAACGAATCGTGCTGTTGTGGCTTATTTTTCCATGGAGGTCGGGCTTGACCCTGCCATGCCCACTTATAGCGGCGGTCTTGGCATTCTTGCCGGAGACACATTGAAAGCGGCGGCGGATCTAGGCGTGGAGATCGTCGCAGTAACGCTCCTGCATCGGAAGGGCTATTTTCAGCAATACCTGGATAAATTCGGCAATCAGTCCGAAGAACCTTATAATTGGTTGCCAGAAGAGTTCCTGGAATTGCAGGACGTCCGGACATCGGTAAATATAGAAGGACGAACCGTGTATGTGAAAGCCTGGCGGTATCTGGTACACGGCGTAAATGGGCATACTGTACCTGTATATTTTCTGGACACGGCCCTTCAAGAAAACAGTCCATGGGACCAAGCGCTGACGGACCACCTTTACGGGGGAGATTCGCATTATCGACTGTGCCAGGAAGTGTTACTTGGTATGGGCGGGGTAGCCATTCTCCGCACGTTTGGATACAATGACATTCAGACCTATCATATGAACGAGGGTCATTCGGCCTTGCTCGTGCTGGCTCTGTTAGGGGAGCAAGGCAAAGATCGGGGTTTACAGACCATCACCCACAGGGATTTGGAAGAGGTACGCAAAAAATGTG
>JAHEIB010000273.1 GCA_024639645.1 Deltaproteobacteria bacterium
CCCTGAACATATTCCGGTGTCAACCGATATTTACAATGGCAGGCAGTTAATTTTACCTGTAGCAGCGTTATTTCCGCAATAATTAAATTTCAATTTATCCGCTTCTTGACTTCCCCCACGTGAGTGGTCTAACGTATTTTAGAATTTCTGCCTGCCCTGAGCCTTTTTTCCGTAGAGCTGCACCGAGATCTTGATGAAAGTGTAGATCAAGATAAAAATTGCTCAGTTCAGGTTTTAAGGCCATATTCCAGAATCACCCAGTACGAGTGCAACCGCTCATTAATATGGAGGAGGAAACCCTCATGAAACCCTTTCTCTGTGCGTTATGGATCTGCTTTCTGATTCCCTGTCTTTCATCTGCTACGGAAATTCCAATCAGTGATGCCACAAGCGAATGCATCGACTGCCATGCCACGTTTCAGCCCGGTATCGTAGCTGATTGGCAGAAAAGCCGGCATGCAATGACGACACCGGGTCGGGCCATGCAGGCAGATGCCCTAGCCCTTAAAGTTTCAAACAAGAACGTGCCCGAAGATCTCAAAGATACGGTGGTGGGATGTGCCGAATGCCACATGTTGCGGCCCACTGAGCATACCGATACTTTCGAGCACAATGGATATGACATCCATATCGTTGTGAGCCCCAAAGATTGCGGAACCTGCCATAATGTCGAGGCTGACCAGTATTCCGGAAACCTCATGGCGCATGCTTACCAGAACCTGGCCGGTAACGCCCTCTATGAGAAACTACAGCGCAGCATCCTTGGAAAGGCTACCTGGAGCCAAGGCAGGGTGCACTTTGAGCCTGAAAGCGATATGACAAAAGCTGAGGGTTGTTATTACTGCCACGGTACGGTTCTCGAGGTTACGGGTATGGAAACACGTGATACGGACGCTGCCGGCGAATTGGACTTTCCCATCATCAAGGGCTGGCCCAACCAGGGTGTGGGCCGTATCAACCTCGACGGCAGCCTGGGGGCCTGTACACCGTGTCACACCCGTCACACATTTTCCATCGAGATGGCTAGAAAGCCCTATACTTGTAAGGAATGTCATGTGGGACCGGATGTACCGGTATATAAAGTTTATTCCTCCAGTAAACACGGCAATCTATTCGAGACCCATAAGGAAGAATGGAATTTCAAACCGGTACCCTGGACCATCGGTAAAGATTTCACCGCCCCTACATGCGCAGGCTGCCATATCAGCCTGCTGGTAAACACCGAAGGTGACGTCGTTTCCCAGCGCTCGCACCGATTCAATGACCGGCTTCCCTGGCGTTTGTTCGGACTCATCTACGCCCATCCTTATCCCAGGAACCCAGACACTTCGATCATACGAAACGCTGCCGGACAGCCCTTGCCTACGGACATGAACGGCGATCCAGCCGAAAAATATCTTATTACGAAAGCAGAGCAGAAAGAGCGTACCATACAATTAAAGCAGATTTGTCTTAATTGTCATGGCTCAAGCTGGGTCAACGGGTTCTGGCAACGCTTTGAAAATACGATTCAGGAAACCAATGCCATCACCCTCACAGCCACCCAAATCATGTCGGATGTCTGGGCGGCCGGGCTGGCAGAAGCAGAAAATCCCTTCGATGAACACCCGGAAAGACTCTGGAGTGATCAATGGCTTTTTTATGCCAATACAGTTCGTTTTTCCTCAGCCATGGGTGGTGGTGGCGATTACGGTGTCTTTGCCGACGGGCGATACCAGATGACCAAACGACTATTCGAACTCGAAGATTGGTATCGTAAAGCTTTAAGCAATAAGCCGTAAGCTCTAAGCTGTAAACTGTAAACTGCTTAATGCTTACAGCTTACAGCTTACAGATCCATATCCACCATCACCTTTACTGCCAGACCCGTATCGATCCGCTCCTCATAAACCTTGGGAAGCTCTTCCAGCGAAATCAGATCGCTAATCAAGGGTTTACCATCGAGCTTGCCCCCGGCCATCCAGTCCAGACATTGGATATTCTCCGCATGCGTATTGGAGTATGAACCCGTGAGCCAGATTTCTTTGAAGTTCAAGGTAAAGGGGGTGATCTGCGCAGCTGAATATATAACACTCACCACACAGACTGTACCACCCCGGGCAGCAGCATCCATACAGGATTGAATCAGGACGGGTATGCCTGAACACTCGAAAACGGCTTCGCAGCCCCTGCCTTCGGTACTCAAAAAAATCTTCTGGTTCAGGTCCTCGCTTAAGGGGTCCATTACATGGTCGGCACCAAAGGCCAGTCCAATCTCTCGCTTTTCAGCAACAGGTTCGGAAAGCAGGATTGGATGAAATTCAAGGATCTTCAAAAGCCTCACCAGGGCAAGACCGATGGGGCCACCGCCGACAACCAGAGCTGAGCATCCCTGATTGGGAATGCATGCAATGGCATGCAGGGAGGCGGCAAACGCCTCGGCCAGGGCTGCATTCTGTGCGTCAACCTCTGTTGGTACCCTTATGAGCATTTCCGGATAAACCACGATATACTCTGCAAAAGCACCCGGCAAATCACCAATACCGATGGATCGACGCTTGGTCTGGCAAAAATACGGCTTGCCGGATTGGCACTCCGGGCAGTCACCGCAGGAGGTCGGGCGAACAATGACACGGGTCCCCTCGGGCAACCCCTTTGCAAGCATTCCCGTTTCAACAACAACCCCACAGGTCTCATGCCCGAGAATCGTGTTGTCCGCTAATCCGCCACTGGATATCATGGAATGATCCGACCCGCAAAACCCGGTATGGGAAATCTTCACCAACACCTGGTCCGCTTCGATACGGGGTATGGGAACATCTTCGACCACCAGACCTTTACCTACTTTGTACACCGCTGCTTTCATCATCGAAAACTCCCTTTGGACCAATCCCGGCGTTGATCTTGAGCCTAATTTCTATTTTTGAGAAGTGTATCATTATATTAACTGTTTTTTTGACAAAATGATTTTGCAGATATATTCTAATACCGATTCATGTGATTCCCTAATTTCAAAAAATGGTTTTAAATTTTCCAATCGGGTTCAAGATCAAAGCGTGGTGGCGTGTTTA
>JAHEIB010000274.1 GCA_024639645.1 Deltaproteobacteria bacterium
TCAAAGTAAATTAGATAACTTAGTTGGGAACGTATACGTTGATCTCATTTTCTATTTATGAAATCCAGTGGATACATTCCCCGGTCAAGCATCAGGAGGCCAGCAGCAGCGTGTGGCAATCGCACGGGCTCTCTGCATGAGTCTCAAAATCCTTCTTTTTGACGAACCCACCTCCGCGCTTGGCCCCGAAATGATAAAAGAAGTTCTCGATGTAATGGTTGAACTGGCCCAGGAGGACATCACCATGGTATGTGTAACCCATGAGATGGGATTTGCCCAAACTGTTGCAGACCGGATAATCTCTATGGACGAGGGTGAAATTGTCGAACAGGATGAACCGGAATCTTTCTTTACTAAAGCGGCAGAGCCGCATTTATTCACGACACCCTAGGGGTACTCCTTTTAGTCCCCCCTTGAGGGGGATAAGTGCCTTGTGGGTATGATTATGCCCATAATTTTAAAACAAGTTTTTAAGTTTCTTGTTTTTTGTGACAGGTTTTATGATATATGGTTGTCCAAATATTTGGATGATGAACGTCAACACGAATTTTACTTTCAAGGAGGCTGTTATGAGATTGAAAACATTGATCCTGGCACTGGTATTTCTGCCCACCGTAACACTCGCAGAATCGCCCGAGCTGATTTCCGCCGCAAAAGAAGAAGGCAGCTTGACGGTATATTCCATTACCAGCCGAATTGCCAATGCGGCAAAAAGCTTTGAGGAAAAATACGGTATTACCGTGAGTGCCTATAATCTCAAAGACTTTGAGCTCATCGAAAAAGTATCCCAGGAAGGAAAAAACAATATTTATGGCTCCGACGTGATTATCGCCCAGGACTCAGGCCGGGTTTACGGGGAGATCATCAAGCCAGGGTATGCCCACAGCTATGTCCCGGAAAGCATGAAAGGCATCATTCCAGAGAAGTACCAGGACCCGCTTTATTTCAGCTTTATAACCAAGGCTTTTATTTATAATTCCGAAACCAACGTGTTTCCCCCCGTCAATAATGTCTGGGAACTGACGGAAAAAAATTGGGCGAAGAAATTCTGGTTCAAGGACCCGCTCAAAGAGGGCGTCAATGCAAATTTTTTGACCATGGTCACCTCGCCGGAAGTCTCTGCCAGACTGGCTGAGTCCTATGAGAGACACTTTGGCAAGAAAATAACCTTAACAACGCCCAACGCCGGCTACGAGTGGATAAAGGCCCTTATTGAAAATCAGTTGGTGATGTTCACCAGTGACACGAAAATGGCTGCTTCCCTGGGAGAGAGAGGCAAAGACATCAATGCGGTGGCCCTGGGAACGTACTCGAAACTGCGGGCAAGAGAAAAGAAAAACCTGGCCCTTATGCCGATAATGGGCATGGAGCCCTTCGCAGGTTTCTTTTATCCCAGCTTCCTGCTGGTCCGCAATAATGCTAAGAGCCCCAATGCCGCAAAGCTCTTTGTTGAATACCTGCTGACCGAGGAGGGTTTTTCCCCATGGTCCGGGTCGCTTGGCACATACAGCTCCAATCCCAATATCAAAGCGTATCCAGGAGACAACTCTCTTGACATCTGGTCGAGGATACTGGTCTTTGAATCGCCCCAGTATATTTTTGAACATCGCGGCGATGTCGAGGAGTTCTGGAACAGCCTGATCTATTAACCACCCGTTAGCGGTATCCGGCATGGCCCCGTGATGTATGATCCCCCTCTGGCGCATATACATCCCAGAGGGGATCGCCCACAGAGCAATTGCATTGCCGCTGCGACCGTCATACGATAAACCTCCAGGGTTCTATGAGCTACGTTCACGGCATGAAAAACATCTTCCGCAAGCCGGAAAATGTCATTCTGTTCTCTTTAATTATAATTCTAATTTACCTCATCCTCGTCCCCCTCTTTTCCATCGTCAACGATACCTTCAGGGTTCACTCGTCGGAGTTGATGCGGATCAGGGGCTCTGAGGCAGGTGACTTCACGACCTTTCACTGGCGGGCTATCTTTGCCGGCAAGTACAGCAGCAACATCTTTTACAAACCCTTATTAAATACGGTTCTGGTTTCAATAGTCACCTGCCTGATCGCCATCTGTACCGGTGGCCTGTTTGCCTGGCTTGTCACACGATCAGATATCAGATACAAAAAGCTTATCTCGAGCCTCTTCATTCTGCCTTACATCATGCCGTCCTGGACCCTGGCGATGGCCTGGCTGAATTTTTTTAAAAACGAGAGGGTTGGTGCGCCGGGTCTCTTTACCGCTTTTTCCGGTATCCAGACCCCTGACTGGTTTGCCTACGGTTTTTTTCCGATAACTGTTGTCCTCGGCCTTCATTATGCGCCTTTTGCCTACATCCTGATCGGCGGAATCCTGCGAAACATGGATGCCAATCTTGAGGAAGCGGCCCAGATACTGAAAACCAGCCGGTGGCGGATTATCAGAAGAATCACCATCCCAATCGTTCTTCCGGCAATGCTTTCCACTGTGCTGCTGGTTTTTTCCAGTGCCATGAGCGCCTTTGCCGTTCCAGCATTTCTTGGCGCCCCCGTCCGGTTCCAGGTCTTAACCACCCAGCTGTTCAGGACCCTCAATGGAACAAGCCCCGGTTACGGCTACCTCATTGCCCTGGTTATGATTGTGATTGGTGCAGCCATCCTCACGATCAACCAGATACTGGTCGGCAAGAGAAAATCCTTTGCTACCGTCACTGGTAAAAGTTCCAATATTTCTCTCGTTAACCTGAAAAAATTTCGTGGGTTTGTGTCCCTGGCAGTCCTTGCCTGGCTGGTGATGATCACCATAGTGCCCCTGCTCACCTTTGCCCTGCAGTCGTTTCAGGTGGCATCCGGCAGTTTTGCCCCCGAAAACTTCACTACCCTTTTCTGGCTGGGAGAGGGGCAGCATGATGTCCTCAGCGGTGAACCGGGAATACTGAGAAACAAATATATCTACTTCGGCCTCTGGAACAGCATTCGATTATCAGTACTGGTTTCACTGCTTGCCGGGACCGTCGGGTTACTGGTGGGCTACGGGGTGGTA
>JAHEIB010000129.1 GCA_024639645.1 Deltaproteobacteria bacterium
GCCATTTCAGGTTGGCAATACCGTATTCGGTTACAACGGCGTCGATGGATTCACGCATGTGAAACTGATTACGCAGACTTTTAAGCATAACCATGATATTGGGCTTGCCCTTGGTATTCCTGCTGGGCAGACCGATAATATTTATGCCTCCCGGAGACATATCCGCTCCGGCAAAAAGATCCGCGCTCTTTCCAGGCCCCGAAGTGATGCTGTTTTTTCCTGCGGTAAAGGCGATTTGTCCAAGCAGATCTACTTTATTGGCTTCGTTGACCACCACAAAATTGGGGATACGGCCGATTTGAATGGGATCGAACACCTGCTCGACACTCTGAAACTCCACCAGTGGATTATGGTCCAACCACTGCATCAGGGCCGGTGTCCCCAGTGCGTAGGAGGCAATAGATTTCCCCCGGTACTGGGGCTTGCGGTAGTTGGTTGCAGTGCCGTTTTTCACCAGGGTCATCATGGCGTCAGAAAAATAAGGGGTGTGTATCCCCAAATGTCGCTTCTGAAGCAGTTGATAACCCAGAGCGTCAAAGAGCGGTCCCACCAGGAAGCTGATACAGTCCCCATCTTTTATCAGCTGGGCAATATTGGCTGCCACGTGGTCGATCACGGGTCTGACGGGTTTGGGTTTGTAATAGGTCGGTGGTTCGGTTGATTTTACTACAAGATCAAAGTCAGAGATGGATACAATGGTGTCTCCGAAGGTAAAAGGGATTTTTGTATTGATCTCCGCCACGACAAGTTTGGCCCTTTCCATGGCTTCCCTGGCGATATCCACGGCGACGCCTAAGCTGCAATAGCCGGCTTCGTTTGGCGGTGTAATTTGGATAAAAGCCACATCGATTGCGATCCGGTTGGATTTGATGATCTTTGGGAGTTGTGAAATTCTGGCTGGGATAAGATCGACACTTTTACTGACAACCGCCTCGCTGGATACCCAGCTGGAGAAAAAGGTTTTCAAGCGGTACTTCCCATAGCCCATATCGCTCAGGGATAAGAAATCGCTGTAGCTTGTCAGTTGGATAAACGCCAGGTCATTTGTATCAGGGAGTCCGGAAGCGATAAGACTCTTCATGAGGGTTCGAGGTTCAGCAAACCCACTTCCGAGAAAAATGGTCATACCAGGCTTGATATAGGCTAGTACCGCTTCCGGTGATACCAGTTTGTCCTGCCAGTTAGAATCCATGCTGTCGTGCGACTTTCAATTTAGGTTCTCAATTTTCGGGATTCAGAAAGCGCGAAATGGGTGATCCCCCTGGTGCTTTGTGAACTCGCCGCAAGGGCACCTAACATCAGCGCCGGCCATATGGTTGAACAGGCGTAGCTGTTAGATTACCGTATTTTCATATTGGGTTTTTCATTGTCATGCGCTGATGTAATGTGTCCTAAGCGGCTCAAACAGCGCAAATTGCCATTGGATCACCCATTTCGCTCTATCTGTTGTGAAACCAGAAAGTTGAGTTTGGTTTCATTATGAAGCACAAAATACCATCCATTATCATATGAGAAAAACGGATACATCTTCCATAGGGAATTATGGATTAACAGTCAAAAGATTTGTTGCATAATATTAAATTTGGATGGCTCCCTGGAATGGATCGGGTTTATAAAATTTCCGGGGTCATCGCAACCTGCCTCCAGTTGTCTGATGGCCCTGCGCAATAACGACAAAGGATCTGGGGTCGATTTCCTTGACAATTGAGGTTAATATCTTTACATCGGGTCGTTTTAGAGCACAAAATAGTGTTGTATGTTCCGCATGTGTATACATTCCCTTTCCGGCCCATGAAGTCACGCCAATTCCCATTTGTTTTAACAAGGCCTTGGAGACGTTTTCAGGTTCGTCGGTCACAATAAAGGCCGTTCGCACAACACTTGGACCTTCCAGCACATAATCAGCAACCAGACCCCATATGAACAGGGTTACAAAAGCATAAAGTGCCATCTCCCATCCAAAAACAAACCCGGCAATCAGAATGACACTACCATCAATCAACATGTAGACCTGGCTGTTTGGGATACCTGTTTTAAGGTTTAACACGCGACTAATGACCGAAGTCCCAGCAGGCGAGGTGCCGCCCCTGTAAATAAATCCGATGCCGATCCCACCCAATACACCGCCATACAAAGCGTTCAACAAAATATCATCTGTAATTCCAGGAGGAAGATAATTTGCCATCAAATCGATGCCCAGACTGTAGAGAAGCGTCACATAGGAAGATCGTATCAAAAAGCGGAAGCGTCCCAGATAGTAAAACCCAAGAATCAACATAGGTACCGTTAAGACCAGCATTGTTAATCCTGGCAGCCAGCCGGTGAACTTGTTGATAATAATAGCCGCCCCTGATGTTCCACCCGGTGCGATGTTAAAAGGCGCCAGAAAAACATCAAAATTAATTGCCAGAAGAATAGAACCGATTGTCAACAACAAATAGTCGGGCACAACTTTACGAAGATTTACTTCTATCTTCAGTTTTTTTATTCTTTGACGCATGATATTTCCCCCAAGGAATTCTGTCTATCCATTGATCAATTTAGCCGCAGGATTCATAGGGATATGACAACTGTTTGTCAATCTAAAACCTGAACTGAGCGATTTTTCCCGAAGAGATGTGCCGAGATCTTGGTGGAGTAGGGTTCGCAAAAAACGCAGGCATACCCGTGGATATGTCGAGGCATTTTGCGAATCCTTGATCCGCAAGAGATTGGTGCAGATTGAGATAAAAATCGCTCAGTTCAGGTAAAAGTATTACCTAAGTATAGGTAGTCAGGAAAGGAGATTGGTTTCAGATTATGTTTTATCTTGAAAAAAATGGTATCATGAGTTAAATCGTCAGCTTTCGGTTCGCACCTTGATGGGGCGATACCATTGTTATTTAACAGAATGTTGCAGGAACCTGATGTTTGTGAAATTGCTTTGCAGGTGGGTACTGTCTGTTCTTGTTTTTCTGATGCCGTTGGCAGGAATGGCGGAGGAAACAGTTGACACAGAGAACCAGACGCAACAGTGGGGTATCGTCCTGGGACTGTTCACCCGCCACGTCGATCCGTCCGACAACACAAATGATTCCACGAGGATGCTGGGTTTGTCATATTCCGACTGGGGTGTAATAGGGTTTAAGAACAGCTATCACGATCAATCTTTTTTCGGCGGAAGACGCTTTCATACAAAAAAAATAGGCCATCCCAGAAACAGCAATTTTTTTATTCAAGGCAATCTGTATGCCGGTCTTTTGCAAGGTTACGGGGATCGTTTCCCAAACATTGAAGGGATCACCCCGGCAGTGTTCCCGACCTTAGGGTTCGGGTACAAGAATACAACGATAGAAGTGCAATATATCCCCACACCCAGCGGTGGGGTTTTTACCAGTTTTCTGACCTATCGTTTTTAACCAGCTTTTTTTTCAATGCGTTTGGATATCTCGGTCACTGAAAGCGCATCCACGGCGGTGCATCGGAATTCGCCTGGGATACGTTTCCCTACGGTTTCCATTGCGTGAATAACCGCATCAAGGAGTTATGACCCAATGCAACTAAATGATTCAACAATCCGTAAGCTACTGACTCAAGATTTTACAAACACGATGATCCGCATTGGCCTGATCGTTTTTTTGGTGGTCATGTGCGCGCGTGTCTTTTCCCCCCTTTTTAAATCTGGTGGTGTGGGCCCTGATTCTGGCCATCGCTCTCTATCCCTTGCACCAGTTTTTGGCTAGAAAGATAGGGGGGCGGCAGGGTATTGCTGCAACACTTTTGGTGCTTGCATTCTTGCTGCTCATCGGGGGGCCAACGGTGATACTTGGTGGATACTTTGCGAGACAAGCGCATAATGCATACACCCATTTCGAGAACAATACTGTTACCATAAAGCAACCAAAGCCGGCAGTGGCTGACTGGCCGCTTGTGGGCCAACGCGTCTACCGTGCCTGGAATTCAGCAGCCAATAACCTGCCTGCCCTTCTGAAAGATAACCAGGCACAGCTTCAGAATATTGCAAAGCGTATTTTGCAGCCGCAGCGAATACAGCAGGCTCGGTGTTGCTTTTCCTGGGTGCACTGATTGTGGCCGGGATCATGATGGCCTACGGGGAGTCCGGCAGTCAGGCCATACGGCGCATTTTCTCTCGTATGACGGATCCAGTGACAGGTCCGCGATTGCAGAATCTATCCACCGGTACCATCCGCTCGGTGGCCACGGGTGTTATTGGTGTGGCTTTCATCCAGGCTTTATTGCTGGGCATCGGTTTTGTCATGGCCGGGATTCCCATGTCTGGTGTATTGGCCCTTGTTGTCATGTTCTTAGGTATTTTGCAGTTGCCCGCCGCCATCATTACACTGCCCGTGATTGTTTATCTTTGGTGGGCCGGTGACGCCTCCACCACCAGCAATATTGTCTACACCATATATCTGTTTGTGGCCGGTCTTGCAGACAATGTACTCAAGCCGCTCCTGCTCGGTCGCGGTGTGTAAGTGCCCATGCCGGTTATCCTGCTGGGTGCCCTTGGCGGCATGGTGTCCGGAGGCATCGTTGGAATGTTTGTGGGCGCGGCACTACTGGCCGTGGGCTATCAGGTTTTCATGGATTGGATCGACAACGCCGAAAAAGATGACTGTGTTCATCCGGAGTAGATAAAACCTGAAGATTTGTCTTTGGATTAGGAAAAGACGATATGGGAATGTGATCCAATCTTAAAAACACGACTGCATTTACCTCAAAGGCACTTCCTATAGGCGCCTGCGGTTTAACTCACTCACCCATTATGGGGGAAATCCAAACCATCTGTTTCACGGCTGGCAGTTGACTGGCATCTTGCAAAAACATATTAAATGATTTATAAATAGCGTTATAATTTTGTGCAGGTGATATAGTACTCAACTTCTTGAGAAGAAAGCACTTTCAGGTCCCAAGCCTTTTTCCGATCCGTTTGGTGAACGGAATGGATTTGAACCTGAAAAAGAAGCAAGAGCGATGTAAACATGCAAAGCAATTCTCTCATGGCGTGCCACGATTGTGACCTTCTTCATCGAATCGATGGACACCCCGAGGGCGGCACCAGCATATGCAGTCGCTGCGGGGCTGTTCTGCTCAGTCATAAGCGCAACAGTCTCGACAGGAGTCTGGCCCTGACCATAACGGGTCTGATTCTTTTTGTCATGGCCAATGCCTACCCGCTGCTTGCCATCAAAAGCGGTTCCCTTTATAGAGCCGCCACGCTGATGGGCAGTGTGGAAGTTCTCTATGCCGCAGGCATGTGGCAGATCGGTTTGCTGGTATTTCTCACCGCGATTCTGTTCCCGCTGTTGGACCTGTTGTGCAGGCTGTACATCCTAATCCCCCTCAAAATGAACAGAAAACCCTGGAAACTGTCCTTCATCATGTCGCTCAATCAGACCCTCAACCCCTGGGGAATGATGGATGTGTTTATGCTCGGCATCCTGGTTTCGGTGGTAAAGCTGGTCAAAATGATGAAAGTGATTCCCGGTGTTTCCCTGTTTGCATTTATGATGCTTATTTTGGTCCTGGCAGCCATTGCGGCCTTCTTTGACCCGCATCTGGCCTGGGAAAAGGGAGAGGGATAATGAACCCGCCATTGACGGCCCGGAACGTCTCCATGGTGCCCTGCCATCGCTGTCATCTGATAAGTCAAATACCCTCGGACGGCAAGCTTTCCGGGATGGCCTGCCCCCGATGCGGTGCAGCACTGCACCAGCGAAAACCGGACAGTCTTAACCGCACCTGGGCCCTGGTCATCGCGGCGATTGTTTTTTACATACCGGCCATGGTCCTGCCTATTTCTGTTACCACCACCTTCGCCGGTGCCCAGAGCGATACCATCATGAGTGGGGTGATCTATTTTATACACTCGGGGTCCTGGCATATCGCCCTGGTTATTTTTGTGGCCAGCGTTCTGGTTCCGATACTTAAAATATTGATATTAATATTTCTACTGATTTCAGTGCAGGTGAAATCTAAATGGCGTCCCCTTGACAGCACCCGTCTTTACCGCATTATCGAGCTGATCGGAAAATGGTCCATGGTGGATATCTATGTGATTACCCTCATGGCTGCCCTGATTAAACTGGGGGGTCTGGCATCGTTTGATGCCGGTCCGGCTGCTTTATATTTTGGCACGATGGTTGTCTTTACCATGTTTGCTGCCATGAGTTTTGATCCGAGACTGATATGGGATTGCATGGAGGAAAACCATGACTCAGGATAAGAGTAACCATGAAACGCCCGCAGCAATACCCCAAGCGGTGGTGAAAACAAAAAAATCTATTTCCATTGTTTGGCTGGTTCCCCTGGTGGCCATCCTTATCGGGGGGGGGCTGATTTATAAAGCAGTGACGGAAAAAGGTCCGGAGATCACCATCTCCTTTAAATCCGCCGAAGGCCTGGAAGCGGAAAAGACAAAAATCAAATACAAGGATATAGAAATTGGCCAAGTTGTGGATATCACTTTCAGCGAGGACCTGTCCCATGTCATCGTTTCAGCAGAACTTGGTAAAAATGCGGGTCGCTATTTGACGGACAAGACCCGGTTCTGGGTGGTCCGGGCCAGAATTTCATCAGGAACGGTCTCGGGGCTCGGAACCCTTTTGGGAGGCGCCTACATTGCTATAGATCCCAGGGAAGACGGAAAAGCCGCCAAAGAGTTTGTCGGTCTCGAAGAACAGCCTATCATAGCAACGGATGAGCCGGGCCGCAAGTTCCGCTTGCAGGCCAAGAAACTTGGATCTTTGCAGCAAGGCACGCTTATCTACTACCGCCAGATAAAGGTGGGGAAGGTGGAAAGCTACACCCTGGCCGAAAACGGGCAAGATCTGGATATTCAAATATTCATTCACGAACCCTACCATGAGTATGTGCGCAAAAACACACGCTTCTGGAATGCCAGCGGTATCGATGTGAGTCTGGGTGCCGAGGGATTAAAGGTCAACACGGAATCCTTACTCAGCATCATGAGTGGTGGACTGACCTTCTACAATCCACAGGGTTTAGAAAAGGACACGCCGGCTGAAGAAAACCAGGTCTTTATATTGCACGACAACTTTGCGGACGCACAGCAGGTGTCATATATGATCAAACAGTATTGGGAGTTGATTTTCAAAGGCTCTGTCCGTGGGCTCAAGCCCGGTGCCCCGGTTGAATTTAAAGGCATGGAGATGGGCCATGTAACGTCTGTTGATCTGCAAATTGGAGACGATCCATCCGATGTGGTTATTTCGGTTTTGACCGAGACAGAACCCGAGCGCCTGGCAGGCAGAAGCGGCTTTCCAAATATAGAAGCGCAGCGAAAATTTGTTGATTCCCTGGTGGCGCAGGGGCTCAGGGCGCAGCTTAAAACCGGTAATCTGTTGACGGGGGCACTCTATGTGGACATGACTTTCCATGACGATCCGCCGGCTGCAAAGGTGGATTGGGAGTCAAAGTACCCTGTGTTTCCGACGGTGCCAAAAAGTTCGGAGGAATTTATAGGTGCCCTGAGGGCATTTGTGGATAAGCTGGAAGCCTTTCCAGTTGAAGAAATCGGCAGCAATCTGCAGGCGATTGTTGCGAATCTGAAAAAGACAACCCAGCAAATCAGCACCGATGAAGTGGCATCGATCATTCATAATGTGAACAGCTTTACCGACCAGCTCAGTGCGGTTGGTGTGGACGATCTGATTAAAAACTTAAACAAAACCATCCAGGACATCGGGAGACTCCTGGAAGACTTGAATACGGGGGGTGAAGGGGAGGTCGTCGCCACCTTGACGCAGGCCCAAAAGACCCTGATTTCTATAGAGCAGATACTGAGCAAAGACTCCAATATCAACCAGGAGACAACTCGCGCCATGAGGGAAATCGCCGATGCGGCCAGCGCCATTCGCATGCTGGTGGATTTTCTGGAACGGCAGCCCAATGCTTTAATATATGGTAAAGGAGAAAACCAATGAAGCATACAGTAAACATGCCAGCGCGATACGCGTTAATAATGTTGATGGTGGTTGCGGTCCTGGGGTGCAAGGGCAGCACCCCACCAATAACTTTTTACACCCTCACACCCATTGCTGCCATGCAGGATGCGGGCAGTGGCCAGACGAACTTAAAAGATGCTCTGATCGGTATCGGACCCTTGAAGTTCCCCAAGATACTCGACCGACCCCAGATCGTCACCCGCCCGGCTCCCGGCCGATTGGATCTTGCAGAATTCAAACGATGGGGGGGCTTATTAAAGGATGATTTCCTTTCTGTCATGGCCGAAAATATGGCCACACTTTTGGGAACGGATCAGGTGGTCGTATACCCCTGGCCGGGCGGTTTGAATCCATTGATTCGGATTGAATTCGACGTCCATCAATTTGACGGCAAACTGGGGGACGCCGTGGTGCTGAGGGTCAGCTGGATATTGAAAACACCGGATAAGACAGACAACACCCATTTGAGAATATCCACCATTGTTCAACAGGTGTCCGGTCCTGACTTTGACGCCCTGGTTTCGGCAAAAAGCATGGCATTGGAAAAACTCAGCCGCATAATTCTTGATGAAATGAAAAATATTATCTGAAACGCAGCACGTACGATTGTGATTACAGCGCCTGGTGAACAGTTTGCCATCCGCAAAGAAGTCTATCGTCTGATGAGAGAGGCTTTCGAAGAAGAAGGCATTGAGTTTGCGCACCGGAATGTCACGGTCTATATACCACCCGAGACAAACCAGAGCGCGCCCAATTCCGAGAATGCCGAAAAAAGTCTGCAACTGGCCGCCGCCGCAGCAGCGATTGCAACCGAGCAGGAGCAGACAGAAGAAACCGATAAAGAGAAGAAGCCATAGCCCGAACATTTCATGATAATTCTATAGCATTTAGCTGAGGCCTCACTTCATCTCACTTGAACCCTGGCCCCCTGGAATCCTTGAATTGGCTTAACGATTCTTTTTTTTATTCCGTCATCTAACACCTGTTCCTTTGGGCCAGGTCAGAGATCTTTGGCTATGCTGATGGTGGTAGTTACTTAAATCCGAAGCACGAAATTCGAAATTCTAAACAATACCGAATGATCCAAAATTCGAATAATCAAAACAAGACCTTGGATATATCAGTTCGAGCACTATGTTTGGATCATTTGAGCATTTGATATTTGGATTTGTTTCGTATTTCGATATTCGGATTTAGAAGTTATCACACGCTGAATGTGTATAATATTAATCCCTTATAAGGTCAATTCAGCGCCGGGCCCTTTGGACCCGCGTATCTACGATACGCTCCAATTGATTCGATTCTGCCCAGCCTCTTTTATTTTTTGACAACTGCAGCAGCGTCCAATCGTTCTCCGTGCGTTCAACACGCACCACTGTCCCGGCATGCAGTTTAAATAAAACCGTATCTCTGGAATCCGGACCGGCTTGAACCTCGACTTCCTCGGATAAAATCACGGCACGCTTATCGCTCATCCACGCGACCCATTTCAATGCCAATGCGCATCCCGCGATGCCGATAACGATAGCCAGAAAAATTGAGAGGTAATATGTCCACTCCGTTTTTTTATAGAGTCTTATACAGAGGAGAGAGAAAAACAGGACGTTCAAGAGGACAAACCCAAAAAAAACTTCATACCGGTTGAGGTCATTTAGACCCAGAAAGTCGCTTAATGAAGAGGTCTGCAGATCATAAGAGGCATCCTGGGTTTGATTCCTGGCATGTGAAAGATTAAAGGCCAGATCATTGTCCCGTGGTATCAAGAGACGTGCCCTTTCATAAGAGAGTATGGCTCTT
>JAHEIB010000019.1 GCA_024639645.1 Deltaproteobacteria bacterium
ATGGCCATGATCGCAATGGGACCGATAAACAAAATGGTGAGAACATCGCTGGACAGGTCCCCGCAGACCGAGGAGAAAAGGGCCATTTCCATGGCTTTTCGCGATTTTCCCTGTTTGGTCAAAGCCGGCCCGTCAAAGGTCGTTGCCACAGAGGCGCCGGTGCCGGGCATGGATACCAGGATCGCCGGAATACTGCCGCCGTATATGCCCCCTTTGTAGACACCAATCAGAAAGGGAATTCCCACCATGGGATCCATAAAAAAGGAGATCGGCAGCAGGACCGCCATGGCCATGATGGTTGTAAAACCGGGAAGCGCACCAACGAACATGCCCAGCATGAGACCCAGACCCATCATGCCGAATGTGTCCCATCGCAGGGTTAGCAGTATTCCCTGTAAAAAATTATCCCACATTTAAACTGCCTTTCCGGAAAATATACCAGGCATAAACCCTTGGGATACTTCCGCGGTTGTATTGTCCGATCAAAAAAAAGGAAATTCCGGCAAGGAAACTTTCAACAGTCGCGTGAACACGAAATAAATGCCTACGGGGACACCCACGCTCACGAGAATTCCAACCAGAACATTGCGATTACCATAAAAGGTGGACAGGGATCCGGCTACCAGAATACTGGAGAGGACAAACCCCAGGTGTTCGAACAAAAGTGCATACGCGAAAAAAACCACCAGAGAAGCAATGATCCGAAAATACCCATACCGTGTGACTTCTGTAAAAAGATTTTTATCCTTGAGTCGAAAACTGATCACCAAATACCAGATATTCAGGAAGATGAGGGACAGGGTTGCCAACTGGGGGAACAGGGTTGGTTTCAAGCCCATTAAACTGCGGCCCATAAAAAGCATTGGCTTCTGGATCTGGTAGGGGATGGCGAAGAACATGATGGTCCATAAAACGAGAAAAACTATGGCCACGACGGTATTGTAATTGACATGGCGGTACCACGGTTCCCTGTGACCACTGCTTTCACTATTTTTTATCATTTGATCAAACCTTGTTAAAGGTTCTTACGGCAATAAATCCACCGCAGGTGATGTAACATTCAGTTCTCAAATTACTATTCTTCTACATCCCATCCCGGGGGCGGGTAGTCATTTTCTGTATCATCGATGAATATAATGTTGGCGGCTTCTTTTGAAGGGACGCCGCCATAGGCAAAAACGAGCTCCACTTCTTCAGTACGGCTGGCATTGGCAACCCCGTGGATGATGCCTTCCGGAGCAAACACAAAGGTTCCGGGAGGGCATTTTGTAATGGCGGCTTCAGGACCCAAGAACAGCGTCATGGTCCCTCTGACAATATACATGGCCGCTTCGGCGCTCAAATGAACGTGTCTTTCGTTGGCTGTGTGAGGCGGGATAATGGTACGCCCCATGGAAATTCGTTTGGAACCGCATACGGTGTCATTGATACCGAACTTGATGGCCAGCCCTTTTTCATATTCAGTATCGGTAAAAACATCTGAATAATGTCCTGACCTGGGGGGGACATTGATCAATTCGGGTAGATTTTCAAGTTTGACGTATTTTGCCATTTTTTTTGGTCCTTTCATCTCTATTTTATATTGTGCAGATGCTTTGGCAGCAGAAAAATTTAAACAGTCGCAGGCCGGTGGGCAAGAAAACAGCATGTAACAAACGATTCGGTACCAGCACTATGGTGATGTATTAACTATCTGAACCCGTTTTAGTCAAGATGTTGTACACAGTCAAGTAAAAAAATTCACTCATAAGAAAAAAGCCGACATTCCATTATGCCTTTATAGAAAGACGGTTTAAGCGAAGAAGGACACATCTTTTTTCAAAAAATCAGGAAAAGTTTACCCATGTTGAAAATAAATTCACTAAAAAAGGATATTTGATGGCCAGGAACCGTAAACGCTTAAGAATGCTTTGACCTTGATCTATTTTTTGTCCCCTTTTCCCAGGGAGCGATTCACAATCGGAACACCCACAATCGATCCCCATTCCGTCCAAGAACCGTCATACACTTTGGCACGGGGGTAGCCCAGCAGATATTTTGCAACAAACCATGCCAGGGATCCGCGATGACTCAGGCGGCAATAAGAAACAAGCTCCTTGTCCGGTGTTGCACCCGCTGCCGAATATACCTCTTGCAGTTCTGCCTGGGTTTTATAGGTGTTGTCCTCATTCAGAAGATCCATGTAATAAAGATGCCGCGCACCGGGGATATGTCCTTTTCTCACGGCGCCATGGTCTACCGGAAACCAGTCGGGGGATACCCGTTCACCCATATATTCTTCGGGTGTGCGCATATCCAGGAGCACCCTGTCGGGATGGTCAAGTCCGGCCAATACACCGTCGCGTCCTATGCGGCGATCCGCTTCCTCCAAGGGCCGGACAGGATATTCGGTGGGAGCGAAGCTGGGCACATCCGTGGTTATGGGAAGATCTTCATAAAGCCAGAGGTTCATATCGCCGTCCATAATTTTCATATATTTGTGACCCCGCATACTGCATATCCAGAAAGCATAGGTATTGAACTGAATCTGGTCACTGTAAAAAACGATGGTCGTGTCATGGCTGATACCACTTTTTGACATCAATTCGCTGAAGGCTTCAGGCGTTGGAAAATCGCGTATTTCCGGATGCCATAATGTTTCCAGCCACGGCCAAAGGATGGTGCCTGGAATATGACTGGCGTAATAGGCGTCGGGATCTTTCAGTGCGCCTATTTCAACTACCCGGACATCCGGATTGTCCAGATTCTCAGCTATCCAATCGGTACCCACTAGGGCATTGTTTAAAGGGTTATCCTTCAAAATATCTCCTTTCAAAATTATCTGTTTATTTGTTTTTCGCGCTTATACGCAAATTCATCTCCCCAGACGAGGAGTTTTTTAATAAAGTGGGGTGCATGAACAGCCAGCCATCGCACGGTGTTGTGAAAGCGGTTCATGGGTTTGTTCCAGGGACAGACCGCGATACACCTGCCCCCACAGCTGGGCCACTTTCTTTTGTTCATACCCCAGAAGATGATGCACTTTTCCGCGTTGATCCACCACTTGCGAAATCCCGGATTGTTGTGGACTGGATTGGGGATGTCATCACTGGGCTCGCCTTTGGGTACGGCTCCGGACGGGCAATACTTGGCGCAGCTTTCACAGGCCATGCAAAAATCATGGGTGCCGAAATCGATGGGTTTGTCCGGAAGAAGGGGCAGGTCGGTGGTGACGGCTTTGAGACGCATGTTGTTGCCGTATTCCGGGGATAACACACGGCCGGTGCGACAGAATTCGCCCACGCCTGCATCCAGGGCGATGGGCACCATGTTCAATTCGGGTTCGCCTCCTCCCCGGGTTTCACGGTACATGGCATCATAGCCCAGTCCCCGGATAAAGTCGGTGAGCTGCGTGGTGATCAACTTGAGACGCGAGTAGACATCGGCCGACGATGACCATGAGAAATAAGAAGGCGCCAGATCGATGAGGCTGGGTTTGTGCTGTACCACCGCCACTATTGCGTATTTGTGCCCGATATCCACATCCTTGTAGATCCAGCGCTGATCCAGTTTTGCAATCCGCACCATTTCGGCTCCGAACAGCAGACCCATTTTTTTGATGAGTCTGGACATCCAGGCGCTGTTGCTTACTTCCACGCGTCCTGCCTCGGGTGTGACCGGGAACGGTTCTGGGTCATATTCGCAGCAGGCACGATATGCGGCATCGGCCAGTGAGCGGCCAAATCGGTCCTCTATGTCCAATTCTTCATAGGGGAGTGGAGTAAGGTAATGGTCATGGCCGGTGCGGGCCTTGAATTTTCTGCGCAGTTCTTTGCCATGGGGATTGTCGGGCCGCATGCACAGAAAAGCCATACGTTCTTTTTCAAACCGTTCGATATCACCAGTGATGTACCGCAGGTAGGTGGGCTGGTCCACCTCTTTAACGCCCAGTCGCCGTCTAAACGCTTCTTGTTTCTGAAGCTTTTTTTCATAGGGCCCGAGTGCCTTTTCGAGCCGGTGCAAAGGGGTGTCTCCCATGGATGTCTGATGCGAACAAACTGTTGCGTTTTCTGTCATCTAAAACCTCTAGGGGCTGAGGACCATTTTTGCTATGGCAACAATGATAAAGACAATAAACATTCTTTTGACCCAGACATTACCGATCCTTTCCGCATAATGTGCCCCCAGGTAGGAGCCCACAAGACAACCAAACAGCATTGCCAGACCCAGGGAATAATCCACGGCGTCATTCATGGCAAATATGGTGGCGGCCGTTACGGTCATGAATATAGACCCGATCTTTTGGGTGGCGGCGCTTTGGATGAAGGTTTGTCGAAACCATCCAATCAATATGTAAATGGAAAAAGTGCCGGCCATGGCACCATAGAAACCACCGTAAATACCGTTCAAAAAACTTAAGGAACCGCCCACGATGTATTCTTTTTTTTGAATCGCGGTCTGTCTTTTCTCAATACCCATCCCGGGTTTCATCAGAAGGAACGCCACCAAGATGATGTTGGTGACGACAATGACATATTTCAGGACACTTTCGCTGATCTGCAATACAAGATTGGCACCCAGGGCCGTGCCGAACAACACGGGAATGGCAACAATAAAACCGATCCTATAGTTGATGAGCTTCTTTTTATGAAATTCGTACCAGCCGGAAATACCCACTCCGATGATGCCAAATCGATCGGTCCCGATAGCGGTGTGTGGGGGCAGTCCCAACAGTATCAGGGTCGGAATCGTTACGATGCTCGATCCACCGATGAGGGTACCGAAGGCGGCAGCGACAACGCCCACAAAGAACATGATAATCAGCTGGGAAATGTCCATTACCGATAAAACTCGTTGAGGTCGACAGGCAGATCTATCCTTTCTCCACGAGCCGCGGACAGATCCATGGCCATGGTCAGAATAAGATTGCTATGACCTTCGGCAGCTGTTGCATGGGGTGAGTCGAGTCCCAGGCAGACACGGGCGAACCAGGTATTGGTTTCTTCCCGCATGGGTCCCCAGAGCTGTCCGATGTGCATATCCCCCGGGGGATAACTGGTGAGGAAGTCCACATGTCGTTGAAACCCGGGTTCATAGCCTTCCGGCTTATATCCGGCGCCCTGGGGGGTTTCAGAGGCCAGCACCAGATCGCGATGGGTGTCTTCGACGTCGATAACACCCTCGGTTCCGACAATACCGATCTCCAGTCCATAGACCGCCCCGGGCCACACCACCGGCAAAGCCCAGCTGATATTCATACTGAAGATGGTGCCGTCATCCATGGTAAAGATACCAAAGGTGGAATCTTTGGTTCCGTATTTGGCCAGGGCCGTATCAATGGATTGGGCATAAACGGAGACCGGAGATTTTCCTTCCATGAGCCACATACTCATATCGAGGCTATGGGTTCCCGACACCACCATGGGCGTCAGATTTTTTCGCTGATCCGTGCGGCGGGTAGTGGCTATGGGAACCATACGGTTCATGAAAGCACGGGTGACAACCGAGGTGACTTCTCCGATCTGTCCGCTTATAAGACGCTGCTTAATTGCCAGAAAACGCCTGCGAAAGCGATTGGTGTAACCGATGACCGCATCCACGCCACTCTCCTCGATGGCAGTCAGCACTTTCAGGGATTCTTTGGCATCGGTTGCCAGGGGTTTTTCGATAAACAGATCATGCCCCTGCTCTATGGCGGCCAGGGTCGGGTCCACATGAAAGTTTTCATCTGTTGCGATGACGACGGCATTGACCTCCGGGCGTTTGAGAAGTTCATTAAAATCGGTGGTAAAAAAATCCGCCTGGGCGTCTTTAGCCAGTTTTTGCCCCAGATCTTCCTTGACATCACACAATCCCAGCCACCCCACAGCCGGGTAATCATGGGCCAGCATGGCGCGGATGCGCCCAATGGTTCCACAGCCAACAATGGCCAGACCGATTTCTTTTTTCTTTTGCGTCATTTCGAAATATCTCCTAAACTATTTGCCTGTTATTTATCATTATCAGCAAAGCTGAGTTGTTTTCATAAAAGCTTTTTCTTTTTTTTAGGCCAGATGCCACTGATAAAGGTGATCAAGACGATAATGATCAATACTGTTCCCATGGGGCGCTCGACCAGGACTTGCCAAATGCTTTTATCTTCAAAGATTACCATGGCCCGTCTGAAGTTCTGGTCCAGCATATTTCCTAGCACAACACCCAAAATCATGGGGCCGATGGGTATGTCAGCTTTGCGCATGAAGAAGCCTAATAGGCCAAAGCCGAACATCAGGTTAATGTCAAACATGGACATTTTCTGGGCATAAGACCCCAATACACACAGCAGCGCGATGATTGGCAACAGAAGCTCCCGGGGCAGGGAGAATAGTTTCACGCTTGGTTTAATCAGAAGAAAGGCGCATATGTACATGCCGATATTGGCTACGATCAAGGTGCCGTACATAAAATTCATGATACCCGGCTGTTCCAATTCAATGGTGGGTCCCACCACAATACCGTGCAGATTCAAGGCGGCCAAAAAAGCAGCCACGGTAGCACTTCCGGGGATACCCAATACCAGTGAGGGCAATAGTGCTCCGCCGATATTGGCGTTGTTGGCAACTTCCGAGCAGACCACGCCTTCCATGCTGCCTTTTGAAAAGCGTTTGCCCGTAAAACGTTCACCAAGGCCATAGGATACAAATGTGGCCACATTGGCCCCGGCGCCTGGTATGATTCCGGTGACGAGTCCCACGATGGACGAGCGTAAAATGCTTTTCCAGTATTTGACAAATTGTTTGATGGAGGGAAAGATCCTGCCGATTTTTTGCGGGATCACGTACGGTTGAGGCTGGGATAATACCATGATAATCTCGGTAAGACCGAAAAGACCGATAAGTACCGGTATATAGGGAATCCCCAACAGAAGTTCCTGGCTGCCAAAGGTAAAACGTTCGATGCCATGAATTTCCTCCCTGCCCACCATGGCGATCAAGACACCCATCCAACCGGAAATCCAACCTTTCACCGGTGCTTCACCGGCGGTCAATGTGCCGCTGATGGAAATACCCCAGAGGGCCAGTAAGGCAACTTCCCAGGATGCAAAACTCAGGGCGATATCCAGCACGTAACTGACACAGGTAACCAGCAGAAGGATGCCGACCCAATTGCCCACCATGGATGCCGTTATGGACATCCCCAGGACAAGACCTCCCTTGCCTTGTTTGGCCAGGGGGAACCCCGCCATCTGAGTGGGCACCGCATCCGGTGTGCCGGGAATATTTATCAGAACCGCCGAAATCGCTCCACCAAATACCGAACCGGTGAATGTGCCCAGGATGAAAATAATGGCCAATTCCGTTGGCATGCGATAGGTGAGGCCCACCAGAAGGGCCATGGCCATGGTTGTGGAGAGACCGGGCAGGGCCGCCCAAATGATTCCCATGGCGGCGCCGGTAAAGCACAACAACATCAGATACGGATCAAATGCGGTAAAAAAAGAATACATACCATGCCCTCTAAAGAATAAAGTCGAATATTGAATCCCCAGGCAGCAAGATGGAGAATAAAAATCTGAATGTCAGACTGAAAAACAAGGGGATAAGGATGGAAGCGATAATAACTTTGAGCCAGCGGCCTTTTTTCCAGAAGACTGCAAAGGTGCTGAACAGAAACAGAAACCCTGCTATTTCGAAGGGCAGGCGGCCGGTTAGAATTAACATATAAACAGCGGTCAATACGATAATCCAGAGGGATCGTTTGGTCTGTGTGTCCTGAAAAAAATTTTTACTTGAAAAGGATGCCAGCCGAGTACGCAAGACTTTTAGACCATTGCGGCGCACCGCTGTTATAAAAAGCCCCAGGCTCATCAGAAACATGGTGCTGGCGAACAGAAAGGGTACCAGACCCGGGGCAGAGGCCCACCCGGAGGGTTGCGACATCTTAAGCGCCCAAACCGATATGACAATGGCCACCGCCATGACAATCAAAGCACTGACAATGTCTGTGCTTGCCATGTGTTCTTGTTTGCTTTCAACTTCTTGGTCAGGTAGTTCCACGTTATGGTTCCTTATTGAAGGGAAATAGTGACGATATGGTATCTCAAAAATAAGATTTTGGTTCTATACCGCTTGTCATAATACTGTCCCGAAAATAGGATGGCGGCATAAGGGTTTGTAGCAGAAAAACGGTTCTCAATCGGAACGTTTTTCTGACAACCCATTATAAGTCAAGACGTGCTCAAGTTTCAATCCGCAAGAATATTAAAGTATTTTGAGGGCTTGAAACGAAACCACAACACAGAATTTGGGCCAAAAGATTTTTTTGAGATAGCTTCTACTAACCCTGCAGCAAGCTTCAGGGTTAGTAGAAGTAACGTTGTATTTTATGTTTTAGAAGATGCCCATGAACATCAGCAAGGCACACGGGCATCCTTCGTGTGAACCGCAATAGCGATCACATTACATGGTCGGTTTATAACCTTCTGGTGGCCACCATTTGTCGAAGTCTTCCGGCCTGGGAATGCCTACATCGGCGGGATTGACTTTGGCGCCTTCAACTTTCAAGTCCCACAACAACCATGCTGTAACAGCTTCTGCTCGGGCGGCAGCCTTGTCGGCAGCTTCGCCAACCAGTACATCCTTTAAAAAGAATTTCTTTGCCAGCATACCCTCGAATTTTTCAGAATTACATGCCGCTTTAAAAGCCGCGGCAATTTTTTTCATAATCGGAGCTGGTGTGTCCCGCTTGACAGCCAGGGTGTAATAACCGCCGAAAGGCGCACTTGCTTCCAGTGCCGGTACATATTTGCCCACAGGCTGTAGGACCGTGCCGTTTTTAAGGGTGATGGGGTCCTTGGCAAAAATGGCCAAGTTTCTCATTTTCCCGGCCCGGATGAATTCGATGGTTTCATGCAGACCGCTGCCGGCCACGTCAACTTCGCCCTGCAGACAGGCCAAAGCCGCTGGTGCACCCCCCTTATAGGGGACTTGTTTTACTTCGATACCGGCCACACTCGCCATGATGGAGATGCCTTCTGCCCAGAGCCCGCCGACACCCGAGTTCGAAATCTTGTACTTGCCCGGGTTTTTTTTGGCTGCCTCGATAAAATCTCCAAGTGTTTTAAAAGGAGAGTCTGCTTTTACGGCAAAGCCCTGGATAGAATTCCCAGCTTTAAAGTACTGCCAATCCTTCCATGGACTCAACTTGGTATGACCCATGACACGCAGCTGCTTGCCGAAGTTGGATCCGCCCAGCCACCAGTAGCCGTCGGATGGTTTCTGCCATACAAAATCCATGGCCAAAGCACCCAGGGCTCCGGGGCGGTTGACGGCGTTGATGGTGGTTTTCAAAGGTGCTTCCATTTCAGCTGAATAAGCGCGGGTCATGGTATCTGTGCCACCACCGGCTTTGTACTGAATGACAGCGGTAATTGGTTTGTCCGGCCATTCGGCAGCGGCCTGGTTGGCCAATCCAACAACAAAGCAACAGATCGTTAGAAAAGATAAAATTTTGATTGTGTTTTTCATACAGCCTCCTTATTTTTTGGTAAAATTAGTGTTGATGGTACCTGGTCTCGTATAAAGGTGTTTCACTGCATGCTTTGCATGTGATTACCATATCATTAGAAGCTATCTCAAAAAAGTTTTTTGGCCCAATTTCTGTGTTGGTCCTTTGCTTCAAATACCCGGAATACTGTAGTATGCACCCCAAGGGCATTTCCTGCGGGCACCTGCGGGTTGAAGTTCGGGCCCGCCTTGAACTTGAACCAAAACCCTTTTTTTTGAGATGGCTTCTAGGTAAAGGGTTTTGCGCCAATGGAGTACCCACCATCCACCATGAGGTGTTGGCCCGTGATGAACGAGGCCTCCTGGCTGGCCATAAAATAGACGGCCGCGGCTATTTCTGCGGGTTCGCCGGCCCGGCCCAACAGACCGTAGTCTTCAAACTGGGCACGGAACGCGTCAGGCGATATCCCTTGGGCTTTGGCCTTGTTAAGATGAAACTCGGTAATTGTTTTAGACGGGCAGATGGTGTTGACGCGAATACCGAATTTTCCGTACGTTGCCGCCAGGCTGCGGTTTAAACTTAAAACACCAAACTTGGTCACATCATAAATCGGCATGTTGGTGCGGCCGGTCATGGCCGTGGTGGATCCGATAAGAACAATGGCGCCTGACTTTTGTTCGATCATTTTTGGCAGCACTGCTTTACATGAGAAGTTGACACCCTTCAGGTTAACGGCCAGCATTCGGTCCCAATCGTCTTCGGTGTTTTCCAGAATGGTTCCGAATGCCCGGATACCGGCATTGGCCACCAGGACATCGATATGACCGAACCGATGGATGGCCTGGCCGGCAAATGCGATGCAATTTTGCTCACGGGACACATCGGCGTGACAGAATATAGCCTCAGTCCCAATATCTTTCAAATCATTTACGGTCTGTTGCCCGGCTTTATCATCGCAGTCGACTACGACTACATTCGCCCCAGCATGAGCGAACCGTAACGCGCACGCTTTCCCGATACCGGATCCTGCTCCGGTGATTACTGCCACTTGTGATTCTGATTTCATTTGAGGTGTCCTATTCAAACCTTGGTTCGAGAGTATCAAATATCGCCCGGAAATAATCCGAAACCGAGCTACTGCTAAATATCGGGCATTTACACCAGCATCAGCCGGCCGCCGTTCACATCGATGGTGGCCCCGGTGATATATCGGCTTTCATCACTGGCTATAAATGTGATCACGTCCGATATCTCCTCGGGCGCTGCAAGATGACCGAGAGGGCATGCCTTGGTAAACAGTTCTTTTTTTTCGGGTGTCAGTAAGTTTATCACCCGGTCGGTTAGGGTCGTTCCCGGGGCAATGGTATTGGCGGTGATGCCACAGGGCCCTACGTCTTTGGCTACATACTGGGTCATCATGGAGACCGCTGCCTTGGCCGATGCATAGTGAGCAGGCGAGGTGCCGGCACTGGTGCTGCGGCCGGCCAGTGACCCAAGGTTGATGATTCGTCCCCAACCTTCTTTTTTCATATAAGGGAGAACGGCTTTGCAGCACAGGTAGACGCTTTTCAGATTGACATCCATGACCTGATCCCAGTCTTCTTCATGGATATCTTCGAAACCGGCATAGGCCTTATAGCCACCAGCACAGGTCACCAGAATATCGATGCCACCCATGAAATCATCGGCACCGGACATGAGAGATTCAACCGCCTTCCAAGATGTCACATCCGTGACAAATGCCTTGGCTTTACCGCCTTGGGAAGATACCTTTGTGACGACTTTCTCAACAGCTGACTGATCCAGGTCTGCAAGGGAGACAGCAGCGCCTTGCCTTGCAAACGCAAGGGCTGTGGCAATGGCTATTCCACCGGCAGCACCGGTAATAACGGCCCGTTTTCCTTCCAGTCGTGTGGTTGCCATATCTGATAATCCTTTTGCCCTTTATCCGCCTTCGCAGCATACCACGGGCATTTAAATGGCCCCACGGGTTTACCCGTGGGGATCCATGAACTATTTTTTGTCAAAAGCATGTTCGCCGTGAGCTTTCAGCAGTTTTTCAGGCCCTGGCGGTGCATAAACCAGGACATACGTAAGGTCTTCATCCGGTCCAACATCGATCTTGTGCATCGTATTTGCCGGGGCAAAAACTGCCATTTCAGGTCCAAGTTCAAATGTTTCATCGGCAATGTACATGGTGCCGTAACCGGACAGGATGTACCAGCAATGCTCATTGTCGTCATGTTTGTGCCAGCCGCCTTCCACACCTGCATTCATGGTATTGACCAGCAGGGAAAAATGTTGTGCCCCGCTGATGTCTTCATCGATAAGCACCCTGAAGGTGCCGGCTTTACCATGTAAAACGCCTGTAACAGCGTCCTTAAGTGGTACAACGTATTTCTTTTCCATGGCTTTGTCCCCTTTGCTTGAAGTTGATCTTTTTTTCGTTGTAAGAACTATTTTTTGTCAAAAGCATGTGCACCATGTGCCTTTAGCAGTTTTTCCGGTCCAGGTGGTGATAGAATCATAACATAGGTGAGATCGTCATCCGGTCCGGCATCGATTTTGTGCATGATATTGGCTGGGGCAAAAACTGCCATTTCAGGTCCAAGTGCAAAGGTTTCATTTCCGATGTACATGGTGCCATGGCCGGAGAGGACATACCAGCAATGTTCATTGTCATCATGTTTGTGCCAGCCGCCTTCAACGCCTGCATGCATGGTGTTGACCAGAAGAGAAAAATGTTTTGCCCCGCTGCTTTCCTCGTCGATGAGCACCCGGAAGGTGCCCGCATTGCCATACAACACGCCAGTGACGGCATCTTTGAGGGGTACGACAAGTTTCTTTTTTCCCATAGCGCAATATCCTTATTATCGTGTACATCTTGAGCCCGCTCATTTTTTAGATGAAGATGCGGTCTTCATCAATGAATCGTCCAGCCGCCATCCACCATCAGGATGTGACCTGCCATCATTTCAGACAGGGAGCTACACAGAAACAATGTGGCTCCTATCAAATCCTCAGGTTGTGCCCAGCGTCCGACGGGGAGTTGCTCCAGGGCCCAATCTTTATAGCCGGGTCTCTGGAGCAATTCACGACGCGTGGGTGTCTCCGTAATACACGGAGCCACGGAATTGACATGAATACCCCTGGCAGCCCATTCATTTGCCAGGGCGCGTGTCAGGTGGTGCACACCGGCCTTGGCAGCCGAGTAGACAGACCGTCCCCGGAAAGCAACCTCGGCCAGGTTGGATCCCACGTTGACAATTTTACCTTGCCCCTGTTCCATCATGATGGGTGCCACCGCCTGGGCCAGAAAGAAATAAGCTTTTAGACTGGTATCCAGGGTCTGGTCCCACTCTTCCTCGGTAACATCCAGGGCTTCCACCGTGGCTGTCCAGGCAGCGTTGTTGATGAGGATGTCGATTTTTCCAAAGTGGGCATGGGCCTTAGCCACCAGGGTGTGAATTTGGGCCACCTCCCTCAGATCTGTGGGAACGACCAGGGCCTTACGGCCCAATGCTTCTATCTCGGAGGCGACTTCCTCAAGGGCCGTTTGTGTGCGACTGGCGACGACTACATGGGCACCGGCATCGGCCAGAGCAATGGCCAGGGTGCGACCGATGCCTTCTGACGCACCCGAGACAATGGCCACCTGATCTTCAATTCCAAAGCTTTTCCATTTATCGTTCATGGGTTTCCTTTTCCTGTTAAGCCATGGCTTCTTCCATATGCTCCATCATGGTAAATACCACCGGGCCGTCAGCCGTTACCAGCACATTTTCTTCCAGCCTGCAGGTCTGGGGAAGACCCGGGTGACCGGCAAAGGTCTCGATGGCAAAGTACATGTTCTCCTTGATTTCGGCAGGATAGTCCAGGGAGTAGGCCCGGGAAATCCACATGCCTTCATAGAGCGTTATGCCGATGCTGTGGGCAAACTGCTGCAGGGTTACGGTGCCGTATTTGTCATCGTCATATTCGGGAAAGCAGGCGGCTACATCGGCCGTGGTGTTGCCGGGTCGCAGTTTGTCCATACCGGCGTACATGGAATCGTATACCTCTTTATAGAGATCGATTTCCTGTTGGGTCATTTTGGAAGCGACCTTGAAACAACGTACAAAGTCGATGAAGTAACCCGAGGGTCCCACCGCATTAATGTCCACGATTACCAGGTCTCCTTGGCGGATTAGCTTGTCGGTAGCCCATCGCCGGTAAGGGCTGGTGTTGCCGCCTGAGGCCACAATGATATCATAGATGATCTCACATCCGCTGGTGAGCATGAATTCGTGTACTTTCGCTTCGATATAGCGCTCCGTCACGCCGGGTTTGAGCCATTCGTACTTGATTTTCCACATGGCTGCATCGCCGATGGAGGATGCCTGTTTGAGCAGTTCGATTTCATCGTTGGTCTTGACTGTCCGGGCAGCCGACATGGCCGGCCAGCCGTTGACCACGTTGATGCCAGCTTCTTTGAAGGCGCCAAGCATGGGCATATCCAATATGTCGACACCGATTTTCTCCTTTTCGACCCCATTCTCTTTCAGGACCTCGAGGACGCTTTCCACCATCTTTCCGGCCATGTGGGGCACAGCGCCTTCGGCCCACTGCCAGGTGATGGCCGGTCGAATGCGATCTTCCATCCAGGGCAGATCGATGCGGGCACAGTGCATATCCGAACCGGCGGTCTCGAACAGTACCGGCTCACCGCCCCGGGGCAGGACCACGTAGCGGATATTGATGTTGTACTTCCAGTTGCCCTGGTAAGAGCCGGTGACATAACGGATGTTGGCCCCGGCGTACAGAACCAGCGCTCCCAGATCAAAGGCTTCGAGCTGATCGCGCGTTTTTTGCAGCCGTTCCTGACGCAGCCGTTCAAAATCGACCCGGTACTGCCAGTCAGCACCGGTGTGACTGTACAGACGTCTCGGACTTGTTTTGTGTGCTTTCTCGATAAAATAAGTGTCTAATTCGTATCCCATGATGGCCTCCTTGATATGGTGTGATTAATAATTTATTGGTAAATTTATGCGCAATAAATGCCTGTTTCCATCGCCCCGTTCTATTTTAAAGCGGGCGTGACGAGTGTACGACCATTTGATGATTGTCATCGCTCTTCGGTCAATGGATGATCCAGCCGCCGTCTACCATCAAAACATGACCGACGACCATGTCCGAAAGCGAACTACATAAAAAAAGTGTGGCGCCGATGAAGTCCTCCGGTTGCGCCCATCGCCCAATGGGTAGCATTTTCCCTATCGCCCATTCTTTGTAGCCGGGTCGCTGAAAAATTTCGCGTCGAGTGGGCGTTTCGGTGACACAAGGACCGATGGCATTGACGTGTAGGCCCTTTCCAGACCACTCATTGGCCAGGGCACGGGTGAGATGATGAACCCCTGCTTTGGCGGCCGCATACACACTACGTGTCTTAAATGTGACTTCACCAAGAGTGGATCCCATGTTTACGATGTGCCCATTCCCCTGTTCGATCATCATGGGAGCAACCGCCTGACACAGAAAAAAAACGGACTTTAGGCTGCTGTCCAGGGTCCGGTCCCATTCCTCTTCGGTGACTTCCAGGGCATCGGCCGTAACGGTCCAGGCCGCGTTGTTGACTAAAATGTCAACTGTACCAAAATGGGTCTGAACCGTGTCCACCATACTGTGAATCTGAGAAACATCAGTTATGTCCGTGGGTACCGCTATTGCTTGACGACCCTTTGCATGGATTTCCGAAGCAACCTCTTCCAGGGTCGACTGCGTCCGGCTAACCAGGGCGATGTGCGCACCAGCTTCAGCTAATGCCATTGCCAGTGTGCGACCGATTCCCTGGGTAGCGCCAGTAACGATGGCAACTTTGTCTTCCAGCCCAAAACTCTGATATTTGCTGTTCATTGATAGCGGTCCATTTCTTGTCGATGGCCAACTTTGGATGGATAATTCAGTAGTGTCCACCCATACATGATCTTTTCACGCCCTGCCGGTGTTGGGCGACATGATTTAACGCCTCAAAACAGCTTGCGATTACTCCGAAGTTAAATCTGCCGTCCGCCTTGTCAGAACGTGAAAATCCCTATTTCTGGACGGACACTAAGTAGATGATGTCTGATGCGATCATTAATCGATTAGCAACGTGAAGGTGTTGTGTCAATAAAAAAAATTTACTCTGACAAAAAAAGTCTCCAGCCCCGATGCGTCGTCCGAGGCTTCATTTCTGCTTTTTTATCTGCTTGACTCGGCTATCTCAATATTTTCAGGCCCATTTAAATCAGCATAATAAAAATTTGTTCAGATATCACGGTGGTCTATCCTAGCCGATGCTCATGAAAGGAAAAAAATCAAATTGCCTGGACGAGAAACAATATATTAAAGGTATCCATCCAAAAATGAACCCATCGTCGCTGATTCGTTTGGGGATTTGTAATGGACTGTTTCATGAAAGTGAAAAATATCTTGACGGGGAATACAGATTAAAATATTAAAGTAGAATTGAGATTCATAGATTGAAGCAATACAGTCAATTTTAACTTACCGCCAAACATAAAATTGAACCGAAACAGCGAACGCATTCCACCTATGTTCTTCCGTGCGGCACAACATTCCTCGTCGCTTGTTGCGCGTTCCTTCAAGTCACAACCCTATAATATGGTGGAATAAATTACTGAGGCCGCTTCATCGGCAAAATAAACTTGATTAACTTCGATCTATTTGACAAACTAAAAAATTCAATCGAACCAAAATGACGAGCCTGATGCCCTAGCTTGCGGCGCGGTCTTCAATTCAATGATGAGTATTTTTCGATTTTTAGTGAGGAGATAGTTTTTATGCCTACAACACTGATTGATTTGGGAAAAAGAATTCGTGCTGAAAGACAGAAGCGGCAGCTGACGCTTGAAAAGTTTTCAAAGAAAACAGGACTTTCAAAAAGTTTTCTGAGCCAGATTGAGCGTGGGAATACAGAGCCTTCCATAACCTCCCTGAAAAAAATCGCCGCCGAGTTTGGCTACAGTGTGGTCAACCTTTTTCCCAACGGAAACGGAAATGATTCTAACTGGGGATATCAGGAGGGTATTACCGCTCACCCGGTCACGAAAACAGCCTATAGAAATGAGGTGTCTGTTGTTCGTGCAGATAGGCGCAAACGATTGGCGCTGCCCGGATCAAATGTGGTATATGACTTACTGACACCGGACATGCGGCGTCAGTTGGAAGTTATGTACATGCAGGTAAAAGCGGGGGAAAATTCCGGTGACGAACCCATGCTCGATTCTCCTGGAGAAAAAATGTGCTTTGTTGTCAAAGGAAAGCTCGAGCTGTGTGTTGGAAAGGATGTTTATCAGTTATCAGAAGGTGATACAATCAATTATCCGGCCCATGTTGAACATTCCTGGCGTGCTTTGGAAGGCGAAAGCATTGAAGTTATCTGGATACTGACACCGCCCTCCTTTTAGGATGTTTATTTTTCTACATTACCGACCTATCTCAAAATAAAGATCAAGGTTCATGGCAAGGCGAAAAGCAACGAAAAAGCGGAGCATACACGAAGTGTGTGAGCATTTTGCGTTGCTTTACAACACAGCCAGGGGCGCTTAGATTATTTTGAGATAAGTTGTAGCCTGCTCTCAAAGACCATAATGGTCCGAAAGACACTTTTCTTTTTACAACGCATGTAAAGAAGAGCACCTTCGGCAACTCCTTGGTGAACCGATCGATATCTGCACAATCTCAGTGGTAAACGGTATAAAAATTCACTGAGAATAAAAAAAATCCTTTTAAATAAAAAATTATTGACAGAAAAGAACAATTTCACATATAGAGATAAATGAAAACAAGCAATAATCCCGGTTTTTCGGAGCGGCGAGGGGCTTGGATTGACTGACGCTGCTTTCGGGCTCATTTCATAACCAATATCTTGGAACCACATCCTGTAAAAAAAACTTCAAGCAAAATAAATCGGAGGGTATAAAATGAAAAATAGTCCTAAAATCGATCCGGCACATCCTTGGAAAACGGATAACTGGTATGTCAGCCACTGGAACTATCTGGATGAAGTCACCAAAGATTTCAACCCGCCGCCCCAGGTAAAAATACATGACATTACGCTTCGGGATGGAGAGCAGCAGGCCGGTGTAATTTTTACCAAAGATGATAAAATACAAATTGCTGAAAAACTGGCTGAGGTGGGTATTCATCGGATTGAAGCCGGCATGCCGGCTGTATCTCCCAACGATGAAGCCGCACTCAGGGAGATCGTGAAGCGGAATCTGGGATCGGAAATATTCTGTTTTGCACGTTGTATGGTGCCGGATGTCGAACTGGCTGCCGATTGCGGTGTGGACGGAATTGTCATTGAAATTCCATCCAGTAAACACCTCATAGAGAAAGGGTATAAGTGGCCCCTGGAGAAAGCCATCGAGCTTTCCATTACCGCCACCTCTGCAGCTAAAAAGGCAGGCCTTAAAACCGTCTTTTTCACTATCGACGCTACGCGGTCCGACATGGACTGGTTGCTGGATCTGGTGGATCGTGTTGCGGTGGAAGGACACATGGATGCATTTACCCTTGTGGACACATTTGGGGTGCTTTCTCCCCAGGCAGCAACTTATTTTGCAAAAAAGGTAAAGGAGCGTATATCCAAACCCGTTGAAGTTCATTTTCATCCTGATTTTGGCATGGGTGTCGCCAACACCGTCAACGCCGTTCTTGCCGGAGCAGAGGTCATACACACCACGGTTCTGGGCATTGGAGAGCGGGCAGGCAACACACCCATGGAAGAAACCGTTCTGGCCCTGTTGACCATGTACGGCATCGACGTGGGTATCGATTTCAGCAAACTCAATGAACTGTCGGCTCTGGTTCAGAAACTGTCCGGGTTTGAAGTGCCTCCCAACAGGCCCTTTATTGGAAAAAATGCCTATAACATCGAATCGGGGATCGTTACAGGCTGGTATAAAAACGTCTTTGAATCAGAACCGACGATTGTCTATCCTGTAAACCCCACCTTTGTAGGTCATGATGCACCCAAGATTCTGATGGGAAAAAAGAGTGGGCTTGATAATATCGAGCTGTGGATTAAAAAACTGGGTATTGAACTCGATAAGGATGAAGCCATGACTGTTCTGCAGGCGGTGAAGCAAAAATCGCATGATCTGAAACGTGTTCTAAGTGAAGATGAATTTGGCGAAATTGTCCGAGAAATTAAGGCTTAAAAAGCAAAATACCCGGAGATATTAGGGAAAGCAAATGGATAAGAAAATTATAGAATCATTGGTTTCCATTGTCGGTGAAGATAACTTTACCGATACCTTGATTGACCTGGTCAGTTTCAGCTATGACTCGTCGGGACTCAACAATCGGCCAGAAGCCGCCATCTGGGTTCAGACAACAGAACAGGTTGCGGCGGTTCTGAAACTTGCCAATGCACATAAGATTCCAGTGACGCCCCGCGGAGCCGGTACATCGCTGACGGGCTCGGCTGTTCCGCGGCAGGGGGGGCTCGTAATGGATATGAGCCGTATGAACAAGATTCTGGCCATCAGCATCGAGGACCGTCAGGTGAAGGTACAGCCCGGTGTGGTATTTGATGATTTGAATCACACGTTGGCCGACACCGGTTTTTTCTTTCCCCCCAACCCGGCATCTGGCAAGGTAGCCACCATCGGCGGCAATGTTGCCACCAATGCAGGAGGGGTCAAAGGTGCCAAATACGGGACAACCCGGGATTATGTGCTGGACCTGGAGGTGGTACTGGCCGATGGATCCATTCTGCATACCGGAGCTAAGACCATGAAATGCGTTTCCGGATATGATTTAACCCGGCTATTTGTGGGTTCGGAAGGTACATTGGGCGTAGTAACCGAAATCTCATTGAAAATTGACCCTTTACCCAAGGCCTCTGTGACGTGTACGGCCACATTCGAATCCCTGCCCCAGGCAGGCAAGGCCGTCAGTGCCATCATGCGCTCAGGAATCGTCCCCAGCGTGCTTGAGCTGATGGACAGCCCGAGTCTGCAAGCGGTCAACAAGGCAACCGATCTGGATCTACCGGAGGTGGCCGCCATGCTGCTGGTGGAAACCGATGGTTTTACCCAGCATGAAGTGGATTGGCAGATGGGGATCATTATCGAGGCATTGGAAGGCAATGGCGCCATCAAAATTGCCAGGGCCTCAACAACTGAGGAGGCCGAAAAGTTGTGGGCAGCCCGCAAAGCGATTTACGGCGTCCTCACGCGCCTGAACTACAATGTTCTGGCGGAAGATATCGTGGTGCCCATCAGCAAGGTGGCTAGTATGTTGGAAGCGGTGATGGGGGTTAGTGAGCGTAGCGGCGTCATGATTGCCACGGTGGCACATGCCGGGGATGGAAACATTCACCCGGTGATCGTTTATGACGGGACCGATCCAGAAGAAGTGAAAAAGGTAAAGCAGGTTGAGGGGGAATTATACAAGCTGGCCATTGCGTTAGGGGGCACCCTGACAGGCGAGCATGGTGTCGGGATGTCCAAGGCCGGCTACATGGGTTTGGAGCATGATCCTGTTTTCATGAAGGTAATGAACGGCTTGAAAGATTTTTTTGATCCGAATGCTATCCTGAACCCCGGCAAATTAGGGCTTGACGTGTAAAATGACAATCATGAGATATTAACGGGAAACTCAGCTGGAGGTGACCAACATGGAGATCAAGGGATTTAACCTACCGGACGATCTGTACTATGATGAAAACCATTTCTGGCTTCGTCTTGAAAACGGGGTCGTGGTGATGGGAATGAATGACTTTTCCCAGAAATTGGCTGGCGAGATCGTTTATGTCCAGTTGCCTGACGACGGCAAGGTTCTCAAACCCGGTAAAAAGTTTGCGAAAGTGGAATCTGGGAAATGGCTGGGCAAAGTGTTGGCACCTTTTGCAGGAGAAGTCGCGTCGGTTAACGAAGACCTGGAAACTGACCCCGGTTTAATTAACTCAGATTGCTATGGCAAGGGCTGGATGTATCGGTTGACACCCAAGGGGACCCCGGACCTGAGTCATCTGATTCATGGTCCTGAAGCCGTGGAAAAATGGATGATGTCTGAACTGGAAAAGTATAAAGAAGAGCTGGAAGGCTAGCCTGTATCAGCCGTATGCTTGCCATCACGGGTTTGTTCCAATAGAGCTAACGGCAGAGGAAATTCCCGTAATTTTTTAGAAAATATATCAGGATAAATCCGCCCTGCTATGTGAGTGCACCACCGGGGCGTCTGTTGTTGGTTAGAAAGAAATATAAGTGACATTGAACGAAAAACCAAAGCCTTGCCTGTATAGATGGATCAAACCTGGGCCAGCTATTCTACTTGTAGTCCTTTCTCTGGTTTTCTCTGGTGCACTTGCCCAAGCTGGCTGGTTTGTTGATACCGAAAAATTCCATGTTTCCGCCCACGGTCAATTATCCTGCCAGGATTGCCACACAGACATTATCGATCGCCCCCTGCATCCTGATCCTGCCCATGTCAGTAAACAGCTGACGTCTTTTTTCGATTCCGGGCAATGTATGGAATGCCATGACAATGTGCCGGAAGATTTAGAGAATAAGCTGCATGGTGGAAAAGCTACCAGCCCTGGTCAATCGTATGAAAACTGCCTGGATTGTCATAACCCCCACCAGATAATCTCAGCCGGAGGCGGAACGGAAACTGTTGATTTTCAAAAACCCCTGGACCAACAATGTGGTGTGTGTCATGAGCAGCAGACAAAACTGCCGGTCTTTTCAGAGGAAGATGAAACATGCCTAACCTGTCACCGGTCAATGGTAGCGGGTGATCCTGATATGGCAGAGAAAATCAGCCAACAATGCCTCCACTGCCATGCAAACTCCGGAACCGAATCCCAAAAGATAACAGGGAAAATTATGCCCCTGGTGGCACCGGAACAGTACAGGGGAACCCCGCATTCGGGTCTTGCCTGTACCGAATGTCATCTTCAGGCTGCGGCCTTTCAACATGGGAGTCAAGAAAGGGTGAACTGTAGGCAGTGCCATTTGCCTCACAATGAAGCCATCGCCCATGATGCCCATGCAACCGTTGGCTGTCAGGCCTGTCACTTGCAAGGTGTTGAACCGGTAAGAGAGACCGCTAACGGCCGCATCCTCTGGAAAAGAGAGCGTCATTTAAGCGAGCCCTTGAATATTCACGAGATGATCATCCCTGAAGGGGAGACCGCCTGCCGGCGTTGTCATACCAGTGGCAATTCCGTCGGTGCTTCGGCAATGTTGCTGCCCCCTAAAAGTGTGCTCTGCATGCCCTGTCACACAGCAACCCTGTCTTTCGGAGACACCATCACCGTGGTATCCCTGATTATTTTTTGCATGGGACTGGGCATGTCGTTACTGCTCATCTTTTCTGTTTACTCCGGAAGGAAAAAACAGACCAGGTTGACAAGCGCAAGCGGTTCTGAAACAGAGCGCAGCACAAACCCACGACGCTGGAACAAGGTCCGAATTGCACATGAGATGGTCTTGAATGTATTGTTTCAAAAACGACTTTTTGAGCATTCCCCTCGTCGATGGTTCATTCACGGCCTGTTGTTTTTTCCCATGGCCCTGCGGTTTTTGTGGGGCATCGTTGCCTTGAGTGGATCCCTATGGGGCAAGCAATGGCCATGGGTGTGGCAAATGATCGACAAGAACAGCGGGGCGACAGCTCTTTTCTTTGATCTTACCGGTGTGATGATAATTTCAGGCGTGCTCCTGGCCCTTTCCCGGTATCTTCTGGAACGGCCCCATGGGATTGCCGGTCTGCCCAGGCGCAGTTATCTGGCGCTGGTTTTGCTGGGTGGTATTGTGCTGACTGGCTTTGTCCTGGAGGGCATGCGAATTGCCATGACAGGTGCAGGGGGCAGTGCGGCATATGCTTTTGTGGGTTTCGCCATCAGCAAGCTTTTTCCGCATTCCGAGGCGTTAAGGGATGTTTACGGGTATGGCTGGTATGTGCACGCTGTTCTGACCGGCGCCTTTATCGTTTTTCTGCCATTTAGCCGCCTGCTGCATATTATTCTGTCCCCGGTGGTTCTGGCACTCAATGCGGTTACCAGGCATGAATAGGGGTAACCGTCTGGTATTAAAAAGGGCAGAATCGTTTTACTATAAGGGATCTCAAAAATAGGATTTTGGTTTAAAGTCAAGGCGGATAAGAGTTTCAAGCCGCAGGAATACCGTGGTGTATTGAGAACCTGAAACGAGAATCCAACATAGAATTTGGGCCAAAAGACATTTTTGAGATGTCTTCTACCAACAATATTCTCATCTCCCAAGGGGAGACTCCGGAGGTAATATATGGATGAGAAATATCAATTTGAAGAAAAATACCGTGACCAGGTACTACGATGTTCATCCTGCGGATTTTGCAGGGCGGTCTGTCCGGTATATGGAGCCACCCTGCGCCCGGCTTACAATGCCCGGGGTAAGATGCTCGTACTAAAAGAGGTCATGGACAAAAAAATTGATCTCGATGATGAACTGATTGAAACCCTGTTTCAATGTACCACCTGTGCCAATTGTTCCACCAACTGTCCTTCAGGGGTGGAAGTGCCGGAGATTATTAAGGCGGTCAGAAAGGACATGGTCCATATCGGTTCCTGCCACCCTGCCTTTAAAGGCATGCATGAAGTGCTTCAGAAACATACCAATATCTACGCCGAAAATGAACCAGAAGATTTTGAGAGGGAGCGCAATAAACAGGCGGAGTGTGTTTATTTTATCGGATGTGTGGGCTCTTACCGGGAAGATGAAGCCACCCTGGCAACCCTCGACCTGCTGGACAAACTGAAGGTCGATTACACCTTGATCGATGAGGTTTGCTGCAGTGGTGTTCTGGAGGATGTGGGCTATCAAATAAACGATGATCTGGCCCGCTTGAATGTGGAACGCATTCTGAAAACCAATGCAAAGACCATCATAACGGGCTGCCCTTATTGTTCAAGGACCTTCAACAACAAAACCCAGTATGCCGAACTCAAAGAAAAAGGCATCCAGGTTCTACACATCAGCCAGTTTCTGAAAGATGTTGACTTTGGTGTTCAGACCGAAAAAAAAACAACCTATCACGATCCCTGCGATCTGGGAAGACACTGCGGCATTTACGAAGAGCCTCGTGACATCATCCGAAAGGTCGCTCCCAATTTTATTGAGATGGAAAATCACCACGCCGATGCCATGTGCTGTGGCGCAGGTGGCGGTGTGCGGGGTGCATACGCCAAAAACTCCATCGCCATGGCACGTCGACGTCTTGAACAGGCGGAAGCCATTGGGGCCGAGGTGGTTTTGACCGAATGCAATTCCTGTGTTCACAATCTGTCAAATGCCAAACTGCGAAAACAGAAATTCAAGATATCCAATATCAGTCAGTTTATCGGTGATCTTCTCGAGGACGCATAAATATTTTGGATCATCTCCAAAAGAGTTGACCCAAATGAAGGGTTTGAGGTTCCGAGGGTTCAAGGGGTCGAGTGAGATGTATAAAGTTTACAAGAAGTTAAAGTTTAAACAAACATCATCGGACCCTCAAATCCTTGAACCGAAATAGCGAGCGCACTCCCCGTAGCTTGCTGCGAGGTTCTTCAACCCTGGAACCATTTGTTCCAAATAATTGAAAGAAGAACCCTTTTTAAACAGGTATAAAGGACCGACACCCATGGCCAATACGGATTACAGTTTCAGGCAAGTCTTGGAAATAGAGACCTGCACTAACTGCCAGATATGCGCAAATGTCTGTCCGGCGGTTACCGCCGCCGGTGATGGAGAGCTATCGGCCATATACCGAATTGATGGCATCCGGAAGATTTTAAAGAGCCGCAGCCGCCTGCGCAAATTGTTCCGGGCCAGTGAACTGTCCCCGGATCAGTGGAAACGATACAGCGATACGGTTTTTCGATGTACCCTGTGCGGTAACTGCCAGGAGGTTTGCCCGGTGGGAATCAATTTGAAGGATTTGTGGCTTTCCCTGCGCCAGGACCTTGTTCACACCGACGTTCATCCCAAAAAGTTGAAAAGAGTCCGGGAAAATTTAGATAACGAGCACAATGTTTTTGGTGAAGACAATGAAGAGCGCATCGAGTGGGTTGAAGACATGCGGGACCCGCCCGATGACGAATTTTTAAAAGACAAGGCCGATGTGGTCTATTTTACCGGGTGTGTCGCCTCCTATTTCCCAGTGGCTCAGAAAATTCCAATGGCGCTGGCAGAGATAATGACATCGAGCCAGGTTGACTTTACGCTTCTGGGGGAGGATGAATGGTGCTGTGGATTTCCTTTACTGGGAGCGGGCATGCCCGAGGCACTCCAGGGTTATATTGATCACAACCTTGAGGTTATCCGAAAAAAAGGGGCCAGGGAAATTGTTTTTGCTTGCCCGTCATGCTACCAGATGTGGCGCGAGTACTATCCGAAAACATTTGAAATCTCACATGCAACTCAATATTTATACAGGCTGATCAGGCAGAACAGGGTGTCCTTCAAGGAGCTGCCCATGACCGTTACTTACCACGACCCCTGTGATCTGGGAAGAGGTGCCCGGGTTTTTGACGAGCCACGGGAGGTGATCCAGTCAATACCCGGAATCCGGTTTGTGGAGCTGGCGCACAATCGTGAAAACTGTCAATGCTGTGGCGGGGGCGGTAATCTTGAAATGGTCGATGCCAAGCTGACAGCGGGAATCGCAAAACGAAAAGTGGATGAGGCATTGTCCACGGGAGCCCAGGCCATTGTGACTTCCTGCCAGCAATGTGTCAGAACCCTGCTCACTTATGTGAGAAGAAACAAGGTGCCGCTAGAAGTGATGGATATCGTTCAGTTGGTTCGGCGTGCCTTGAAACGGGAATAAATCTATTATTTAGATCATTACTCGAGGTAAGGGTTTAACAGGAAAACTTCCCGACCGCTGTTTTAGACAGGTTCTATTAAAGATGGTTGATTATAGTGCGAAGATACGATTTGATTCCGAGGCTGCCGTGGTGAAGACCGGCACACATACATTCCGTGTAGCCGGATGTCATGGAAATTGTGAGAACCATTCATCTCCCACCGACTTGATTCTGGGCGCCCTGGGCAGCTGAATTGTCCTGACGATTGCTGCGGTCGCGGCACATAAAGAGATAACACTGGAAAAGAATGAAGTGAGTATTGCCTGCCAGGTGGGGAAACAGGCGGTCGTTTCAAGCAATTTCAATATCAAGATTGATCTTGGGTCGGGCTTAACCAGGCGCGAGAAAACGATTTTGTTTAATGCGGCCCGATCCTGTGAGGTGGGCAAAATGTTAACCGGCCATATGAGCTATGCCTATAAATTGGAGTTGTCAGAATGAAACTGTACAATCTGGGAAAAGTCCCTTGGCTGGACTCACAGTTGATCTATCATGCCCTGGCACACATGGGCCAGGAAGCCCTTTCACTGGTTTCTCCGTCCGAACCTTATGTCTGTATCGGGTTTCATCAGGATGCTGAGCAGGAAGTGGATATGGAATTCTGCCGGCAAAATCATATCCCGGTATTCAGACGGGATTTAGGTGGCGGTGCCGTTTATCTGGACGGAGGTCAGCTCTTTTTTCACCTGATTCTGCACCGGGACAATCCCCAGATCCCCAAAGGGAAAACCACCTTTTATAAAAAATTTCTGCAGCCCATCATCAATGTTCATCATAAGATCGGCATACCGGTTAAATACAAACCAGTTAATGACCTGATTGCGGGAAACTGCAAGATATCCGGGACAGGGGCCGCCGAGATCGGTGAGTGTATTGTTTTTGTGGGGAATTTAATTGTTGATTTCAATTATGAAATGATGAGCCGGGTACTGAAGGTTCCAGATGAAAAATTCAGGGACAAGGTGCATCAGACACTCAAGGAGAACCTGACAACCATTCAGCGTGAACTGGGAGAGGAAAAGGCCCGGCAATGGGATGAGAAACGTTTGAACGATCTGATGGCTGAGGCGTTTCAGAACCTATTGGGTCCCATGCAGCCTTCCACAAGGGATGCCGCGCTGCAGGCCAAAATGGATGAATGTCGGGCAATGCTGCTGAATGACGACTGGCTTTATCAGAAAGGCAAAACCATAACCTCCGGGCGTGATATCAAGATCCGTGCCGGTGTTGATATGTTGCACCGGATGCACAAAGCGCCCGGTGGTCTCATCCGGGCCGAGTACGCGGTGGTGGACGGTTGTTTTGAGAGCCTGCATTTCTCCGGTGATTTCTTCTGTTTTCCGAGTCATGCCATCCAAGATCTTGAAGCAAGCCTGGATGGACAACCGGTTGCCGAGGTCCGCAACATGTTGCAGGCCTTTTATGCCCGGGATTCACTGGAAATTCCAGGGGTCGAGGTTGAAGACTGGCTGACTGTTTTGTCAGTTAAATGAGCTTCGGTTAGTTTTTAAACAGTGCCTGCCTTGGCTACCGATCATCCCTTTCGGTCCAGCTAAGAGATTGGTGGAAAACGCCCTGAGAACGTAGATAAATAGCGACATCCGGATATTATGAAAAACAAACCCCTTATTACATTAGATGCCATCACCGTCAGGCTGAGGGACAAGGTATATCTTCAGAACACCTCCTGGCAGATAAACACGACCGAAAGCTGGGCTGTAATAGGTCCTAACGGTGCCGGAAAAACAACGCTTGCCAAATCGCTGTTCGGTGGTGTCCCCGTGGTGGGAGGAAGCATTACCCATCACTACAGCAAGGAAGATTACCTGCCGGTTTACGCTTCCATCGGATATGTTTCGCCCGAGCAGCAGCGGGGTATCATGGAAAAGGAAAAACTGCAGCTGGCCTCACGTGATTTCAGCGGAAACATCGATGAGGTAACAACGGTAAAGGATATTGTCCTGGGCCGGGCATACCGCCATGAACCCGCCAGTATTGATTACAGTCACCGTCTGGGCGAGGTGGCGGTCAAATTAGAAATTGAATCGATTCTCGGGCGAAATATTCTCTCAGTTTCGTCCGGTGAGATGGCTAAAACACTCATTGCCCGGGCTTTGTTGAAAAAACCGCGTCTGCTGATACTGGATGAACCCTATGACGGACTGGATCATCAATCCCGCCGATCTTTAAAGATGATGCTTGAACGTTTAATCGACGATCATGTGCAAGTGGTTTTGATTACGCACCGATTTGAAGAAATCATGTCGAACATTTCGCATGTGCTGCTTTTGAAAAACGGCAGTGTCTATCAATATGGCAAGCGGAATGAGGTTTTAACCAAAGAAAATCTCGCCGGTCTTTACCGGTCGGAAAACAGTTTGCCGGCCGGTCCGGATAATTTTTCCGCTTTCTCCGACACACAGGCGCGTGACAAAGCGGATTTTACCGCCGGAGATGGAAAGACACCTGAAAACGTTCTAATTAAAATGATAGACACCACCGTCAAGTTCAAGGACGTGACTGTTCTTGATAAAGTGAACTGGACGGTAAGACATGGGGACAACTGGATGATCCTGGGACCCAACGGGGCCGGTAAAACAACGCTGTTGAAACTGGTCCTGGGTGAAAATCAGCAGGCATATGCCAACGATATCTATCTTTTCGGGCGGAAAAAGGGTTCAGGAGAGAATATCTGGGATATCAAAAAGAACATCGGATTTATTTCATCTGAACTGCAGGTCCGCTACCCTGGGCATCTGAGCGCCTTTGATGTTGTCTGTTCGGGTTTTTTTGATTCCATAGGTCTTTATCGATTGTGTAGTGAAAAACAGAAGCAGAAAGCACGAGCATGGATAGACACCCTGGGAATTGACTCCCTGGCCCATCAAAAATTCGGGCAACTTTCTCATGGTCAATGCCAACTGGTATTGATTGCCCGCGCCATGGTAAAATCGCCAGTGATGCTGATGCTGGATGAGCCCTGTGACGGTCTCGACATTACAAATCGAGACAGATTGATAAACCTCCTCGGTTTTATCGGTGACCGTACAGACACCAATTTAATCTATGTAACGCATCATGAGGCGGAAATGGTTTCCTGCATCACCCATGTGCTATCGCTGGCTCGTGGTAAGGTCGTCAATATAACAAGGGGCCCGGGAAGTGTTGAAAACCCGCCGGACTGATGCGGAAGATAGTTATACTGCTTAGGGAACTGGACCCTAAGGTAAGGAGATACCATGAAGTATACGCAAGCCGGGTTGGGGCGCATTTTTATCATACGCCTGGAAGACGGCGAAACTGTACATGCTGAGATTGAGAAATTTTCCCGGGAGCATTCTATCAGCGCGGCCTCTGTTATGGTAGTCGGTGGTGCCGACAAAGACAGCCATCTGATTACAGGCCCTGCCAAGGGACGGGAATATCCCACCATACCCATGGAACATATCTTGAAGGATGTGCACGAGGCCGCCGGTGTCGGCACCATTTTCCCCAATGAAAACGGTGCGCCGATACTTCATTTGCACATGGCCTGCGGTCGGGAATCATCGACGGTGACAGGTTGTATCCGTTCAGGGGTCAAGGTGTGGCACGTCATGGAGGTGATACTGATTGAGTTGACCGATTGTTCACCCGTGCGTGCCCATGATTCAAAAACCGGCTTTAAGCTGCTTGAAATTTAAAGCTCTTCTCCCATTTATTTGGGAGAGAGGCTTCAAGGACCCCTGGAATCCTTAAATTGGATCAACGCTTTTTAAGATGATCCAAATCTAACTGCATGTGTCTTCCCTGCATGACCGCCGCAATATATCCTTTCCAAAAAAATAGGCCGTGGCCGCAGCAATCGCCATGATCAGAAACCCCCCAAAAAATGTGCCGGTATAATCCTTGGCCAGGCCAAAAATAAGTGTAAAAAGGACGGCTCCCAGATTGGCCAGAAAGTTTACAAAACCAAAGGCAGTGGCCACGGAAGCTGAATTCACCGTTCGGGATACCAGTTCAAACAACGCACCGAAATTGAGGCTTGCAAACCATACGGCAGCCAATGCCAGCACCAGGGTGACTA
>JAHEIB010000275.1 GCA_024639645.1 Deltaproteobacteria bacterium
CTGTTCTGGCAAACGGTATAAATAAAACCTATCTATTTTCCAAATGAACACGCCGGATAAATACATCTTTGACAATTCAGGCACAAAGCGCCATGCCCCAGGGCGGCGAGGTCCCGGCGGGTGATGTTAACGCCTGCCAGAAGTCTGGGCAGCAGAATATCAAAACTGGTGGTTGTATGAAAAAGACCGCACGCAGGAACACCGATCACCAATACGTCATTAATCCGCGAAAGGAGTGTCATAGCGCCGGGGAGAATTGGAGCGCCATACAACAGGTCGGTGCAGCCTGCATCCATCAGACCCTGCCGGGTTACATCATCAGGATCGACGGATAAGCCTGCCGTGGTCACAATCAGGTCTGCGCCTGTCTTGATCAATTTCTGGACGCCCTCCGTGATCGCCGCACGATCATCCGGGACAATACATGCCTCAACCACAGGGCAGGAAAATTTCTCAACTTTTGATTTGATTATCGGAATAAAACTGTCCTCAACCAGTCCCCGGAAGATTTCGGTACCCGTTACCAGTATGCCTACATTCAACTTGCGCATCGGGCGCACACGAAACAGGCTTCCCGGACGGAGCACATCCATGGCGCGTTCAAATTCATTCTCATCAAGAAATAGCGGAATGGCTCTGGTTGCAGCCAGGGTGTCGCCCTTTTGGATGACGTCGAAACATTTCCGGGATGCACACACAACCCCGGGGACGTGGTTAAACATCTCCAGACGGCTGATATCGACTTCGAACAATCCTTTTGCGGCAGCCGTCAATTCAACCTTGCCCTCGTGAGGGGTGCCCTTAAAGGTGACACCTTCACCGGCCATGCCTCCAGCAAAAGCCAGCGCGGCCTGGTCTTCATGTATGAAGCCTTCAGGCGGTCCGGAATCATCTTCAACATATACCTTCTGCTTTCCCATCTGTTGTAATCGGCAGATGTCGCCTGGTTTGATCATCTGTCCGTGTCTGAAAGCCGGGCCTTTTTTTCTCCGGGGATAATTTCTGTCATGTCATGAAGCAGGCCTCTTCCTACTGCCTGTTCAGCCGAGACCCGCTTTACCGAAGGTGCACTTTTTAACGGCTTTTCCATCCTTGCAGTATCGGATATCCGATATGGCGTATCCCCTTGGCACACCCGGCATATATTACCGTGCGCCACAGGAAACGCCTCCCCACAGCCAGGGCATACATCGATGGCCCCCTGGCTGACTTTTAAAAGGTGACGGGGTTGGATGGCGATACGCTTGGTATTTAAAATGCTCTCAGATGCGTTTTGGATGTCTCTGTACAAGGCCTCTGAATCCTGCTCGTGTTTGGTTTTTGTTTTGAAAAGCCAGGCATACAACTCCGGCCATTTTTCCAATTTTTGGGAATCGATACCAACTCTCACGCCATTGCCGGTGGTTTTATCATAAAGTGCCACTGCATAGCGCCCCAGATCCATGATCTTCAGCCAGTTGTTGCCGACCGTGCAGAGGGTGAGGATCTGGACGGCATCTGGCAGGCAGCTGCGGGTTTCTGTAACAGCATCGAACAGGGTCTTTTCCGGCAGATGGGCCATTGCCAGTGATACCATCCTGACCCCCAAAACAAGCCCCGGAGCAGGATAACCGTGAAACGCCCGCGCCATTTCCATAGATTCTTCAAATGTGTAGCATGCTCCTTTATAATCGCGGCACCAGTCTGACAATGCAGATGATCGGCCTGCTGCGGCCTTCTTGATTGGACCGTTGGAATTTTTTTTCCCCATATCATTTTACCTTTATTGCATATTCAAATGGCAATTTATTTAGGTATCAGAACTTTTCTAAGATCTATGCCATATTTTTTCATTCGGTTCCAGACCGTCACCCTGTTAACACCGAGAATGCGTGCCGCTTCAGACTTGTTTCCCCGGCTTATTCTCAGCGCTTCCATGAGGGCTTCTTTTTTTGATACCTCACCCTGTTGAATGGATCTGACGGTTTTTCCCACATCAACATTTGACCGGGGTATTTCCTTTAATACCTTGAGGGGTAGATGGTCAATGTCAATTGCACCCCTTTCCGCAATTAAGAATGCATATTCCAGCGCACTTTTCAATTCTCGTATATTGCCGGGCCAGTAGTACGCCATGATTCTTTCCATGGCTCCCTTGGTCAGTCCGGAAATCTTTTTATGGGTTTTTCTCTGCATATTACGAATAAAATAATTCACGAGTACAGGGAGATCCTCCTGTCTATCCCTGAGTGGTGGCAGATAGATCGGAAGTACATTGATACAGTAAAAAAGATCTTCCCTGAACATATTGGTCTGTAGCATCTCGTCGAGATTTTTATTCGTGGCTGTAATAAATCTTACATCCACATGAATCGGTTGGTGATCACCCATGCGCTCAAATCGTTTGGTTTCGATAACCCGAAGAAGCTTCACCTGAATCGACAAAGGGATGTCTCCGACTTCATCAAGAAAAATATCTCCAGTATTTGCCACCTCAAACCGCCCAACCCTGTGTCGAAGTGCGCCTGTATTGCGGAAGTTCTGGAGGACCATGCGGACAGAATATCAGGTAATATGGCTATGCACGATACCTTTGTTAGCGTCAGACGGGTTTGATACAAACTGCTCGGCTTCCTGATGCTGCGCTCGCTATTTCCGTTCAAGGCGTGCAAGTTTTGTAATCATGAGGCGTACGTATCGTACGTTGAATGATTACGAAATGCGGCACAACACAGACGTTAGACTTTTTACGCGACCGTCAACAATTGACCCGGGAAGAAAACATCTGTATGCTGAACTTTTCGCAACAACAGGGTTTTTTTCTCAAATTGAGGCAGAAAGGAGGGCCCATGTATCTGCCTAAAATTTATCAGAAATTCTCACATGATTTTCCGGAGGTCTTTAACGCTTACGAACAGCTGGGTGTTTCCTGCAGGAAGGCGGGACCACTGGGCACCAAAACCCAGGATCTCATCAAGCTCGGCATCGCTATCGGA
>JAHEIB010000130.1 GCA_024639645.1 Deltaproteobacteria bacterium
AGACACCATTGATAACGCGTATAAACGGGGTCATCGATCACTCTATTTTACGGGTGGAGAACCCATGCTTTGGGAAGACAACAGCCAGACACTCGATGACCTTGTGCAATATGCCCGTAAGGTTGGATTTCTTGACGTGTTTATTTTCACCAATGGAACCATTCCTCTGTCTATAAAACAGTGCAATTACATTGTAACTGTGGATGGGCCAAAAAAGATTCATAACCAACTTCGGAACAACTCCCATGCATTGGTTCTCAAAAATGTTGAGAATGCGGTAACAAAAGCTGTTTTCGCATCCATCACCTTCAGCAAGACAAACTTTCGTTATCTGGATCAATTTGTCAAAGAGGTAAGCGAAACAGGGCTATTTAGGGGTATTTCATTCAATTTATTAACGCACTGGCCCGAAATAGTTGAAACGCATGGAATTTTTTCGGAAGAGAGAAAACGGCTTCTTGATGAGATCTGGGCCTTAAAAAAGGAAGGATATCCCATTGTTCTTTCCAAGGCGGCATATAAAGGCTTAAGAAATAACGACTGGAAACGTCCCATACCTCAAATTGAATTAGGCACCAAAGACAGAATTTTTAAATGCTGCCGGGACATTGACAACCCGGCAATTTGTGAAAACTGTGGTTATGCCAACTGCGTAGAGGTGTCGCAAATTTTGGCGTTGAAGCCGTCTGCAATGTGGCAGGTCGTCAAGATGGTAGGGGTATAGCGCAACGCTTCGGGTCAGGGAACGTGAAATGCGCAATCCCATGGTGCTTTGACCAGAACAAAAACCCCCGACCGGCTGACAAAGCCAAATCGGGGGTTTTTGGGTCGTTCTTCATGTGTCAAAACCGCTCAATTAGTAAAGAATCCTGGCCCAAAGGACCATGTTTTAACTGACGGAATAATAGCCCTGAGCGCCTTTTATAAATTTTCGATCGCCTCGGTCAGCTCCGGTAGAAAATCCAGAATGTCGGCTTCGATACCCACATCCGCTACCTGGAAAATAGGTGCTTTGGGATTTTTGTTGATGGCCACGACAAAGGGGTTCCCCTTGAGGCCTCCCAGATGCTGAAATGAACCGCTGATGCCGCAGGCCAGGTAGACTTTTGGTTTTACGGTCTGTCCTGAGGTTCCCACCTGGCGGGATTTCTCAAGCCATTTGGCGTCCACAATCGGTCGCGAACAGGAGACCACGGCACCCATTGCTTTGGCCAGGTCTTCCGCGATTTCTATGTTGTCTTCGTCCTCGATCCCACGTCCAATGGAAACCAGTACATCTTCCTTGGTAATATCCACATCACCCACTTCGGCTGCCACAGTTTCAAGATAAACACGTTTGGTGGACAGATCCCCGGCTTCTGCCGATTTGTCGACAACCTGACCTGCGGCAGCCTTGCTTTCATCGGGCTGGAATGCCCCGGGACGGATATTGAGGATGGCCCCTTTGGTAATATCGCAGGACACATGGGTACTGACGGCCCCGCCATATTCCTGTCGAATACATTTCAGCATCGATCCTTCGAGGCCCCCGAATCCGACCGTATCCGGCATAAATACCGTATCCATTTTAATGGAAAGACCCGGTGACAGGTCCATTCCAAAGGTGTCGTGCGGTACCAGGAGAATACATTCCTGGGGCAATATGCTGGACAGCACGTTGCGGATGACCTCAGCATTGGGGTAGGCAAAGGCCTCGTTATCGACCTTCCAGACCTCGGCATAGGAGGCGGCCACCTCTTTACACAAGGCATCGATTCCCGAACCAACCACCACGGCGGTCGGTGATGCGTCGGGCGCTATCTGCTTGGCAGCATTCACCAGCTCGAGAGCTGAATCATCAGGGACCCCATTCTTGAACGTAATATAGGTAAATATCTTTGCCATTATTTGATCCCTCCTTTGGCCTTGAGTAATTCGATCAGTTTTTCAACAATCTCCTCGGTACTCCCTTCCAGCATCTCGGCGCCTTCACCAAGTTCGGGGACAAAGTAATCCAGGCGCTTGACCCCAGCGCCGGCCGCTCCTATTGCGTCTGCGGAAAGCCCCAGGTCGCCTGCACCATAAACAGGTATTTCAATGGAGGCCACTTTGCGAATACCCCGGATGCCAACATAACGCGGCTCATTGATGCCGGTCTGGATGGAAAGGACGCAAGGCAATTCTATTTCACTCATCTCCTGGTTGCCACCTTCGATTTCCCTGCCGATCTTCAGTTTCTTGTCATCAAGCATCTCGATGGCGTTTACCAGGGAAGCATAGGGCATGTCGAGCATGGTCGCCAGCATACCACCCACTTGACCGGCACCATCATCTGCCTGGGCTCCCGTCAGGATAAGATCATAATTACCCTTCTCCACAACAGCCTTCAATAAGGTTGCAGTACCTTTTCCGTCAGACCCTTCAAACGCATCATCCGTCAAGAGCAGCCCATTGTCGGCCCCCATGGCCATTTCCCGTCTCACCACCTCTTCGGATTCTTCGTCCCCCACGGACACGATGGTGACACTTCCGCCCACCTTGTCTCGTATCTGGATCGCCTCTTCCACGGCATAATTGTCCCACTCGTTTACCGAGTAGACCAGGTCGTCTGTTTCGATGCCGGTACCATCTTTATTGACCTCGATTTCATTTTCCGCTGTATCCGGAACCCTTTTGACACATACCAAGATCTCCATAACCGTCCTCCCATTTAATATTGTATTGAAGAACCTCGCAGCAAGCTACGAGGAATGTTCTGCCGTTCGGCAGTGCTGCGCATCGACCGTAAGGAATTCTGCCTAATTTAGATTCGCTCGCTAACCCCGCAGCAAGCTGCGGGGAATGTGCCCGCTGTTTCGGTTCCAAGATAAAATCGTTGCGCGATTTTATTTGACGCGACCTTGTCGCTATTTAACGCAACGTCACCATCGATAGAGCGAAATGGGTGATCCAATGGCGATTTGCGCTGCCTGAGCCGTTTAGGGCACCTTTCATCAGCGCATATTAATGAAAATCCAATATGAAAGCGTGGTCATTTGGCAACCATACCTGCTTAACATTATAGCCAGCGCTGATGTTTGAAGCCCTTGCGACGAGTTCGCAAAGCGCCAGGGGATTATTCATTTCGCGTTCGCTCAAACAAAAAAATGCGTATCTAATCTAAGCTTAAGGCACTGCCTCTTCAGCTTCCTGGACCATGTGCTGAGCCACCAGTTCGGCCAGGTCGATGGCCTCCACTTTTCCTTCCATTCCAGCGACCTTGATGGCGTCTTCTATGTTTACAAGACAGAAAGGGCATGCGGTAACAATAACATCGGCACCCGCTTCGACTGCCATTTCAACCCTTAAAACACCCATGCGCTGATCCTCTTCGGGTTCATAGAAAAGCATCAACCCGCCACCACCACAGCAGAACGAGCGGTCCCGGCACTTCTGCATGTCGACCCGCTTGATACCGGGTATCGCATCCAGGACCTGTCTGGGTTCCTCATACAGTCCGTTATGCCGCCCCAGATAACAGGGGTCATGGTAGGTATAGACCTTGCCGTTGCTGTCTGCCGGCGAAAATTTCAGGTTTCCGGATTTAAGCTGCCGCAGAATATACTGGCTGATATGCTCCACCGGCGGAAGGTCGGCATAATCATTCTTAAAGGCATTGAAGGCGTGTGGATCAGCCGTGACAATGCCCTCCACGCCCGAAGCGAGAATTGCTTCCGTATTTTTATCCCGCAAATCTTGAAACAGCATTTCTTCACCAAACCGCTTAACCTCGTTGCCGCTGTCTTTTTCCGCTTTGCCCAGAATACCGAAATCCTCATGGGCTGTCTGCAGGATCCTGGCACTGGCTCTGCCGATATCCTGCATCCGGTCATCATAAGAGGTAATACTGTCGGCAAAATAAAGCGTCCTTGCAGTTTCCTTTTTCCCAAGAATCTTGACAGGCGCTTCTTCCGGCAGATCTTTTGTCCAGTCCGCTCTCTTTTTTTCCATCTTGCCCCATGGGTTGCCCCTTTTTTCCAGGGCACTCAATGGCTTTTGCAAGGACTGAGGTACCGTGCCTTCGTCAATCATGCCCCTGCGAAGATCCACGATCTTATCGATATACTCAATCCCCAGGGGGCACTCCTGCTCACAGGCGCCACAGGTTGTACACGACCAGATTTCATCTTCTTGATACACACTTCCCATAAGCGGTTCTCTATCCGGAGCAAAGGCGCCCACGGGATAAATGGGATAATTTTTAAAGATGGCGTCTCTGCCCTTGATGGAGATGAACCTCGGCGACAGAGGCCGCTTGACGGCATTGGCCGGGCACTGATCAGAACACCTGCCGCAATCGGCACAGGAGTAAAAGTCAAGCATGTGTTTCCATGTAAAATCTTCCAGTTTTTTCACACCGAATGACTCCAGGTCATCCAGTTGTTCGTCACTGACGCCGTGCCGCACCGGTTTGATATTACCCCGGTCGATACGCATGAAAAACACGTTGAAAATCGAGGTAATCACATGAAAATGCTTTCCCAAGGGAAGAAAACAGAGGAAAAAGAAAAAGGTGACATCATGGAGATAATACATGAAGAGATGCATCCCCTGGAGCGTTCCGATATCAGCGCCCCCCAGCAGGATCTTGAAGAACCAAGCAAGACTGAGCGGCGCAATGAACTCGGCATGCAAGCCCTTCTGGGATTGGGCCACCGCTGCACTGGCCTCAAACAGACTCTCGGAAATCATGAGCGTCGAGATGAGGCATAAAACAAAAACAGCTTCCATGGTATGATCTTTTCCATAACGTTCCGGTACGGCATATCTTTCAGGCTTAAAAATACCCCTGCGGATCATGGCGATGACACAGGACACCAGGACCATGGTGGCGGCATAGTCCTTGAACAGATTGTAAACAGCCCCTAAAGGGCCTCCCAGTCCGGGAAAAACAAAATTTTCCGAAATGCCGATAAACACCAGGGAAGTGGAACGGATGCTCAACACAAGAAACCCGGCAAAAAGAATGATATGCAGCACACCGGCCAGCATGTAGCGTGGGTGACGGTATTGAAACAGCCAGATCTTCAATAGTTTCTGGAATCGTTCACCAAACCGGTTCCAGCGGTTGTCCGGTGCCGCCTTCAACAGCGGTATCCCCCGCATGGTTATTATATACGCAAAAATAACGACGCCCGCGATGGGAATCAGAAACGAAAAAACGATGGTCGGTATTCCGAGAAAATATGCATTGGCCGGTGGAATCAAAACAGTTTCCATTGAATCGTATCCTTTCTACACCCACAAAAACCGTGAAAATATTTTGTTGAACCACGGTTCATCCCAAATCTTTTTCGTAACCGCAAAAGTCGATACCATAAAACAGTCACCCGGGCAACCCTATTAGATACCGATAGCTCCGGGCATACGATGCGAGTAGATACCCGGGTTCAAAGGGCCCGGCACTGATTTAACCCTATAAGGGATTAATATTATGCACATTCAGCGTGTGATAAATCCTAAATCCGAATATCGAAATACGAAACAAATCCTAATATTAAATGCTCAAATGATTTAGGCGGACCCTGCAGCAAGCTGCAGGGAATGTGCTCGCTATTTCCGTTCAAACACAGTGTTTGAATTGGGCTATCATGGTTCTTGTTTTGATCATTTGAATTTGGATCATTCGGTATTGTTTAGAATTTCGAATTTCGTGCTTCGGATTTAAGTAACGACCACCATCGGCATAGCCAAAGATCTCTGACCTGGCCCAAAGGACCAGATTTTAGATGATGGAACAAAAACACACTTATTTCCCGCCAAAGGCATCTTCCGAAATCTGGGTAATGGCATCGTTGCAGTTCAGAATTGCATTCATTTTACCCATACTGACCGGCAGAATCGAATGGATAAAAAATTCAGCGCTCCTGGTTTGACCCTCATAAAACGCCTGATCTTTTTTCTTTGCTCCCTTCTCCAGGCGCTTGGCTGCGATGGATGCCCGCCAGAGGAGCATCCATGCCATGGCCACATCGCCCATGACCTCCATGAAGGGATAGGCGAAGGCAAACGCATCCAAGGCCTTTTCAGACATGGCTGTTTTGCCCATGTGCATGGCAACCTCACCCAGCTTGTTGACTGTCTCGGTGAGTCTGGCCGCAAGATCCGTCAGCGACGGTATGGCCTGGGCCATGGCGATCACCGACTGGACTTCCCCCAAAAGATCCATAATTGGCTTGCCTTCGTTCATACCCAGTTTTCTGCCCAAAAGATCCATGGCCTGGATGCCGTTGGTACCCTCGTAAATCATGGTGATTCTACAGTCCCGGACAAGCTGCTCCTGGGGGTATTCCCTTATATATCCATACCCACCGTACACTTGCATACCGATGTTACATACATCGTATGCATGATCTGAAACATAACCCTTGGCCAGGGGAATCAGGATATCCACAAGACCCTTGTACTTCGCTTTTTCCGCATCGTCGTCTGAAATATCGATCATGTCGTCGCAATAGGCCACATAGTACAGCAGGCTCCGCATCCCCTCTACATATGCTTTCATGGTCAGCAGCTGGCGCCGGACATCTGGATGCTGAATAATGGGTACGGAGGGTGCATTTTGCTCCATGAAACTCAAAAGGTTTTTGCCCTGAATACGCTCACGGGCATAATTAAGGGCATTCAGATAGGAGGCACTTGCACAACTCAAGCTCTGGAGTCCCACAAGAAGCCGCGCCTCGTTCATCATGAGAAACATGGCCCGCATGCCTTTGTTTTCTTCACCCAGCAGCATGCCGCGGCAATTACCCTTGCCGCCCAGCGTCAAAGAGCAGGTTGAATTGCCGTGAATTCCCATCTTTTCTTCCGTACCTGTGCAGACGACATCGTTCGCTTCGCCCAGACTACCATCATCATTGACCCATATTTTAGGAACCAAAAACAGGGAGATTCCCTTGGTGCCGTCGGGTGCCCCCTCGATACGCGCAAGAACCGGGTGAATGATATTCTCAGACAGATCGTGCTCACCGGAAGAAATGAAAATCTTGCTGCCGGTAATGCTGTAGGTGCCGTCTTCATTTTTGGTGGCCGCAGTCGTCAGGGCCCCGACATCCGATCCAGCCTCGGGCTCCGTCAGGAGCATGGTCCCGGTCCACTTTCCTGTATACATATTTTTGAGAAAGGTCTTTTTGAGCTTTTCGGTTCCAAATGCCTCCACGAGTTTTCCTGCGCCGTGGGTTAGCCCCGGGTACATCATGAAAGCATAATTGGCGGCATTGAAATAGTCTCCTGCCGAAAGAGCCACGGTTCTTGGCATTCCCTGCCCACCCCATTCGGGGTCTTCGGTCATGGCCAGCCATTCGCCCTCGATAAAGAGTTCATATGCTTTATGAAATTCTTTTGGAACGGCTACCTGGCCGTTTTCGAAACGGGTGCCTTCCCTGTCGCCGATTTCCCGTGTGGGCAGAATCTCTTTGATGGCCAGATTCCGAGCCTCGGTAACAATCAGATCGATGGTTTTTCTGTTAAATTCCGCAAAGGCTTCGTGTTTGCTGACGCGTGCGATATCCAGCTGTTCGTGAAGGACAAAATCGACGTCCCTTCGATCCGCAAGTACTTGTGCCATTTTTTCTCTCCTTGGGTTGTATATTATATAGCTTTAAGCCATAAGCTGTAAGCTATAAGCTGCTTAGTGCTTACAGCTTAATGCTTAGAGCTACTATCCGTACTCCCGATGCCATGAATAAAAAGCGACACCAGCGGATCGGTCATGCTTACCAGGTCATATTCCTTGCCTGAATGCAGCCAGGTATTGATGACCTCATCCACCGCCCCCAGAATAAACCGTTTCACCAGGCTCAAATAAAGATCTTTGCGGATACTCCCCTGGGCCTGGCCCTGTTCCACGATTTCAGTGACGATGTCCAGGTACATGTCCGACATTTCCCGAATCTGGTCTTCCACCATACGTGTGCGCTGGTGTGTCTCCGACTGGTAGAGAATGGCCATATTCCGGTCTGCCTGAAACTCTTCCAGATGTCGCCTGATCAGGTTTTTAAGCTTGTCAATGGCGCCATCGGCTTTATCCACCTCTTCTCTAAAACGCCCGAAAACCTGTTTGGTTTTGTAATTGAAGAACTGAACCAGAATATCATCTTTGTTTTTGAAATAAAGATAGATGGTACCATCAGCCACGCCGGCTTCTTTGGCGATCTGAGCAATGGTCGACTGAAAGAATCCATTTTCGGCAAAGGTCTTGATAGCCGCCTCGAGTATCCGATGGTATTTATCGTTTTCTCTGCGCTTTTTATTGATGATACACCTCCGGGGCATGGATCTTAACTAAATGAATGAGTATTCATTCATTTAGTACGAGTGCCGATCTCATGTCAACCAATATTTACAAAATATTAATTTTATCATAAATTACAGTATTAACTACCTTATAAGTATATTTAAACAGGTGTACCCTGCTGAAATTTACCATCCTGGATCCATATGGAACACAAATACATATATGAGGGATCGTTCATTTAATTCTATTCTATTGTTTAAATATTTATATCCTAGTATAATGGTATGAATTCGTTTCGCAGGTATGCCGGCATGGTGGCCTGGAGACGGTTTTGTTTTTTAAAAAGCAGGTATGGGCCGGCACCCTTATCAAACAGGAGCATCCATTTGGCAACAGACGTCAACCGCACACATGCTATCGCTCTTTTGGCCCTATTATTTCTATGCGCGTCGTTTCCCGCGTTTGCCGCCGACCCCCAGTTGCAGTTTTCCAGTGAGACCATTTTGTATTCCTTTGAGAGGGAAAACCAGGAAGGCGACAGCACCCAGTCCATGCCCTTATACGCGTATATGCGCATGGACTACGGCGATATCGACAACATTGGGCTCTCGCTGCATGCTCACGGCTGGGCCCGCAAGGACATTGCCGACAATGGGTTTTATGAAGATAATACAGACGGAGAAATCTTATACGGCTATGTCGAGTACGTGCCGCCATCCAGCCCGCTGAGCATAAAGATAGGCAGGCAGCATATATTCTCGGGTATTGTCAACGATAGTGTCGATGGTTTTGGTCTTGAAAGTTTATTGGGTGCGCATGTTTCCGTCACAGCCTTTGCCGGTTTCCCAACGGCCTATAAAGAAGACAACGGAACCTCCGGCGATGCCATTTTCGGCGGCCGAACAGCTTTTCATGATACCAGACTCGGGACCATGGGCATATCTTATAAAAAAGTCTCAGACGATGGTGACACAGTGGAAAACACCGCGGGTCTGGACACCTACCTGATCATTACCCGTTTTCTGACATGCCAGGGTTTGTCCAGTTGGAACTTTGAATCCAGGGGATGGAGAGAACACTCCTATGAAGCCGTTTTTGTACTGGATGAGTTTCTCCTGAAACCCATGTACCAGGCATACCGGTTTGATGACTACTTTTCAGAAGACGACACAGGTTCCCAACCGTTTCGTTATTTAAAGGATACCGGTGAAAAGGTTTCCGTTGTGGGGGGTGATCTGGTCTGGCAGCAGTCCGGCCGTGTTGATGTGGGTATTAAACTGAAACAGTATACCTATGATTTGCGCGATGAAATCAGCCGAAACTACACAGCTGTATTGA
>JAHEIB010000020.1 GCA_024639645.1 Deltaproteobacteria bacterium
GAACCATTGTGCCACAAAAGTGTCCATAATCATCTGGGTCAGGTGATAGGCAATCCCTGGAATGAGGGCCATTGGATATGCCGTGGCAAAATAACCGGCCCACACAAGATATGAAATGGTCAGCGTTTTCTGGGAAGTATGAATGGTAAAAGCTGCGGTGGAGGGCAGATCAAGACCGATAATGCCCGCTGTTGTTTTATTGGCAAGAATGATAAAGACATGCAGACCGATCATAAAAAGAAAAACAAGAAAAAGGGCAGGCCCTACTTCTATAATCCGGTTTGTTGAACTCGATACGGCATTAAGGATGATCAGGAGCACAATCCCTTGGTTGAAAATTGAAATGGTCTTGGAATAAGGTATTATTTTGGATTTCAACCATGGCCGTAAAATCTGGCCTGTCACTATCGGCACCAGTACCTTGAGTGTCAAGCCTAACAACATTTGTAAAGCTGGAAGATCGATGGACACATCCCCCATTTGAAGCAGCAGGCTGACCATAATGGGAATCGTTAGGATAGAAAAAAAGTTTCCCAGAACGCAGATGAAAAGACTCAGGGGAACATTGCCCAGGGCCATGGCGGTCATAACCGTTCCGGATGCTACTGTCACCGGCGCAACGCCAATGATCAGTGACCCTAATGCAAAATCCGGCCAGTCGCGAAAAACGTACTGTCCCAGGTAATAAGCCACCACAGGGAAAAAAATCAGAGACGAAAAAAGAGCCGCCAGCAGCACCTTGATGTTTTTCAACTGTTCAAAAAAGCTGGACGTCTCCAAAGAGAGACCCGTCAAAAAGAAAGCGATAAAAATGCCAAAGTTGAGAATTTTGTAATTCCGCACGAAACGCCCGACATCGGGTACCGTAAAAGCGATGCCGATCACACAGGCGATGCCTATAAAAAACCAGTATTTTTTTATCATTGTTATTCATCCTGGGGCCTCAACTCCGTCGGAGTGCATCAACATCCTCGGCAAGTGGGCGAAAATTTTCATTCCCTTTACTTTTTAATCCCGAAGATGGCAAGTCTTATCTTAATTTGTTCTTGTTTTCGGATCGGGTCAATAAACTGAAGTCACAGTTACATATTTCGCCATGGCGTGTCCACCTGGCATCATAGGCAAACGAATAAATTGTCTGGTTGACATATGAATATAACAATTTAACAGTCTGATAAATAATAATTAAATTAAAAGAAGTATATTGCTAAATTGTTTCATAAACGACATATTATTTCAAAATATTAACATCAAAAAATGATGTTTATACCGCTTGCCATAATAATGTTCCGAAAATAGGATGGCGGCATAGGGGTTTGTAGCAAGCTTAAATAATTGTTCTGTTCTGCTTCAGTGTTGCGCAGCAACTGTAAGGATTTTGCTGTGGCAAATTCGCTTGCTTTCGATTTCAGGGTAACAAGAGATTGATAAATGCCATGATGAACCAACGGAAAAACCGAATGATAGGATCCAAGACACCTAAATACAGAAAGGCGATGATAATCAAAAGGCCATAACGCTCAAGACGGAAAAGGAAATTCTGGACACTCGGGGGTGCAAACCCCATTAAAATTTTAGATCCATCCAGGGGCGGCAGGGGAATCAGATTAAAGGCAGCTAAAATGATGTTGATATGTGCAAAATAATAGAGAAGTGAGGCCAACAGACTTGAAGGTGACGGAGAAAGTAGGCGGCTCAAGAAAAGAGCACAGAAGGCCAATACCATGTTTGTGATGATTCCTGCGGAGGAAACCCATATCATCCCCATTTGTCTGTCACGCAGTCGGTTGAAATTTACCGGTACCGGCTTTGCCCAGCCAAAACCGAAAAGAAAGAGCATGATGGTCCCCATGGGGTCGAGGTGTCTGAGTGGATTGAGGCTTAAGCGGCCGAGACTTTTGGCTGTTGGGTCGCCCATTTGATAGGCAACCCAACCATGGGCCAACTCGTGCAGGATAATTGCGTACAAAAGCGGAATTGCGATGAGGATGAATTCAAGCGGATCTTTAAACAGTAGATTAATTAGACCCATGGATTGGCTCTCCGATTCATCTTCTAAAAAAAATTTGGCCTTTAAGTATTTCGCTTGAATCCTAATACATATAACACAAATTTCGAGTTTCACCATAGAAAGATCGAAATGGGTGATCCCATGGCGATTTGCGCTGTTTGAGCCAATTAGGGTACCTTACATCAGCGCATGACAATGAAAATCCAATATGAAAACACGGTTATTTAAAAGCCGCACCTGTTTAACCATATGGCAAGCGCTGATGTTAGATGCCCTTGCGGCGAGTTTGCAAAGTGCCAAGGGATTATTCATTTCGCGTTCGGTGAACTTAAAAAAATAAGTTATAACTTTCCCAAAATCTCCCTCGAAATAATGATCTTTTCAACCTCTTTGGTGCCTTCGTATATTTCAAGCACCTTTGCTGCCCGGTAGAATCGTTCGATGTCATAATCGTTGAAATACCCATATCCGCCGTGGAGTTGAAGCGCTTCGTCCACCACGGTCACGGCCACATGGCAGGCATATAATTTTGCCATGGCCGTGAGCTTGGTGTCTGCCATGCCCTTGTCCAGGAGCCAGGCGGACTTGTAGACCATGTTCCGTGCGGCTTCAATCTTGGTTGCCATCTCGGCAATCTTGAACTGGGTGGCCTGGAAAGCACCCAGGGGGCGTCCGAACTGTTTTCTCCCTCTAACATGTTTGACGGCCTGATCCAATGCACCTTGCGCCAGACCCACGCCGTGGGCTGCCACATAGGCTCTGGAACGATCAAAGAAATGCATGAGTTGAATAAAACCATGACCTTCCTTGCCAAGCAAATTCTCTTTGGGGACCCGGACATTGTTAAAGTAGACTGCGGCCGTATCGGAACATCTCAGTCCCATCTTGCCGTCCATTTTATCGGCTTTATAGCCCTCCCGGTCAGTTTCCACAATGATAACGCTGTGTCGTGCGGTCTTTGATTTCTCGTCCGGGTTGGTGAGACAGAATACCAGCATGAATGTGCCCACCGTGCCATTGCCGATCATGACCTTACTGCCATTGATCACATAATCATCGCCATCTCTTACCGCAGTAGTGGCAACGGCGGCTGTGTCGCTTCCTGCATCGGGTTCGGTAATTGCAAACCCCATAATGGCCTTGCCGGTGAATATGGGGGCGAGATATTTTGTTTTCTGTTCCTCGGTACCGAACAGAAGCAGTTCTTCCGCGCCGAAAGAAACTGAACAGAGCTGCTGGCCAATACCGGGGTCAATTTTCCAGAACTCTTCTAGAACCAATGCATGCTCTAGGAAACCCAAACCCGGTCCGCCATATGCTTCCGGGATGAATAGACCCACAAGATCTAGTTTGCGGGCCTTGTCCAGAATCTTTTTTGGAAACGTTTCATTTAAATCGAATTCACGCGCTACATCAGGAAACTCACCCACGGCAAATTCTCTGGCAGCCTTCTGGATATCTTTGTGTTCTTTGGAGAGGGTAAAGTCCATGATATTCTCCCTGTTTCGAATCATATTTAATATACACGCGAGGAAAGTCCGTATTTTGAACTTCTGTAAGCTGGGAAACGAGGATGCTTGGAGACTGGGATGCTGTTGCCTGCTTGTCACTCTCAGCTATCCTCGAATCCTTGACCTCTTAACATTCTTCTGCTCCAGAGGAGCCGATCAAATATTAAAGGGGTATATTCCCATGCCGCCTAAAAGGCTTGGCACGCTTTTTTGTCTTGAGCATATCCAGCGCTTTTATCAGAGCCGGTCTTGTTTGACTGGGTTCGATAATGGAATCCACCAGCATATTGGAAGCTGCATGAAAAGGGTTTGAATACTTGTGATCATAGGCTTTGATCATGCGGTCCCTGAATTCGTCGGGGTCTTCAGCGGCCTGTATTTCCTTGCGGAAGATCAGGTTTACGGCTGTGGTGGTGTCCAGAACGACCAGTTTGGCAATAGGCCAGGCCAGCATCTGGTCCACACCCATTCCCACACAGCACATGGCCATGACGGCGCCGCCATATTCCTTCCTCAGGGCCAGGGTAATCTTGGGGACCGTCGCTTCGGCATAGGCATACAGCATTTTGGCGCCATGCCGGATGATACCGGCATATTCCTGCTTGACGCCTGGAAAATAACCAGGCACATCCACGAAGTTTATAAGGGGAATGTTGAAAGCGTCACACAATCGAATAAACCTTGCGGCCTTGTCAGAGCTGTTGACATCCAGGCATCCTGCCAGAAAAATGGGTTGGTTGGCGACAATGCCTACGGTCTGGCCATCCATTCGTGCAAAACCGATGATAATATTCTTAGCATATCTGGGAAGCAGTTCATGGAAGCTGCCTTGGTCCACAACGCGGGTAATGACTTTACGCATATCATATGCTTTTCTAAAGTCTGCAGGGACGATTTCTTCCAGGGATGAATCTGTGCGGAAAGGGTCGTCACGCGATTGAACAACAGGCGGGAATTCTTCGTTGTTGGAGGGCAGATAAGCCAGAAGGTCCCTGATGGACTGAATGCAGTCCTCATCTGTTTTGGCGACAATATGCGCCTGACCGGTAATTTCGCTGTGGACTTTTGCCCCACCCAGTTCTTCCAGGGTCACATCCTCACCGGTAACAGATTTTATAACGCCCGGACCGGTAATAGCCATCTGGCTTGTGCCCTCAACCATGACAATGAAGTCCGTCAGGGCAGGGGAGTAAACGGATACGCCGGCACAAGGTCCCATCATTGCCGATATTTGAGGAATGATGCCGGAAGCTGCTGTGTTGCGGTAAAACATGCCGGCAACACCCTTAGATGCGAAGAAGCCCTCATGAATCCTGCCACCACCGGAATCGAAAAGGCCTACGATGGGTGCTTTGACTTTCAAGGCCTCGTCCATGATTCGGCAGATTTTCCGGCCGTGCACGGTTCCCACCGACCCCCCCAGTACTGTGGCATCCTGGGCATAGGCGAAGACGAGGCGTTTGTCGATGGACCCATAGCCGATGATCACACCGTCGCCGGGAACCTTTTTTTTCTGCATGCCGAAATCGATAGCCTGGCTCTCCGCAAGCTGGTTCATTTCTACGAAGGTATGGGGATCGAACAAAAGAGCCAGGCGCTCTCTGGCAGTAAGCTTTCCCTGGTTGTGGCGCTTTTCAATAGCCTTGCTGCCACCCCCCAGTTCTGCCTTTTCTGTGAGGGCTGCAAGGCGGTTCAGCTCACTTTTATGCGTGGTCTGGTCGGGCATGCTGGCTCCCTTTCAATAGAAATCGTAAATCTTCAAATCACAAAAGGTAATCGCATATCCGATGGTCGCAAAATTAGTCGATGACGATAAGTATATCACCACCCTGGACCGCTTCACCTGTTTTACAGTTGACGGATTTAACCGTACCGGCGGCCGTTGCGACAATCGGCATTTCCATTTTCATTGCCTCGAGAACCAAAACCTCCTGATCTTCTATCACGGTATCTCCAGGACTGACTTTTACTTCACAGATTTTTCCGGGCATGGGTGCATTAACATCAGCCATTAATAGTACCTCCTTGGGTCTGAGATGATATATTTGTCTGAAATCGTATACTGTACACTTAAATCTAAAGTCAACACCCCTTCCATGTATCACCCCAAAGAATTCTTGACAATAGTTTCTTGTATACAGTATACAAAACAGACTGAGCAGCGAACGTCCCACCGATGACATGTAACCGCAAATTTCACTACACTCTGGTCCCAGATCAAGGAGAGACATATGGACTTTTTAAAAACCATTACGGTGTTATCCTTGGAACAGGCAACCGTGGTTCCGTATCTCACGTATAGACTCGCCCAGGATGGTATGGAAGTTATCCGACTGGAACATCCTGTTTATGGAGACCCCAACAGGATGATTGGAGAAAATGTTCTGGCCGAGAAACGCATGAACGCCTATTACCTTTGTATCAATGCTGGGAAAAAAGCCTTGACGCTGAACCTCGCGGAAAAGGAGGGCCGGCATCTTTTCGATCAGTTGATAAAGGCATTGAACGTCGATATATTTATCACCAATCAATTACCAAAAAACTATCAAAAGCTTGGTATCGATTTTGATCGGATCAAAGAAATCAAGCAAGACATCATCTGGCTGGGTGTCACCGGATTTGGGCCTGACAGCAATGAAGGCGCCTATGATCCGATTTTACAGGCAAGATCGGGTTTGATGGACCTCACCGGGCAAGCTGATGGTGACCCGCAGGTGCTCGGTATTCCTCTGCCGGACATGGGTACCAGCGAGCATGCTTACGGCTTACTGATGAAAGCGCTTCTCAAAAGACAGTTTACAGGAGAGGGGAGCCGCATTGACCTGTCCATGTTCGAATCTTCTGTTTCATGGTTGACGGTTCCCATTACCTTGACGTCCTCTTTTGGAAAAAAAATTACCCGGAGAGGAAACACGCATGAATTTTTTTGCCCTGTTTCGGTGTATCAAACCCAAAACGGTTTTGTTTACATGGCAGTGGGAAACGATCGACAGTGGAAAGCGCTGGTATCCCAGCCTGTGTTTATGCCCCTTGACAAACCGGAGTATGAGAAAAATGCCGGTCGAATAGCAGATGTCAAAAATGTGAACAAAGCCATTAACGCCATTACCAGGCAGATGACGTCCGAGGATCTTATTGAACTGCTTCAATCCATAACTGTCCCGGTCAGCAAGATAAAGTCCATCGAAGATGTCATTCAGGACCCACTGGTGAAAAAACGATTGATCTTTGCCAAAGACCCCATCACATCCCGGAAGATTACACTTTCCCCGCCACCCATTATGAATTCATTTATAAAAAAAAGGGGCGGTGAGCTAACGTTTCCACCCCGCTTTGGTGAACACAACGATGCAATATATGGTCAGAAACTGGGTTATGACGGCGGGGCTCTTGAAGACCTGAAGAACAGGGGAATAATATAGTGAGCACGGGTTCCCAAAAAAACATTTCCAGAGGATTGGAAGATCTCGGTAAAATTGGAGAGCGGAAATCACTCGGCCAGCATGTATTCGAGAATCTTAAGGGTGCCATCGTCAAAGGTGATATACCGCCGGGCGGAAGACTCATAGAAAGCCGTCTGGCAGAAACCCTTGGTATCAGTCGAACCCCGGTGAGAGAAGCTATTCACAAACTGGAAAGGGAAGGATACTTAAGAAAACTTTCCCGGGGTGGTTTTAGTGTTTTGGGTCTCAGCCTGGAGGATGTGGAGGAAACCTTTGGTATTCGAGGTGTTCTTGAAAGCTATGCAGCACGGCTGGCTGCCCAAAACCATCGCAAGACCGACCTTAAACCCCTGGAGAAAAAGATCAAACTTTACCAGAAACATCTTGATTGTAAAGATCTCGACGCGCTTCCAGACATCAACACGGAATTCCATGATCTATTGTATGCGCTGAGCAGAAGCCCGAAACTAATTCATATGATTAATAACCTGAGAGATCAGATCTATCGATTTCGGCAGCTTATTTTGAGAGATGAAAAAATGGCAAAAATGAGCAACGAAGATCATAAGGATATGCTCGAGCGTATCAGGCAGCGGGATGCCGACGGTGTTGAACGTCTTGTCCGGGACCATTTAACCCGTGGGAAAAAAGCGGTAATGGATTCGTATGACGAACTCGAATAAGCAGGGTGTTTAGACTGTAGACTATTAACTCAACTTTCGGGATTCAAAGAACGCAAAATGTATAATCCCATGTCGCTCTATTGATGGTGAAACCCAAAAGTTGTGGTATTAAGCTGTATACGGCTAACAGTCTAATCGTCTACAGCCTAAACAACCTGGTCAAGAAAGAAGGAACGTCTCATGCGTGAAAGAAAAATAAAAATACTCATTGCAAAGCCTGGATTGGATGGTCATGACAGGGGTGCAAAAATTGTTGCCTTGGCGCTTCGCGATGCCGGCATGGAGGTGGTTTATACCGGTCTTCATCAACAGGTTGAAGAGATCGTAAGGACAGCCATTCAGGAAGCTGTCGACATCATTGGGCTCAGCATCATGTCGGGTGCCCATCTTACCATCTGTGAAAACCTTCTTGAAAGGATGAAGGAGGAAGGCATTGAATCTACAGGGGTTGTGGTGGGTGGTGTCATACCTGCACGCGATATCCCAAAATTGGAACAAATGGGCATCAAAGGGGTATACCCAGGCGGAACCCCTTTTGACGTCATGATTGAAGGGATTAAAGCCATAAGCTCTAAGCTATAAGCATTAAGCAGCTTACCGCTTAAAGCTTATAGCTTATGGATATTGCTTACAGCTCAAAAAAAGGTGAATATATGGGCGTTGCCAAGTATCTCAAAGATGAAAAAGGGGCCATTACAGAGGTTGAATATCAATCGGGTATTAAGGTCAAGCCGACGTATACACCGGCCGATCTTGCAGCGATTGGTTTTGAATATGAGAAAGACCTTGGAGATCCCGGGGAATACCCGTTTACGCGGAGTCTGCATCCCCAGGGTTATCGCAGCCGGGCCTGGACCACACGTCAATACACCGGATTTGGCACACCGGAAGAAACCAACAAACGGTTTAAATACATGATCTCTCAAGGCCAGACCGGGCTGAATGTCGCTTTTGATCTTCCGACACAGATGGGTTTGGACTCTGACAGCCCGCGGGCTGCCGGAGAAGTGGGCCGTGTTGGCATGGCTGTGGATTCCCTCAGGGACTTTGAAATCGCTTTTGATGGTATTCCCCTCGATCGAATCGGCACCGGGCTCACCATCAACGCCATCGCATGTGTCATGCTTGCCATGTATCAGGCTCTTGCAGAAAAAACCGGTTTTTCCAGAGACCGCATCAGCGCCACACCCCAGAATGATATTTTGAAAGAGATGATCGGTCGTGGGGCCTGGATATTTCCGGTTGACCATGCAGTACGTCTCGTTGGCGACAGTATTGAATACAGCATGAAAGCACTGCCCAGATGCAATCCTGTCAGTATCTGCGGCTATCATATCCGGGAATCAGGCGCTACGCCTTCACAGGAAATTGCCTGTGCCTTTGAAATTGCGAAATCCTACATTGAGAATGTAACTGCTAGGGGTATTGATGTCGGAGACTTTGTGGGACGTTTTTCCTTCAACCTGAATGTCTTTGGAAACCTGTGGGAGCAGATAGGCAAATTTAGAGCTGCTAGAAAGCTTTGGGCGCGCATGTTAAGAGATGAATACGGAATTCAGGATAAGAAAAAGCTTTTTCTTCGAGGTCTTTTTGGCGGTGGCGGCAGCGGCCTAACAAAAGAGCAGCCTGAAAACAATATTATGCGAAGTGCCTTTTATGCCCTGGGTGCCGCACTCAGCGGAGCGCAGACCACGGCACTTTGCTCTTTTGATGAAGCATACACAATTCCCACACCCAGGGCGGCCTTGCTGTCACTCAGAACCCTTGAGATCATTATGGATGAAGTCGGGCTGAGAGATACGGTGGACCCGTTGGCTGGATCTTATTTTATTGAAACCCTTACCAAACAGATGGAAGACAAGATTCAGGAGGAAATGACAGCTATCCAGCAGGCCGGAGGTATGATTCATTCGGTGTCATCGGGTTATATTCAGCGAAAAGTGGCGCAACAAGCCTACGCGTTTGAAAAGGGTCTGCAAAGCGGGGAGTATGTTAAAATCGGTTTAAATAAATATACTGATGATGACGTAGGCGGACCGGACGTAGCGCTTCACGAGCATGATGAAGCCTGGGTTGAAAAACAAATTAAACGTTTGCAGAAATTAAAGAAGGTCCGCAACAGCCAAGCCGTTAAAAGCACCTTGAAAGCGCTTGAAAAGGGCACCCGGCAGGGAGATAATGTCATGCCCTTGCTGGTGGACTGCTGTCGTGAATATGCAACGGTTGGAGAGATGACCTCCGTTCTTCGCGATGTTTTTGGGGAGTGGCAGGAACCGGGGATATTTTAAAAGGGTTTGAGGGTCCAAGGGTGATACAAGGGTTCGAGGGTGGTTAAAAGCGAATAGCCGACAGCAGCATTATAGCCTCACAGCTTCCTAGCTTCCCAGCCTGCAAGCATCTTAGCTTGCTGTTAATATTTTAGTGAACTGTCATTAATATTAACTATGTAAAAGTAATTGGAGAATGCCGTGGAGAAAAATGCCTATCGTTTGGGCTGTGATATTGGCGGCACATTTACGGATTTTGTACTGGTGAATGACCAGACGGGTGAATTTCAGACACACAAGTGTCTGACCACCCCTTCAGACCCGTCCACAGCCGTTGCAGAAGGGGTCCGCCGGCTTGAAATAGATGCCCCGGGATTCATGGCGTTTACAGATGAGTTTATCCATGGCACTACCCTGGTGATCAATGCCATCATCGAAAGAAAAGGGGCCAGAACCGGGCTGGTTACCACACAGGGTTTCAAGGATGTGCTGGAACTGGGAAGAGAACTTCGTTATGACGCCTATGATATCTTTGCGGATTATCCGGAACCCCTGGTTCCCAGGTTTCTCAGAAAAGAAGTGTCTGAACGTGTGGCCAGCGATGGCAGGGTTCTCCTGCCAATTAAGGCAGAAGAGATCGCTGCCGTGCTGTTGCAGCTTCAGGAGATGCAGATCGAGTCTTTAGCGGTGTGTCTTATCAATTCCTATGAAAACCCGATTCACGAAAAAATAATTAAAGAAGAAATAGAGAGACTTGCCCCAGAACTCTCGCTATCCACTTCGTTTGAGGTTTTGCCCCAGATCCGGGAATATGAAAGAACCTGCACCACGGTCACCAACGCATATGTTAAACCCATAACATCCCAATATCTTGAAAAGCTGTCTTCGAGACTCACCGCTCTTGGATTCAAGGGAAAACTGTTCATCATGCTGTCCAGCGGCGGCATTACATCCATCGAAACCGCTCGGAAATTTCCAGTACGCATTATCGAGTCAGGACCTACAGCTGCCGTGATTGCATCCCAGCACTATGGTAGCCTGTTTCAGATCAAGGACATGTTCTGTTTTGACATGGGGGGTACCACCGCAAAATCGTGTCTGATACAGAAAGGACAGGCCGGCATGGTTTCCACTTTCGAGGTAGGAAGGGTTCAACGATTCAAAAAGGGCAGCGGTCTTCCCATTCAGGTACCGGTTGTGGATCTGATGGAGATCGGTGCCGGCGGTGGCAGCATGGCAAAGATAAGCAATATGGGATTGCTCCAGGTAGGACCGGAAAGCGCTGGTGCAGATCCCGGTCCTGTCTGCTATGGCAAAGGTGGAACAAACCCGACCGTCACCGATGCTGATCTGGTGCTGGGGTACCTGGATCCGGAATATTTTCTGGGGGGCAGCATGGCTCTGGATAAATCAGCCGCTGAAGAATCGATCCGGGAAAGCATTGCAAAACCCCTGGGTACGACACTGGTGGAGGCCGCCTTTGGCATCCACGATCTGATCAACGAAACCATGGCTGCCGCCGCAAAAACACATATTGCAGAAAAGGGCGGCAACCCGAATATCGTCACCATATCCGCCTTTGGCGGCGCCGGACCGGTGCATGCCTATGGTCTTGCAAAAAAAATCAGTGCACCCCGAATACTTGTCCCCCCATTGGCGGGTGTTGGGTCTGCCCTGGGCTTTTTTACAGCGCCGGTGGCATTCGATCTTACCAGGAGCCACCGGGTCAGGCTGGACGAAGCCGACTTTAATGAAATCGAGAAACTTTTCCAGAGCCTGGAGACCGAGGGTGCCGCGATTTTACAAAGGGCTGCCGATGACGATGCCTTGTGCATTGAGAGAACCCTTATGATGCGGTTTGTGGGCCAGGGAGCAGAGACCGATCTTACATTGGAATACAGGCCTTTTTATGAGTGGAAAACATCAGAAATTCGTCATCTTTTTGACCAGGTCTACGAAAAGCTCTATGGCCGAACATACCCTGAAACACAGATCGAGTTTGTAACATTCAAGGTCCGCGTCAGTGAACCGGAACGACCCTTTCAGCTGCCGAAATTCGAACGTCAGAAAGGACAGCTGGAAGATGCATTAAAAGGATCACGGCCAGCATTTTCTTTGACACGAAAGATGTTTTTACCCCATAAGGTGTATGATCGAATGAAGCTTTTTCCCGATGCATCTATCCAGGGGCCGGCCATCATCGAAGAAAGAGAATCCACCATTGTAATAGGTGAAGATGCCGTCTGCACAGTGGATTCTTACGGTTTTGTGTGGATAGACTTATAGCAACATTTAGGGGATTAGTCTGTAGGCTATTCGGCCTTTAGGCGCTGACAGCCTGAAAGTCTACAGTCTAAACGACCTATTCATGATCCAAATTATCGAAATAGCGTTGAAGGAAGATGCCCTATGTCCAACGATTTAAATATGTTGAAGGATAGTAACTTCGATCCCATCCGTCTCGAGATTCTCTGGCGCCGTCTCATATCCATCGTGGACGAAGCAGATGCATCCGTTGCCAGAACAGCTTTTTCGAGCCTGTTGCGAGATGCCCATGATTACACCTGTATGTTTACGGATCACAGGGGGCAGGAACTGGTTCAGGGCACTTTTTGTACACCTGGACAGGCCGGTGCCATGGCCTTGGGTGTCAAAAAAGTGATTCAATCGGTGCCCCTGGATGAATATCGCTCCGGCGATGTGATCATCGTAAATGACCCATGGCTGCTGGCGGGACATCTGAACGATGTTTGTGTCCTGAGTCCCATTTTTTACAAGGATCGGCCAGTGGCCTTTACGGCCTGTGTTTTTCATCACTCGGATATCGGTGGCCGGGTTTCTTCGGATAATCGTGAGGTGTTTGAGGAAGGCTTATTTATTCCCCGTGTCAAATTATACGATGCAGGTGTTCTCAATGAAGATGTCCTGGAGATGATTCGCTGGAATGTTCGAACACCAGAGGAGGTGACGGGTGACATCCGTTCACAGGTTGCTGCAAATCATGTCTGTGGAGAAAAAATTATTGAAATGATGACCGATGAGGGGCTCGAAAGTCTTGAAGAGCTTGCCGATGAAATCATTCATAGAACCGAACAAAGCATGCGGCATGCGATTGCCAAAATTCCCGACGGTGTATATCCATATGAAGGCGTCATCGAAGGGGCAGGGGAACGGGATGATATCAACATCAGTCTTACGGTTGCTGTAAAAGAAAGTGATATTCTGGTCGATTTCACCAACACGTCCACCCAGGTCAACTGGGGCGTCAATGTGGTCTACAATTTTACTTATGCGTATGTTTTCATGGCCATCAAAAGTGTTTTTGATCCGGAGCTTCCCATAAATGAAGGCGCAATCCGCCCGGTATCCATGACCGCGCCCAAGGGCAGTGTTGTAAACTGCAGTTTTCCGTCAGCCGTTGCCGCCCGCATGCAGGTGGGGCATTTTATGACTGAAATGGTCTTCAGGGCGCTTTCTACGGCCGTTCCTGACAGGATCATTTCAGACAGCGGTGGAACGCCGGCCCAGACCAATATTTTTTATGGAAAACGGCATGACGGCAAACCATTTCATACCATGATCATTCGTGGCGGTGGTTTGGGGGCAAGCCAAGCGAAAGATGGGCACCAATGTGCCATTTTCCCAGCCAATGGCGCCAACACACCGGTTGAAATACTGGAAAGCGACACACCCCTGATGGTACTTGCAAGGGAACTTATGTGTGACACGGGAGGCGCCGGAAAAAAGAGGGGCGGTCTGGGAAGACGCATGCTCATACGTGTCCCGGATGATGCCCTTGCACCTGAACCGCCTGTGGCCATTGCTGTTCAGGCCGGCCGGTTTCGGTACCCGCCCAAAGGGATATTCGGCGGGAAGCCTGGCAGCAGGGCCCGGTATTTGAAAAACGACCTTCCCGGAGATCCCAGCGGACTCACGCTTTGTAACCCGGGTGATACCATCGATTTTCAAAGTGCCGGCGGGGGCGGTTTTGGAAACCCCATGGACAGAGAAGTTGCATCCGTAGAAAGTGATGTTGCATACGGATATGTGAGTATTGAAAAGGCAAGGGAAGATTACGGCGTGGTGATCGATCCAGTGTCACTCGCGGCAGACCTGGATGCTACCCAGACAAAACGAGATTCATTGAAGGGACTTTCCATGCCCCAGGACATCTCAGGAGGTAGAGAATGAATAAAACGTTTATGCCGACCTTTCAATCACTTGATGAGCTGAAAGAACACCAGCTAAAGGGTCTGCAATGGACAACATCCCATGCGTATAAGGGCTCCGGGTTTTATAAAAAGCTGATGGATGATTCCGGTGTAAGCCCGGAAGATATTCACACGCTGGACGACATTCAAAGGCTTCCTTTTACAAGCGCAGAGGATTTACGAAAAGGATATCCGTTTCCCCTCCTGTCTGTACCTGAATCTGAAATTGTTCGGATTCATGCGTCCTCGGGCACCACCGGTAAACGAAAAGTTTTGACCTACACCCATAAAGATGTCGAGGACTGGGGCCATTTTTTTGCACGCTGTTACGAAATGGCTGAACTTTCCCCGGAGGATCGCGTCCAGATTGCCGTTGGCTATGGTGTCTGGACAGCAGGGGTTGGTTTTCAATTGGGTTGTGAACGCTTTGGCGCCATGGCGCTGCCTATCGGCCCTGGAAATATCGATATGCAGTGTCAGTTTCTGGTGGATCTGCAGTCAACGGTCATGTGTTGCACCGCAAGTATGGCCTTGCTCATGGCGGAAGAAATCGAAAGACGGCGACTAAAAGATAAAATCACCCTGAAGAAAATGATTTTCGGATCTGAACGAAGCAGTCATGCCATGCGCCAGCGCATCAAAAACTTGCTAGGTCTGGAAGACATGTATGATATCACAGGGATGACCGAACTTTATGGACCCGGGACCGGTCTTGAATGTTCACGGCATGAAGGCATACATTACTGGGCTGACTATTACCTTCTTGAGATTCTCGATCCGGAAACCCTGAAACCGGTTTCCGAAGGGGAGATCGGTGAAATGGTGGTTACAACCCTGTGTAAGGAAGCGTCACCACTGATACGATATCGTACACGGGATTTAACACGCATGATACCCTCAGCCTGTTCCTGCGGAAGCCTATTGCCCATGCACGACAGCATCCTGGGGCGTTCGGACGATATGATCATTTTCCGGGCGGTTAACATATATCCGGGTCAAATTGATGAAGTGCTCTCCTCAATACCCGAAATATCCTGTGAGTACCAGGTGGTAGTAGATAGAGAATCGGATGGTAGAGATACCATGACCCTGCGTGTGGAATGTGGTTCAGATACCGATGCCGAAAAAGCCAAAGCGCTCGAGGCTGAAATTTGCCGAAAAATAAAAAACAGTATCATGGTAAGCTGCGAAGTAGAATTGCTCGAGACCTGCTCTCTGCCGAGGTCGGAGCGAAAATCGAAACGTGTGTTTGACAACAGACCCGAATGAACACTAACGAGTGTCCATCCACATTTTTGGACGCACACTAACGATAATCGATATCAACATATTACAGCATGATGTTTAGAGGCATTTATGAAGACATTTTCCTACCTTGTTCCCAAAACACTTGATGAAGCAGTGTCCTTGTTCGAGTCCCACAGTGATCGTGTTATGTACGTTGCGGGTGGCACCGATGTCATGGTCAAGACCAAACAAGGAAAAATCGCCCCGGATTATCTCATCTCTTTAAAGCATCTTTCGGATTTGGATAAGGTAAAGATGAACCCGGATACGAACGAACTGATTATCGGTGCATTGGCGACTCACCGCACCCTGGAAACGTCCACCCTCATTCGGCGCCAATTTCCCATCATTCATGACGCGGTGCAACATATCGGATCCACCCAGATTCGAAATGTGGCCACCATCGGCGGTAACATTGTCAATGCTGTACCTTCGGCAGATGGTGCCATTCCGTTGATCGCCCTCGATGGGGTGGCTAAAATGTATGGTCCTAACGGTGAAAGGACAGTGGATCTAATTCATTTTTTTGAAGGGCCTGGACAAACCGTATTGGAAGCAGGCGAGATCCTGACCGAAATTATCATCCCATCCCAGAGCTCCCATACCGGCGGCGCTTACCAGAAAGTCGGGCGACGGGCTGCCATGGAACTGCCATTGATAGGTGTGGGTATTGTCTTGACTTTGGAACCGGATTCGGCTGTTTGTCAAAAAGCCCGTATCTGTCTCGGTGTGGCTGCCCCCACGCCCCTGCGAACCCTCAGTGCCGAGCGTTTTCTCACGGGCAAAGTGCTTAATGAAGACATTCTGATCGAAGCCGGGAATATTGCAGCTGAAGAATCCCGGGTGCGGGACAGCATTCGCGGGCAGGCATGGTACCGCCGTGAAATGGTATCAGTATTTGTTAGACGGATGGGCCTGAAATGCCTAAAACGAATTGAAGAAACCAATTAGTATGAACAAATTTGGAGGGTTGACCATGTCCACCGAGATAAAATTTAACCTAAACGGTAATGATATTCAGGTGACGGTAAAGGATCATTGGACGTTGCTTTATTTGCTACGCGAAGTCATGGGGCTCACCGGAACCAAAGAAGGTTGCGGAAGTGGCGAATGTGGCGCCTGCACCGTCATTGTTGACGGTCAGGCTGTCAACAGCTGTCTATATTTGGCAGTGGAACTCAACGGCCGGTGTTTGATAACCATAGAAGGGCTTGCAGGACCGGACGGCACGCTTCACACTTTGCAGCAAAAATTTGTGGAACACGGCGGTATTCAATGTGGATTTTGCAGCCCAGGGATGATCATGTCGTCCAAAGCGCTTCTGGACGAAAATCCCACGCCCACTCTGGATGATATCAAACATGCCCTGGCAGGTAATCTTTGTCGTTGTACCGGTTATACCCAGATATTCGAATCCATACAGGCCGCAATCGATACGGGGACGGAAGACGTGGAAGTGGTGGCTTGGAAAAACGAAACCTAACTTGATTTTGACCGTGTTTCAAGATGCCGAAACGATGCAAACTTTCTTGATAGGTAACAAAAGGGAAAAACAAAGAATGGGAACTAAACAGAAATATTCAACGGTTGGCAAAAGGGTACCCAAACTGGATGCCATTGACAAGGCCACAGGACGCGCCCAATACATTCAGGATGTCAAACTGCCCGGCATGCTTTATGGAAAAATATTATATAGCAAATACCCACACGCCAGGATCGTCAACATTGACACATCCAAAGCTGAAAAACTCAGTGGTGTTCGCGTTGTACTTACCGGGGAAGATATTCCCAATATCCGCATGGGTGTATATAAGGACAACCCTCCTTTGAAAGCTGGAAAGGTGAGGTCCTACAGGGACGAGGTTGCCGCCGTAGCAGCAACAGAGCCGGAAATTGCCAAAAAGGCTATCGATTTAATCGAAGTGACATATGAAGCGCTACCGTCTGTTTTTGACCCGATAACGGCCATGCAACCCGACGCACCACTGGTGCATGAAAACCATAAAACGAACATCTTAAAAATGCCGTGGAAACTGCACTACGGTGATGTGGAGACTGCCCGCAAAGAGGCCGCCCATGTGGTTGAAAAGCAGTTCACAACTACCTGGGTCACCCATTGCTGCCTGGGTACCAGCGGTGCTATTGCAGATTTCGACAATAATAACAATCTGACGATTCATACCAATACCCAGATTCCATCTCTTGCCCAAAAGGATTTTCAAGAGACCCTCAAAGCCTTAGGAATCCCTGATAAACGTGTGCGGGTGATAAAGCCTGTTATCGGGGGAGGATTCGGCAGCAAGCTGGATACCTATGCATATGAGCATGTGGCCATTTTGCTGGCCTGGCATGCCCGCCGGGCAGTGAAAGTCTTGTTTGACCGGGAAGAGGAATTTGTGGCCACATCCACCCGGCAGCCAACCATCATCGACATTGCCATGGGTTGTGACACGGAAGGTCGCCTCATGTTCCGGGATATAAATATGGTGTTGGATAATGGGGCCTATACGTCCTGGGGTGTTACCACACCATCGGTGATGATGATGCCGATTACATCTCTTTATCGCGTACCCAATGTCCGTTACCAGGCCAAGTGCGTCTACACCAACAATACCTATGCGCAGGCCATGAGGGGTTATGGTAATCCTCAGGCGACATTCGCTATTGAAAGCGCCATGGATATATTGGCTGAAGCCGCTGGTATCGATCGTTTAGAAATTCGACGGATCAATTCCAATCAACCCGGAGATGAAACACCCCAGGGTTTTAAAATTACCACTTGTGGCCTGCCCGAATGCATTAACGCAGTTGAAAAGGTTTTGGATATCGAAAAACCCAAAACAAAAGGAGAGGGGATAGGGATTGCATCTTTAATACATGTGGGAGGCGGCGCCCGGATTTATAAATCCGATGGCTGTGGTGCCATCATCAAGCTGGATGACTTTGGAAAAGCAGATGTTTTTACCGGCGCTTCGGATATGGGACAGGGTGCCGATACGGTGATTGCCCAAATAGTGGCAGAACAGCTGGGTCTTGAAGTTGAAGATATCCATGTTATACATCAAGATACCGACATTTGTCCCTGGGACGTAGGTGCGCATGCCAGCCGGACAACTTTTGTAGCGGGAAACGCCGCACTTGGAGCGGCAAAAAAGATCCGGTCTCGTATTTTAGAACTGGGTGCCGAGCTTATGGGCATAACACAAACCAAACTCGACCTTCGTAATCGACATGTGGTTGCCCAGGACGAACCGGAAAAAACCATGCCCATTGGCAAGCTGCTTAGAAAAGCGCATTTCAGCCACGGCGGCACCATGATGATGGCCGACTTTTTTTATGACCCTGCAAATGAAAACATGGGTAGAGATTTCCGGGGAAACCTATCCATGACCTATGCCTTTGGGACGCATGGTGTGCGTTTGAAGGTGGATGAAGAAACCGGAAAGGTTGAAATTCTTGATTATGTCGCCGCCCATGACGTGGGAAGGGCCATCAACCCCATGCTTTTGGACGGTCAGGTTCATGGTGGGGTGATGATGGGTGTTGGTTACGCGCTCACCGAACAGGTGATTCTCGAAAAAGGGCGTAACATGAATCCTGATTTCCGCGATTACAAAATACTTACCGCCAAGGATGCGATTCCCTTAACGCCTGTGGTCATTGAAACAATCGATCCAGATGGGCCATATGGCGCCAAAGGGATCGGTGAACCAGGCTGTGTGCCCACCGCCCCGGCAATTGCCAACGCCATCTATGATGCTATCGGCGTGCGAATTCTGGATCTCCCCATAACACCGGAAAGAGTTTTGGCGGAGATAAAAAAGAAAAAAGGTGTTGATTCCTGCGGTATTGACCCCCTGACCGAAAAAGAACAACCGTGTTAGAAGCATCATTGCATGTCAGTAAAGAAACCGTGGCAGGCCATGGTGATAACCATCGATATTTCGGTTCAGAACTAAACCCAAAAACCAAACCCTAATCTGAAAAGGAGGATCTATCATGAAGAAAAGACTTGTTCTACTAGGAAGCATTTTCTTTATCGCTGCCATTGTCGGAACCTTTTTGACGCCGACCGTGACAGTGGCCGGATCCATTAAGCTCAGCTATGCGAATTTCCCGCCGGCGCCAACATTCCCATGTGTTCAAATGGAAAGATGGAAAACGGAAGTTGAGAAAAGAACTGCTGGCACGGTCGCCATCGATACATATCCGGGTGGAACGCTCCTGGGGGCAAAAAATATGATGGATGGCGTCATTGCCGGTCAGGCTGATATTGGTTGCCTGGCCATGGCTTATCAACCCGGTCGATTCATCGTCACGAATTCCACAGGGCTTCCAATGGGACTACCCAATGCAAAGGTAGCCAGTATGGTCTTGTGGGACATTTATCAGAAATACCAGCCTGCATCCTTTGACAAAGTAAAAGTTCTAACCATGTTTACAACGGCACCCACCAACATCATGTCCAAGGTGCCGGTGAGAACCTTGGATGACCTCAAGGGTCTGGACCTGCGGTCTCCGGGCGGTGCCGTTCAAATTCTGAAGGCCTGGGGAGCCAACCCGGTTGGGATGCCCATGCCCGCCACAGTAGAAGCTTTGCAAAAAGGCGTGGTCAAAGGTTTGTTTTCTTCTACTGAAACCATGAAAGATTTCAAATTTGCCGAGTCCTGTAAATATGTCACTCTCACGAACACATTGATTGTCCCCTTTGCCGTAGTTATGAACATGGACAAATGGAATTCTCTTCCCAAAGAGGTGCAAATGGTCATGGAAGGTTTGAGTGTTCAACAAGCAATGTGGACGGGAGCATATATGGACAATCATGTTTCAGAAGCAAACGACTGGTCAAAAAAAGTTCAAAACGTGGAGTTTATTGAACTATCACCCACTGAAAAGGCCAAATGGGATGCCAAGCTAAGTTTTGTAACGGAAAACTGGATTAAAAAAGCCAATGAAAAGGGATTTCCAGGTGAAGCGATCGTAGCCGATATCAAGACCTTTTCGAAGATGTATACGGGCCAATAATATCTAAATCGCACAATAGATTTTTATTGATATGTAGACTGAGTCACCCACCGCGAAGTGGTCTGGCTCAATACGCACCCCTACAGGATTAGGAGATCGGCTTGGTGATTCTTCTGGAAAAAATCAGTGGGTTGTTGAATAAGTTATTAACCCTGCTTGGAGGGTTATTTCTGATAGGTATGATTGTTCTGACCTGCGCTAATATTCTATCCCGTCTTGTCTGGGTACCCATTACCGGGACGTTTGAGTTGATGGGCTTTTTTGGTGCCATCTTAACGGCTTTTGCTCTTGGCTATACGCAGAAAAAAAGGGGTCATATCGCCGTGGATGTCCTGGTCAACACCTTTTCGGACACAGTTAAAAAAGCCCTGTCGATTATCAACAACACCATCTGTTGCCTTTTTTTTCTGATTGCTGCATGGCAGATCGCGGTCAAGGCGACCACGTTGATGAAAACCGGTGAGGTTACGGAAACACTCCAAGTGATTTACTATCCGTTTACTTATGCCGTTGCGTTTGGGTGCCTAATCCTGTCCCTGACCCTGATAACAGATATTATTCGGGTTTTTATACCTGAAGAGAGGGGTGGCAATTGAGTTTGACCGCTGTTGGTCTTATCGGTATTGTCGTTCTGTTACTGATGCTGTTTTTCCTGGGAATTCCTGTGGGATTTGCCATGGGCATCGTTGGCTTTTGCGGTTTCTGCTACATTATATCGTTTAAAGCCGGTCTTAATATGCTTAGCTCTGTCCTTTGGGAAACCTTTTCAAAATATGGTTTGACGGTAATTCCGCTCTTCATTTTCATGGGACAGATTGCCTTTTATTCCGGGGTCAATGAAAAACTGTACAACGCAGCTTATAAGTGGGTGGGGCAGATCAGAGGCGGCATTGCCATGGCAACGATCATGGCTTGCTCTGCTTTTGCTGCCATCTGTGGATCTAATGCAGCAACCGCGGCAACCATGACAACAGTAGCGCTTCCGCAAATGAAAAAGTTCAATTACGAACCAAAACTCAGCACAGGAGCCATTGCCTGCGGGTCAACATTGGGCGTAGTTATTCCCCCAAGTGTTGTGCTGATCGTCATCGGGCTTTCAACCGAGCAATCCATCGCCCGTCTCTTTTACGGTGGAATTGGAGCGGGGATATTGCTTGCCCTTCTGCTAATGCTGACCGTATATGTCATGTGTTCGTTCCATCCTGGATGGGGTCCGGTGGGGCCGGCAAGCAGTTTAATTGAAAAACTGCGCTCTCTCACCGGGGCTTTTGAGATGATTCTACTATTCCTGCTGGTGATGCTGGGGCTCTATTTTGGTTTGTTCACCCCCACAGAGGCTGGTGCGGTTGGGTCTTTGTTTGCCGTGTTGATCAGTTTGCTTCAAGGCAAACTCAGCTGGAAAGGCTTTACTTCGTCCGTAACCGACACGCTGCGAATTTCGTGCATGGTAATCGTCATCATCGCCGGAGCCATGATATTCGGACGCTTCCTTGCCGTAACACGTATCCCGTTTGATATTGCCTCATGGGTGGTGGGGTTACCTGTCCCGGATATCGTCATCATGGCCATCATCTTCAGCATTTACATTGTTGGTGGAGCGGTGATGGATGCACTGGCATTGCTCTTGATTACGATCCCTATTTTTTTTCCTGTTGCCATGGAACTTGGCTATGACCCCATTTGGTTTGGTGTGACCATTACTGTGGTGACAACCCTGGGCGCCGTCACACCGCCGGTTGGGGCAACCACGTATGTGGTTGGTGGTATGGCCAAGGATGTACCATTGGAAGAGGTGTTTAAAGGCGTGGCTTATTTTCTACCGGCCTATCTTCTTTGCATCTTTATCCTTATGGTGTTCCCGAAACTCGTTCTATTTCTTCCGAGCTTGATCAGGTGACGAATTGAGGTGGATTGGCTGAAGGCTGTTAGATTGTAGGTTGCTAAACGTCTAACAGTCTAAACTAGCGATTTCAATACCTTGGAAGATGTTGCTTATATCAGAGACGTAATCCGCAAGATAGTGATAAGCGATAAGCTTTACGCCATAAGCAGCTTACCGCTTACAGCTTGGGTTTTGGGTTTACGACCTGCGGCTTTAGTACCGATACGACCGCTTCTCCCCCCTCCTGATGACCCTTCCCATGAGAAAACCAAAAAGCAGGACACCACCGCCTATGAGAAACCATTTCATGTTTCCCGATAGCATGGCGTTCGAATCAATGGGCGGCATGGCGGCTAGCTTGTCTTTCAGAACCTGGTTTTCGGCTTTTATCGAGGCGAGTTCTTTGATGGTATCGGCGGTATTTTTATGCTTTTTCTCAAGCGCTTGATGGGTGGCATTGAGCTGTTGCAGATTTTTTTTCAAGGTCGATGTTGTTTTCTTTTCATTTTCAAAAGATGTGGTCAGTGTTGCGACCTGTTTTTTGTATTCAGTTATCGTATTCAACAAGCCCTGGGTATCGGATCCTTGCTGAAGTGTTTTGATGTCCTCTTTAAGCAGTAAAATTTGCTCTTCAAGTTCTTTGATAATAATCGCCTTGGGTTTGTCTTTGACGATGAATTTTTTTCTGACCCAACCCTGAATGCCGTCTTCAGCCCGGATTCTCATGAAATCTTGGGTTTCTTCCAGAACCTCAACCGGCGCCGCAGAAGGTAGATACCCAACGACAGGTGCTTCTGGACGCTGACCTTCTCTAATGGAAATGATCAGTAGATCGGAAACATATTGAATGTCAGCAATGGCAGAAGGCGCAAGAACAAAGCCATAGAGGCAGCAACCAAGAACAAAAACCGTCAAAACAGATTGTAATCGGAGGGTGCGCATAGCGGAAATTCCTTTTTCATAAGCACGCATTACATGATGCTATTGACGTTATAAAACATATTGAATCGTGTCAATACTATAGGCAGAATGATGCGGAAGTTGTTTCGAATTAGGCATAAAAGAATAGACAGTTAAATGGGTTTATGTTCGTTATATATATGAAACTAACACTTGACAACAGAAACAAACATAATATAAAGACAAAACAATTTATTAGCAATGTCTATTGTTAAGTCCTGCGTTAAATTTAGACGTTATGGCACGGATCGCGCAAAATAAGCATTTCGCTTTAAAGGTGCGCACCGCCATTACCCACATGAAAGGAGGGAAAAGATGAATCGTGCCATTTGCAGCGGTAAATTTCAAATTAAAGGTATTGATTTCAAAGTATTGTCGGACGATGAGATTCAAGATATCCACTATGCCAGCCTTGAAATACTCGAGAAAACGGGTGTTTATGTGGAAGACGATGATGCCATTGATCTCTTCCATTCCATTGGCTGCCGGGTAGATACCGAAAAAAAAATAGTCAAAATTCCTCACTACCTTGTAGAAAATGCCATTCGAACTGCACCGTCCAGAATTGTATTGGGAGCACGTAATCATGACAAAAGCTTTATCATGGAAGGTAAAAGGGTGACGTTTACTTCATTTGGCGAAGGCGTCAGTGTTGTCGACATCAATACCGGTGAAATCAGGGACTCTACCAAAAAAGATCTGGCTGCCGGAGCAAGAATAATGGATGCGCTGGATGCCTATGGTGTTTGTCATCGGCCTGTTTCTTCACTGGATGTCGACCCCACGGCCTATACACTCCATAATTATGAAGCGCTTGTGAATAACACGGATAAACCGGTCAGTTTAGGCCCTGGCGATGGTAAATGCTTGGAAAAAATCTATCAAATGTCTGCCATCATCGCCGGTGGAGAAGAGACATTGGTGGATAATCCCCTGATATGCGCTTCCACATGCCCGGTCACGCCTTTACGCCTGGTAAAACATTGCTGCGAAATTGGTATGAAAGCGGCCGAACTCAGCATTCCTGTTCGTTTTACAACCATGGCACTGGCGGGCGCCACCAGCCCGATTACCCTGGCTGGTACTCAGGCGGTTCAAAATGCCGAATTTCTCGCTTGTGTTGTGATGCACCAGGCTGTTCGACCCGGCGCCCCGGTGATTTGCAGTAGTTCGACAACTTCCATGGATTTAAAAAGTGCCGAAGCTGCGGTGGGTTCCCCGGAAATGTCCTTATTTGCCGCAATGAATGCCCAGATGGCCCAATTTTATAAAGTACCTTCCTGGAGCGGCGGGACCTAGACGGATAGCAATATCGCCGGTGGTGCACAAGCCGGCCACGAAAAAACACTAACAGCTCTTATTGCGGCAATGTCAGGGAACAATGTCTTATACGGAGCAGGAATGTTAGAATGTGGCATGGTTGTGGACTATTCTCAGCTGTTATTAGATAGTGACATGATTGATATGATAAAGTTTTTTCTTGGCGGGGTCGAAGTCAGCGATGAAACATTGTGTGTGGATGAGATCAGGCAGAAAGGTTACAAGTCTGATTTTCTGATGTCACCTGTGACCTTGAAATATATGCGGGCACAAAGCAGACCGCAATTTTTTGAACGCATGAATCGAACGACGTGGATAAATGCGGGAAAACCAGATCCCTATGATTTGGCCAGGGAAAAGGTAAAAGACATTTTGGTTAACCATCAACCAACACCGCTTTCGGATTCAGTGGCCAAGGATTTAAGAAGGTTTGTAACAGAAGTGGAAAAAGAGTGGGGCGTTGCGCCTTCAAATCCCGATTTCAATCCTGCGAGCTTGGTAATTGAAACATAAACACATCCTAAGATGAGCGTTTAAAATTTCAAGTATAAGCGATTTCAAAACAATTTCAATGGATGTGATTCTCATTTATAACATTTGGAAAATACACTGAAAACAAAAAGCAAATATCGTTCATATCTGCCTGCCGAGCGCCAGCAGCGAATCATTGGAATTTTGGAAAAAAATTTCAGCACGCGTAGTTCAAAGCTGAGCGAACTGCTTGGTGTATCCGAGATGACGATTCGCCGAGATCTGGATGTCCTGGAAAAATCGGGTCTTGTGGAAAGAACCCATGGCGGAGCCGTATTCCGACAGGAACGGATAGCAGGCAATTTTCATTACCGTAGCAGTATCAAAGAAAACCCTGAGCAAAAAAAACGAATTGCCCATAAAGCAGCCGCCATGATCGAGCCTCATGACACGATATTCATTGGGGAAGGAACCACGGCATCGATGTTGGTTCGGTTTGTAGACGCCGCCTTGCCTTTTACCTTGTTTACAAACAATCTTGGTGTGATATCTGAATTGGAAACAAAACATATGGCAGCCGAACTGGTGTTGTTGCCCGGTACATACAACCCTACAACCCATGCTCTTGCCGGGCCGTTGACCATGGAAATGATTCGACAGGTAAACGCCAACAAAGTTTTTATCGGGGCTGATGGTCTCAGCATCAGAGCCGGTGTAAGTACACCGGACTTAGAAATAGCCACCATCGAAAGAAATATGATTCAGCAGACACGTGGTCAGGTGATCGTGATGGCTGATCATCCAAAATTCGGTCTGGTTGCTGAAATATCGATTGTGCCGCTTAAACAGATTGATGTCCTTATCACCAATCGGAAAATACCTTCCGATTTTCAGAAAAATCTCGACAAGATAGGCGTGCATGTCGTGATTGCATCTTGAACGGCGATCGTCAACACATTCCACGAGCGTGCCGCAAGGTACGCTTCATTACAGCGGAGGGTCAATGGGAACCTACACCATATTCAAATCTTTCCTGATGGCAGCCTTTCTCATAACCGGATTCAGTCTATTCTTTATCAGGGTGAGACATCTTGTCAGACTTATGATGGCGGTGAAAGGAGAAGTGACCCTGCAATTCGACCATATTCCCAAGCGGATCAAAACGCTTCTCACCGACGTAGTCGGACAATCGAATGTCAGAAGAAAATTCCTCCCTGGTATGGCGCACACCCTGATCTTTTTCGGCTTTCTTGCGGTCCAACCGCACTCTCTGGAATTGATGATCCAAGGCATATTCCCTGGTTTTCACGTTTCTCATTTGGCACCCGGGATTTATGGTGCGTATCTCCTTTTGGCAGACACCCTGGCAGTCTTTGTTCTGTTGGGTCTTGGCTACGCTCTTTATAGACGGTTGATTGAAAAACCGGAATATTTAACCAATGGCCTGGATGCAAAACTCATCATTCTTTTTACGGCCGTCATTATCGTGTCGTTTTTCTTTGTCAATGCATTTCAGATGTCGCTCGCTGGCGATGGTGGGTTTGACTATTCAGCCTGTTTTACAGTATCAGCGGGTTTGGCAAATTTATTTGGGTTTCCATCTATGAATGCCGTACGGTTGGCTGTTGGGTATGAAATATCCTACTGGATCCACATCCTAACGATTCTTGGGTTCCTCATTTATATTCCCGGTTCCAAGCATCTGCACTTGCTGGCGGCCATACCCAATGTTTATTTAAAACCTTTGGAACGGGAAAAATCGATCATCAAAACGGATATCGAAGACGAGGATGCTGAAAGTTTCGGACTTGGCCGTGTGTCGGATTTAAACTGGAAATCGGTACTCGATCTGTATGCCTGCACAGAATGCGGCCGATGCCAGGAACAGTGCCCGGCGGATTGCACCGGCAAGCCTCTTTCACCCAAGATGGTGGTGTCTGATATCAAACACGATCTTTTTGATCAAGCCGGTTCCCTTTTGGAAGGCAAGGTCGACGAGATCAAACCTTTGGTCCGAGAAGGGTCACCCGTAACTGAAGACGTTCTCTGGTCGTGCACTAGCTGCCGGGCTTGTGAAGATATTTGTCCTGTCAATATCCAGCATCTGGATATTATTTTAGAAGCGAGAAAGTATCAGGTTCTTATGGAGGCGGCATTTCCGCCGGAACTACAGGAAACATTTACAAATATGGAAAACCAGTCCAACCCATGGGGGTTTTCCAACGACACCCGGGCTGATTGGTGCAAAGACCTGGATGTACCCCTCATGTCGGATCAACCCGCATCCGAGATTCTTTATTTTGTCGGATGTGCCGGATCCTTTGACGATCGGGGAAAGAAAATATCTCGAGCACTGGTCCGTGTATTAAAAAGAGCTGGGGTCAATTTTGCCATACTCGGCCAGGAGGAACGATGCAACGGAGATATGGCCCGCAGGGCGGGTAATGAATACCTGGCCCAAATGATGATTCAGGAAAACGTCGAGACCCTCAATCAATACAAGCCCCAAAAAATCATAACGGGCTGCCCCCACTGTTACAACATTATGAAAAATGAATATCCTCAGTTTGGTGCAAAATTTGAAGTTGTTCACCATAGCGCGTTTTTACTGGATCTGCTGAAACAGGGCCGTTTAAACCCCAACCACGCTTCTTTGGGCGATATTGCCTTTCATGATTCCTGCTATCTGGGAAGGTGGAACGGGATTATCAATGCCCCGCGGGAACTCTTGCGCACCATGAATACAGCCGGAAAACTGGTTTTGCCCAAACGCCATGGGGACAAAGGCTTCTGCTGTGGTGCCGGTGGTGCAAGGATGTTTATGGAAGAAACCATTGGGAAACGTATCAACATCGAGCGTTCAACCGAATTATTGTCAACCGGCTTGCAAACGGTTGCCGCGGCCTGCCCCTTCTGTGTCACCATGCTTGGTGACGGCATTTCGGACTGCCAGGGGGATATGGCAGTCAAAGATATTGCTGAGATTGTGGATGAGGCCACGGCGTAAAGGAAGGGTTGGAGGGTTTGAGGGGGGAGACAAGGGTTGGAGGGTGGCTATACGCTTTACGTAATAACTCCTTTTTCTGGATACACTGAACACAAAATACAACACTTTGAATGTCTACTAATTTCAAAAAGCGGCCAGGCCGCGTCACATTGGATCGTGAAGCGATCCGATAAGGAGAGAACTCATGCAAGATCATGCACAGGTGGTAATTATTGGCGGTGGTATTATTGGTTGTAGTACAGCTTACCATCTAACGAAAATGGGGTGGAAAGATGTGGTGATACTGGAGAAGGGAGAACTGACCAGTGGTTCTACATGGCATGCGGCCGGACTTGTGGGCCAGCTCCGCAGCGAACGAAACATTACCCGGATGCTGCAGTACAGTGTCAGTCTCTACGAACAGCTCGAAGCCGAAACCGGGTTGACCACCGGCTGGAAGAAAAGCGGTTGTCTTCATCTCGCCAGCACAAAGGAGCGCATGTATGAACTAAATAAGGGCGCCACCACGGCACGCAGTTTCGGTCTGGAGATGAATATTATCTCGCCCCAGGAGGCCTACGATCTTTGTCCCATTATCACCATTGACGATATCATCGGTGCCGCGTTTATGCCCACGGATGGTCAGGCTGATCCTGCAGGCATTACCCAGGCCATGGCCAAAGGAGCCAGGAGCAGAGGCGCTACAATATATGAGCACACATTGGTGACCGGCTTTGCGTTCGATAAAAAACGCGTCGTTTCCGTAAAAACAGACAAGGGTGATATCCAATGTGAAACGGTGGTCAACTGTACAGGCATGTGGGGATACCAGATGGGGGAAATGCTGGGTGTCAACACACCTCTGGTCCCTTTTCAGCATCAGTTTCTCGTCACCGATGAGATCGAGGGGATGCCTCCCAACCTGCCCACCATCCGCGACAAGGACAGTCTTCTTTATTATAAAGACGAAGTGGGCGGCCTGGTCATGGGGGGCTATGAGCGTAATGGAATCCCGTGGGCTGTTAACGGCGTAGACAATGAATTCATATCCCAGCTTCTGGAACCCGATTTTGACCACTTCCAATCGCTCTCAGATCCGGCCATGCGTCGCACACCGTGCCTCGAAGAAGCTGGTATCGCCCGCCTGGTAAATGGGC
>JAHEIB010000131.1 GCA_024639645.1 Deltaproteobacteria bacterium
ATATCACCGAGCACATCGCTTACCAGCACTCTCATCTTTTTCTCCTTCCTGGATAAATTTGCTTTACAAATTTATGTGATACGACGTTATCGTTATATTTACATCTGCCATCAGATCAGGCTCTGCGGGTACAATTTGTATAGTATTGGATATTTTTTCTCAAGACTCAACTTAAATAAAATCGTCACATGGTTTTTATTCCTTGGGTGACATATGGCAGAGAACGGCCGGCATGCATGTGTCTTCAGAGCGTATTGAATACTTGTTGATTCTTACATCAAAAAACCGGTGCATCCGGTGTAGGATGTCCAAGGCACTCTGACGAACACCCGAAGCAAGAATAACCCGGCCATTCGGTTTCAGGTAGATGCGGAATAGATTCAAAAGGGGCTTGCAGTCCCGTTCGTTAAACATCACCTCCGATCCGATAATGGTATCAAACCGGTCATCGAGATCCGGTTGATGCCAATCAAGCCGATATATTTTCATCTCCGGGCAATGGTTGATCTCGGCATTGGCCGACGCGAATTGGAGAGCGTTTTCATCATATTCCGTCAATGTTACATCGTGCCCAAAGGAAGCGGCAACGATGCCAACAACACCGATTCCCGATCCAATTTCGAGGATTTTTTTTAACTGTAACGATGGCGTTTTGGCAAGATGTTCGGCTAGAATCCAGGAAGGCTCCCAGATTTTGGCCCACAAGGGGAAACCACGCACAATATTTTCAAAATTAATGAATGGATCGATCTTTTTGGGAACAACAAAGTTGAATTGCCGCCCATGGATCGTCAGGTCTCTGTTTTCAGTGTGGTATTTTCGGTAAAAAGAGGCAAGATCAGCCATAGTGCTTGTTACTATATTGGATCGTTACAGTCTGTCAAGGCAACAAAAAACACCCGCGTATACCATGTGCGCGGGTGTTTTTAGTATTTCACGAAAACCCTTTATCGGAGTCAAATGAGACGGTACGTCTCCGCAAGTTCAGGTTCGGAACCGCCTGCCAAGCACGCGGTTTGTAGACCAGTCAACATTTCAGCGCTGATCCCAATTGATATTATTTTGCGTCCTCTTCCTTGACCTCTTCAAAATCAGCATCCACAACATCATCGTCGGCAGCGCCGGCATCCTGACCTGAAGCGCCGTCGGTTCCGTCTCCTCCAGCTTCTCCCTGCGCTTGTGAAGCCTGCTGATACATTGCCTCGGCTAGTTTGTGGGAAGTCTGTGTCAGTGTCTCGCTTAAGCGTTTGATTTCGTCGGTATCCTCAGTTTCCATGGCTGTCTTGAGGGATGCAATGGCTGATTCCACATCGGTCTTGGTGGTATCGTCGATCTTGTCTCCCATCTCCTTGATGGATTTTTCCGTGGAGTAGATCAATGCATCTGCATGGTTCCGGGCATCCACAAGTTCCCGCTTCTTCTTGTCGTCTTCAGCATGCAATTCAGCATCCTTGACAAGTTTGTCAATCTCCTCCTGGGAAAGACCACTGGAAGCCGTTATCTGAATGGACTGCTCCTTGCCCGTGGCCTGGTCTTTGGCGGAGACATTTACAATACCATTGGCATCGATATCAAAGGCTACTTCAATCTGTGGGATACCCCGGGGTGCCGGAGGAATTCCCACTAGTTCAAAGCGACCCAGTGTTTTGTTCCCTGCGGCCATTTCACGTTCACCCTGCATGACATGAATGGAAACCGCCGGCTGGTTGTCAGCTGCCGTAGAAAAAATTTGGCTTTTCTTGGTTGGAATCGTGGTGTTCTTTTCGATAAGTCGGGTCATAACGCCACCAAGGGTTTCAATCCCCAGGGAAAGGGGGGTCACATCCAGTAGCAGCACATCCTTGACATCCCCTTTGAGAACGCCCCCCTGAATGGCAGCACCAATAGCGACCACCTCATCAGGATTCACACCTTTGTGGGGCTCCTTGCCGAATATCTTTTTTACGCGATCCTGCACTGCCGGCATGCGGGTCATGCCGCCCACGAGAATGACTTCGTCAATTTCCTGGGGTGACAGGCTGGCATCTTTCAGGGCTGTCCGGCAGGGTCCTTCCAGCTTGTTGAGCAGATCGGCAATGAGTGCCTCGAGCTTGGCCCGGGTGATTTTGATATTGAGATGCTTGGGACCACTGGCATCAGCCGTGATAAAAGGCAGGTTGACATCTGTTTCCAGGGATGTTGATAATTCCATTTTTGCCTTTTCCGCTGCTTCCTTGAGGCGTTGAAGCGCCATTTTATCATTTCGGATATCGATGCCCTGATCTTTTTTAAATTCGTCGGCAAGATGATCAATGATACGCAAATCAAAATCTTCACCACCCAAATGGGTATCCCCGTTGGTGGACTTCACTTCAAAAACACCTTCACCGATCTCCAGAATCGAAACATCGAATGTGCCACCACCCAGATCAAAAACAGCAATTTTTTCTTCTTTCCGTTTGTCCAGTCCATAGGCAAGTGATGCTGCCGTAGGCTCGTTGATAATCCTCAGGACATTGAGCCCTGCTATCTTCCCGGCATCCTTGGTTTCCTGACGCTGGCTGTCGTTGAAATATGCCGGGACGGTAACGACGGCATCGGTAACCGGCTCACCCAGGTATTCTTCGGCCGTTTTTTTGATATTGGCCAGTATGTAGGACGACACTTCCGCCGGGCTGACGAGCTTGCCCCTCAGATTGATGCGGACACCGCCGTCGCTTGCCTGTTCGATCTTATACGGAAGTATCTTTATGTCGTTCTGAATTTCGGGTGAACTAAAGCTTCGCCCAATCAGCCGTTTCACACCAAAAATCGTATTTTCAGGATTCGTGATCGCCTGACGTTTTGCAATCTGTCCCACCAGTCTTTCATTGCTCTCTGAAACAGCGACAATCGATGGTGTCGTCCGTCCTCCCTCCTGGTTGGTGATCACCTTTGCTTCACCGCCTTCCATAACCGCCACACAGGAGTTGGTGGTCCCGAGATCAATACCGATTATTTTTGCCATCTTGCTCTCCTCCTTGCCTTGAATAGATTCAACCTACTGTTTATATTGAATTTAATTTTTGTTTTTTTCGTCGTCGCCGGAACCTGCCGGCGCCTTTGAAACAACGACCATGGCCGGTCTTAAAAGTCTGTCATGAATCATGTACCCTTTTTGAAGTTCATCAAGAACGATGTTTTCAGGCTGATCGGCTGTTTCCTGTTGCATCATGGCCTGGTGATAACAGGGATCAAATGGTTTTCCGAGGGATTCGATGGGAGAGGCGTGGAAGGTCTTGAATATTTTGATAAGTTCCTTGAGTGTTAAATCCAGCCCTTCCGATAACTGCCCGTCCTCATTGCTTCCATTGGAAGATTCAATGGCTCTTTCGAGATTGTCCACAACCCCCAGGAGCTCCTTGACCAGCGAAGCATTGGCATATTTTCTAAACTCCGCCATTTCCTTCTGGGTTCGTTTCTTATAATTTTCGAGTTCTGCCGAAGCTCTCAGGAAACGATCATATGCTTCTTTGGCTTCTGTTTCCGCCTTTTCGATCTTTTCCTCCGGTGTTAGCGGGGCAGTGTCCTCGGAAGACATATCATCGGATTCGCCCTCCAGGGGGACTTGTTTTTGAATGTCAGGGTCTTCTGTTTTAACCTTAACCTTGATCTCGTCGTTCTTTGTCATTCGGCATGCTTTCAATCTGTTAAATATGTAAATATTCCGTGTACCTGCTTACTTTTTTTCAAAACATAAGACGGTATGATACAATGTCAAGATTGTCGAAAATTTTTAAACACCCATGAAAAGAAAAGTGAGCACAGCGCACTTTTAAACCCGAACTGTGGAATTTTTCCGAAAGATGTGCCGGGATCTTGATGAAGGAAGCTGCGGAGTCAACAAGATCCAATCAAAGCCGTGGTACGAGAGAACCGGTAAAAGACTTGACGGTCTTGTTGTCGCTGGTCATATACCGAAGGGGCTTCTTGCATAACTGGTTGTGCACCCTCTGTTGTGTTATCTTAAAGTCTTCTGGTATGTCATTGATCGAGATCGATCCACGACACAGAACCCATCACTTATCGCTGCTTCCTTCCGGACCTGACGAGGTTCGTGAGTGTCTGTTGCGTGGCGTCCGATCAGACAAAACCTGAGGATTCCAAAAATACCCTAAAGAGGGGATTCAGCCCCGCATAAGCGGATTTCGGGACGAGGGCACCGCTAGCTCCCCGCCTAGCACAACCGCAGAGAATATAAACATGACCCAGCCATTTATCAAGGAATAAAATCGTTCGACGATTTTATTTGAAACCATGTCGCAGCTGATATATTGTTTCCATTATGAAACAACACCCCCTGGTTCGATCGGTTGAAAAAACCCTCCTTGAATTCAACATGCTGCAATCGAAAGACAAGGTTCTTGTGGCTGTTTCCGGAGGCCCGGATTCCGTCGCCCTGCTGCAGGTACTGCTGGCCCTCCGGAGAAAATTTGATGTCCGGATAGGGATGGGGCACCTGGATCATGGTTTACGGGCATCAGCGGCCGCCAGGGACGCCGCCTTCGTGTCATCACTGGGTAAAAAAATGGGCCTGCCGACCCATGTGGCCGTCGCAGACATCCAGGGCCTCCACCAAAAGCAAAAAGGCTCTCTCGAAGCATTGGGGAGAAAGGCACGCTATAACTTTTTCAAGCGTATGGCTCGAAAATTTGGTTACAACAAAATTGCCCTGGGGCATCATGCCGGCGACAATGCTGAACTCATCCTTATGAATCTTTTCAGGGGCAGCGGTCCCCTGGGGCTTTCCGGCATACCCCCGATCCGAGAGAATCGATATATTCGTCCTCTGATTGAACAGCCACGGAACCGTATCATGAAGTATCTTCAGGATATCCAGGCGTCCTTTGTTCAGGACGCAACCAACAACGATCTGCGATACTTAAGAAACAGGATCCGGCACGAATTGATACCCGGCTTGAAGCATCGCTACAACCCCAAGCTGGAAGAGACGTTGAACCGGACTGCCGCCATTTTCAGGAAAGAAGAGGACTGGCTCAACCAATACTCAGACCGGATATTAAACACCCTGGCAGATGGTGATGCCACAGCCCTGCGAATGCCTGTTTCAAAACTTCTGAAAAACCATGGGGCCATTCAACGCCGTATGATTCGAACAGCCATCGGGCAGATCAAGGGTAATCTGAAAAGTATTACGCTTCAACATATTGATGCCGTCTTAGATTTCTGCCGGGATGGAACCGCCGGTCAACAATTGCACCTTCCCGGCCGGGTGGTTGTCCGCCGGCAGTCCCATGACCAGCTCTTGATTTCCAAGCAGCCGGCACCGGCCGCACCCCTGGCAGGATTACATCCTGCTGGGACGATACCTTTATATACGGTCGCGGTTCCACACCCGGGTGCCTGCACCCGAACAGTGGTGGTCAAAGAATTAGGGATACGCCTGGTGCTGGACGCCATACCGCTTGAACCGCAGCAGGAAGCATTAAACCCTTGGGTTCTGCCTTGGGGCGGGGGTCGCCAGTCTATGGACAATCTGACTTCTGCTGGACAACGTACGGCTTTCTTTGATATGGACAAACTCACTTTTCCTATGCTGCTCAGGAATGCGCTGCCAGGGGATAGATTTTTGCCATTGGGAATGCAGGGCACTCAAAAAGTGAAAAAGTTCTTCATCAACAACAAGATACCCAGGGAAATCCGCCGGAAGACGCCTGTTCTTGTCAGCAGGAACACCATTGTCTGGATTGTGGGTCATCGAATCGATGAAAGGGCAAAGGTTATCCAACAGACCAGAAATGTTCTTAAAATTGAACTTTTTCTTGCCTAATCAGGAAAAATGTTTACTGTTACAACGGGATATGGGACGGGAAGACAGGCACCACGGTCCTACCCCAAACCCATGAACGCCTTCTTATCCACGAACTGAGGGTTTCGATTTTGGGAATACGCAAATATTTTAAATAAATCCGGGAGTTCATTACCCCTTAACTCATCGCTGGAGGACATGTCATTTGAACCCGTTTTATAAAAATCTCGCACTTTGGCTCGTCATCACACTGATGATGATCATGCTTTACAATCTATTCAACCAGCAGAACCAGCCCGAGACCAACATCAGTTATACGAGTTTTCTCGCCATGGTCGAGAATGAACAAATTGCCGAAGTCGTCATTCAGGGTCAGGAGCTGATCGTCACGGATTCGGGAAGAAATCGTTTCAAGATATTCGCTCCCCAGGATCCCGACATGATCCCCTTTCTGAGGTCCAAAGGTGTGGCCATCAATGCCAAACCGCCTGCAGAATCACCCTGGTACATGTCTGTTCTTATATCCTGGTTTCCCATGATTCTTCTCATCGGTGTCTGGATTTTTTTCATGCGTCAGATGCAGGCCGGTGGCGGGAAAGCCATGTCTTTTGGAAAAAGCCGGGCAAGGCTGCAATCCGACCAGCAGGAAAAGGTAACCTTTGAAGACGTGGCCGGCATTGACGAAGCCAAGGAGGAACTGGGTGAAATTGTCGAATTCCTCCGGGAACCAAAAAAATTCACCCGGCTGGGTGGACGGATCCCCAAAGGCGTTTTACTAATGGGACAGCCCGGAACCGGGAAAACCCTTCTCGCCCGTGCCATTGCAGGTGAGGCAGGTGTTCCCTTCTATAGCATCAGCGGATCCGATTTCGTGGAGATGTTTGTGGGCGTCGGTGCTTCGCGTGTGCGGGACCTTTTCGTACAGGGGAAAAAGAACGCCCCGTGTATCATCTTCATCGACGAGATAGACGCTGTTGGACGGCATCGGGGGGCCGGTCTGGGGGGTGGTCATGACGAAAGAGAGCAAACCCTCAACCAGCTTCTTGTTGAAATGGATGGTTTTGAATCCAACGAGGGTGTAATCTTGATATCAGCCACCAACAGACCCGATGTTTTGGACCCGGCGCTGCTGCGTCCCGGCAGATTTGACCGCCAGGTGGTAGTACCACTGCCCGACATAAGAGGCCGGCAAAAAATCCTGGAAGTTCACATGAAAAGAACACCGGTTGCTGCCGACGTGGACGTCACCACACTGGCCAAGGGAACACCCGGCTTCTCAGGGGCAGATCTGGAAAACCTCGTCAACGAAGCCGCCCTGATTGCCGCCAAACGGAACAAAGAGAAACTCGACATGACCGACTTTGAAGATTCCAAAGACAAGGTGTACATGGGTCTGGAAAGAAAATCAAAAGTCATCAAAGAGGAGGACCGCAAGACGACGGCCTACCACGAAGGAGGGCATGCACTGGTGGCTCGTTTTCTTCCCTACACGGATGCGGTCAACAAAATCACCATCATACCAAGGGGCCGGGCAGCGGGTGTTACATGGTTCCTGCCTGAAGAGAGGGACTTCAAGTACAAAGATCAGCTGCAAAGCGATCTGGCGGTTGCTTTTGGTGGTCGTGTCGCCGAAGATCTCGTTTTTAAACGGATCAGTACGGGCGCCTCCAATGACATAAAACAGGCCACCGACCTGGCCCAGCAGATGATTCGTGTATGGGGCATGAGCGAAAAACTGGGTCCCCTTTCCTATTCCAAAGAAGAAGAGCAGATCTTTTTGGGCAGGGAAATCTCCCAGCACAGAGACTATTCCGATAGCACCGCCCAAAAGATAGATGAAGAGATCAACCAGCTCATCGGCGACGCCTATGAAAAAGCCACGGCAGTCCTGAAGGAAAACATCGACATCCTGCACAAACTGGCGGAAAGTCTCCTTGAAAAAGAAACCGTTATGGGAGCCGAGCTGGATGAACTCATCAACACCATGAGACCCGGCATTGAACTGCCATCTGTGGCAACGGCAGAAAAGGAAGAAGACAACGAACCCCCCCCGGAATCCAACGAAAAATAAAGGGAACACACCCGCGCATGACATCATTCGATCTGGCATGGGGGGAACATCGATTGAGATTCGGCCCACGTCCCCTCATCATGGGCATACTCAATGTAACCCCCGATTCCTTCTCGGACGGCGGTAGTTTTTTCTCCGCCCGGGATGCGCTTGCCCAGGCAGAAAAGATGATCCGGGAGGGGGCCGATATCATCGATATCGGCGGCGAGTCCACCCGGCCGTTTTCCGAGGCCGTTTCTGAAACAGAAGAGACCAGACGTGTTATTCCGGTCGTGGAGGCCCTGGCAAATCGGGTCAAAGTTCCCATTTCAATCGATACAAGCAAGGCAGCCGTTGCCAGACGAGCACTGGATGCTGGCGCTTCCATGATCAACGACATCAGTGCTCTTCGTGCAGACCCTGAATTAGCCGGTGTGGCTGCAGCTAGCGATGTACCCGTTATCCTGATGCACATGAAAGGCAGCCCCGGGAACATGCAGGTCTCTCCCGAGTATAACGATCTGTTCGGTGAAATTTACACCTTTCTGGAACAGGCTGTTGCCACGGCCGTAGAGAAAGGCATTCATCGGTCCAGACTCATCATCGACCCTGGCATCGGTTTTGGTAAAACAGTCCAACATAACCTGCTGCTTCTGAAATACCTTTCCAATTTCAAGGCAATGAATCTTCCTGTTTTGATTGGGACCTCCAGAAAGGCGTTTGTGCGAAAGCTTTTAAAGCCGGACCACCTGACGGATATCGACCCGCAGCAGCCCATGGTTGAAACCGGCACACAAGCCACGGTTGCCGTCGCTGCAATAAACGGAGCCAATATCGTTCGCGTACACAATGTCGCCGACACGCTTGCCACCTTGAAAATCGTGGCCGCCATCCAGACGGCCGAAGCGGAGTAAGTAATAAGCAGTAAGCAGCTTACAGCTTATTGCTTACTGCTTAGTGCTAATTTCTCAAACACAAACAGATAAAGGACTCATGTATGCTATTTGTCATCGATGTAGGGAATACCAATATTGTGTTGGGCGTATACAGCGGAAAAACACTCTTAAAAAGCTGGCGGGTTCGCACCGAGAGGAACACCACTGAAGACGAGTTCAATATTCTCGTAGCCAACCTGTTTTTAACCGGCGGGTTCATGCTGGATGAAATTGAAAAAACACTTGTCTCATGCGTGGTGCCGCCCATGGTTACGATTCTGGATTCGTTTTGTCGTAAATATCTGGGTCACTCACCCCGCTGGGTCAATGCAAAATCATATGCAAAGATGCCCATACGGATCTCCAACCCATCTGAACTTGGGGCGGATCGAATCGTCAATGCAGTGGCCGCCTATGATAAATACCGAACCAGTTTGATCGTCATCGACTTCGGAACAGCCACTACCTTTGATGCAATTTCTCAAAAGGGCGAGTATCTGGGTGGAGCCATCAGCCCTGGAATCATCATTTCATCTGAGGCACTCTTTCTGAAAGCCTCAAAACTTCCAAGAATAGAAATCTTTGAGCCCCCCGAATGTGTTGTGGGCAAGGATACCGGGCAGAGCTTGAAATCCGGTATTATTTACGGGTATGCCGGACTGGTGGATGGTATTGTGAAGCGCATGAAAGCCGAAATGGGAACCGATCCCAGAATTGT
>JAHEIB010000132.1 GCA_024639645.1 Deltaproteobacteria bacterium
TGGGGCCGGATACAGTGGTTCCGGTACTCATTCACGGTGATGCAGCTTTTGCCGGACAGGGCGTGGTTGCCGAGACATTGAACATGTCCCAGCTCCAGGGATATAAAACCGGGGGTACGATCCACATCATCATCAATAACCAGATTGGTTATACAACCCTGCCTGAAGATGCCCGCTCGACCCGATATTCAACCGATGTCGCTAAAATGCTCATGGTTCCCATCTTCCATGTACATGGCGAAAATCCTGAGGCTGTCGTTCATGTAGGCAAACTGGCGGCTGATTATCGCCATCGATTCGGCAAAGATGTGGTCATCGATGTGATTTGCTATCGCAGGTATGGCCACAATGAAGGGGACGAACCCTATTTTACCCAGCCTCTCATGTATGACCGCATCAAAGCACGCCCATCCCTGCGTGTTCTCTACGGAGAGACACTGCTGAAAGAAAACGTTGTGGATGAGGCCCACCTGGAATCGCTGGATAAAGATGTTATTGACAACCTGGAGAAGGCCTTTGCGGATGTTCATGGAACAGATTGTCTTTTTCCGGAATCCCAATATTTCGAGGAATGGGATTCTGTTGCATCGACCTATACTTTCGAGGGCGTCAAGACGGGTTCTCCCAGGAACAGACTGATTGACACCGCCAGAAAGCTGAACAGTTTACCCGATGGATTTTCATTAAATTCGAAATTACAACGTCTGCTGGGAAAACGCCTGTCCGCTGTGGAATCCGGTGAAGGCCTCGACTGGGCAAATGCCGAGGCATTGGCATTTGCATCGCTGCTCATGGAAGGGTTTCCCATTCGCTTGAGCGGACAGGATGTGGGCCGGGGTACCTTCAGCCAGCGACATTCTGTTCTGTTCGATGCCAAAAACGGCGAGCCATACATTCCCTTGAATCATCTGGATAAAAAACAAGCGACCTTCATGGTCTACAACTCGCTCCTGGCGGAAGCCGGTGTGCTGGGTTTTGAATATGGCTATTCCATTACACAGCCAAAAACACTGGTAATTTGGGAAGCGCAGTTCGGGGATTTTGCAAACAATGCCCAGGGGGTTATCGATCTTTTTATTGCCAGCGGTCAATCCAAGTGGCAACGCTTGAGCGGATTGACACTGCTGCTTCCCCATGGATGGGAAGGCCTGGGGCCTGAGCACTCCAGCGCACGTCTGGAGCGTTTTCTGCAGTTGTGTGCCGAAGACAACATGCAGGTTTGCAACCTTACGACGCCGGCCCAGTATTTTCACCTCTTGAGGCGTCAGGTCAAGGAAGCATATCGCAAACCGCTGGTTCTCATGACACCCAAGAGCCTCCTTAGACATCCCATGGCTGTCTCCAATCTTGATGCGCTGGCTTCAGACCGCTTTCAACCGATTCTGGGGGATCCTGAACCCAATACAGGGGCGAAAGAGATACTTTTTTGCAGCGGGAAAATCTATTATCAGCTTCTGCAGCGGCGTAGCGAACTGGCCGAGAGCGACAAAGCTGTTTTGCGTCTGGAGCAGTTTTATCCTTTCCCTGAAAAACAGATTGAGAAGATGCTTAAACCGTATAAAAAAGTAAAGGCATTCAGGTGGGTACAGGAAGAACCGGAAAATATGGGGGCATGGACTTTTGTGCGGGACCGCCTGGAACGGATCACAGGACAGAAACTGCGCTATGTGGGGAGAAAACCCTCCGCAAGCCCGGCCACCGGTTTCCCGGCCATCTATAAAAAACAGCAGGAAGCCATTTCAAACGAGGCCCTGGGAAGATCTGCGGATTCGGTGTCCTAGGAAAGAAGGGTACAAGGGTCAGAGGGTGATTCAGGGGTTTGAGGGAAAACTGATCGCGTTTTAGGTTTTAGGTGTTAAGTTTTAGGCCATGGATACTGGCTATTAGCAGACAGCTTTCAGCAACAATGAATGACGCGTGCAGCGTTAATGTCGTTCGAAGGACAAATGACGCACGAAGTGCACATGGCTCGTGTAGTGTATTCTCCTTGGAATGACGAAGAGAGTGGAATCTTTTTTCAATACTAATAAAGATAGAATCAGTGAGGAAGCGACTATGCCCATAGACATCAAGATACCCAGTGTCGGAGAATCTGTCCAGGAAGCGGTTCTGGCGGAATGGTTCAAAAAAGATGGCGACACCGTCCAGAAAGATGAAGCCCTTCTTGTCATAGAGACAGACAAGGTGACCCTGGAAGTGGTTGCGGAAGCCGGTGGTGTTTTGAAGATATTGATCGAAGACGGGGAGACGGTGGCCATCGGTGCGATTGTGGGCCGGATTGAAACCGACGGTGTCGCTGGCAAAACGGCGGTTCCAAAGCCGGCACCAGCGCCGTCGACACCCCCTGAGACAAAAACGGACGAGCTTGAAAAAGAACCGCCTATACCGGCACCGGAACCCAAGGGAAAAGAAGTACCTCTCTTGAAATCAACAATGGATGATATCGCGCTTTCACCTTCGGTCCGTCGGCTTGTTGCCGAAAAAAATCTTGATGTATCCCAAATCTCCGGGACAGGTCCCGGAAACAGAATCAGTAAAGGGGATGTGCTTCTTTATCTGGAGGAAGCCCCGGCTGGTATTCCAGAAGAAGTAGCGGCTCCGGTTTGTGCAGATCCTTCTGTTGACCAGGTTTCGGAGGAAGTCAAACGGGTCAAAATGTCACCCATACGCAAGCGCATTGCCGAACGTCTTTTGGAATCGAAACAGAATACAGCCATGCTCACCACCTTCAATGAAATAGACATGCACCAGGCCATGGCCATGCGGGCACAATACAAGGAGGCTTTTAAGAAAAAGCACGACGTTTCTTTGGGATTCATGTCGTTTTTCATCAAAGCCTGCGTAGAAGCGCTGAAGGAGATCCCTGAAATCAATGCCTTTGTGGACGGTTCCGATTTTGTCTATCATTCATACCAGCACATTGGTGTCGCCATCGGAGGCGACCGGGGATTGGTGGTTCCGGTCATTCGTCACGCCGAAAGACTGAGTTTTGCCGGGATCGAAAAAGCCATCATCGAATATGTCGGAAAAATCAAAGAGAATCGACTCGAACTGGCTGATCTTGAGGGAGGAACTTTTACGGTGAGCAATGGCGGTGTGTACGGGTCCTTGCTGAGCACACCGATTTTAAATACACCCCAGAGCGGTATTCTGGGTATGCACAAGATTGAAAAACGTCCGGTGGTGGTGGACGACGAAATTGTCGTGCGTCCCATGATGTATGTGGCTTTGAGCTACGACCATCGAATTGTCGACGGCAAAGGTGCTGTCACGTTTTTAAAACGTGTCAAGGAATTCGTCGAAAACCCTGAACGGATCGTATTGGAGGTCTAACATGACAACGACAGACAAATATGATCTGGTTATTGTAGGATCAGGACCTGGCGGGTATGTAGCCGCGGTAAGGGCCGCACAGCTGGGTTTGAAAACAGCCTGTGTCGAGAAATCGGCCCGTCTGGGTGGGGTGTGTCTGAACGTTGGGTGTATCCCCAGCAAGGCCCTGCTTGATTCCAGCGAGTACTATCACCTGGCAAAAGAACATTTTGCCGAACATGGCATCAAGACCGGCCGCCTGACCCTGGACCTGGCAACCCTGATGAAGCGTAAAGAGACGGTGGTCAAAGATCTTACAGACAGCGTTCGAAAGCTGCTGGAGGGCAACCGGATCGACATTATCCATGGCACGGCACGCCTAGTGGGTGACAAGCAGGTGGAAGTGCTTTCCGGCAACCGGAAAAAGCGGATTTTGATGGGCGATTCGATTCTGCTGGCCACGGGAAGCCGGCCTGTGGAGGTGCCCGGCATGTCCTTTGACGGCCAGGGAATCGTCAGCTCCACAGAAGCTTTAAATTTTGACATGGTTCCCAAAAACCTTGGAATTGTGGGCGGCGGTTATATCGGTCTGGAACTGGGATCTGTCTGGATGCGGCTGGGTTCGAAGGTGACCGTTATCGAAATGCTGCCCAAGATTGCCACCACCCTGGACGGGCAGGTGGGTAGGGCATTGGATCGTATTTTAAAAAAACAGGGCATGCTTTTTCATCTCAATACGCGGGTGGTCAACGCCCGGAAGACCGCCAAAAAGGTCAAGGTAACCCTGGAAAAAGGCGGGGAAAACACCGCCATGTCCTTTGATAAGCTACTGGTGGCAGTAGGGAGACGGCCTTTGACTGAAGGGCTCGATGTCGAGGATGCCGGTATTGAAACCGATCCCGGAACAGGCCACATCATTGTCAATACCGCCTATCAGACCAGTGTACAGGGTGTTTATGCCATTGGTGATCTCACCCCCGGACCCATGCTGGCCCACAAGGCCTCGGCAGAGGGAATTGCAGTCGTGGAGAGTATTGCCGGACATGCCGGCGAAGTCAACTATGACACCATTCCGTCGGTAGTCTACACCTGGCCTGAAGTTGCCAGTGTCGGTTTGACGGAAGAAGCGGTCAAAGAGCGTGAAATTCCCTATTGTGTGGGCACCTATCCTTTTTCCGGCGCGGGCCGGGCACGCTGTATGGGAGAGAAGGAGGGGTTTGTTAAACTGATCGCCCACGGCAAAACCGACCGTATCCTGGGGGTACACATCATCGGTCCCCGGGCAGCCGACATGATTGCAGAATGTGTTCTGGCCATGGAATTTGGGGCCAGCTCGGAAGACATTGCCCGGACTGTCCACGGTCATCCAACCTTTTCAGAAGCACTCCAGGAAGCAGCCATGGCTGTCAGAAAGTGCTCTATCTATGCTTCCTGATTTTGTTTCTGTGCTGAGAGGCTGCGAGGACTGTTCTGCCGAACAGCAAAACCTGCGGGGAATGCGCGCTCTCTTTCGGTTTATTGTTCTGCAAACCGCGTGCTTGGCAAGGGGTTCCGAACCTGAACTTGCGGAGACGTGCCGTCTCCTTTGTCTTTCCCCCATTTAGGGGGAAATCCAAGCCACCCGTCACGGGGGGTCGTTGACTCAGGCTCCCTTATATTTCAGCCACCAATGATCGGTATCTGGTTTAGCATGTAAATTAATTTTTTTACCCAATTCAGGCGTTATTAGGGTAAGAGATGTTTGTTCTGAGAAGGCAACCAGGCGTTCAATGGGTTCGTACCAGGGGTGAAGCGCCAGATCAAAGGTCGCCCAATGCAATGGAACCAGTAATTGCCCTTTGAGATCCAAATGCTGCTGCCCGGCTTCTTCGGGGGTCATATGAAGCGTGCGCCACGTGCCTTTGTCATTGGACGCCCCTATTTTAAGGAATACCACATCAAAAGGCCCCAGACGTTCGCCAATATTTTTAAACCCATCAAAATAGCCGGAATCACCGCTAATAAAAACCCTCTTGTCCTTTCCGGCTATCGACCAGGAACACCATAATCGTTGATTTGCATCAAATAACCCGCGACTGGCATAATGAACTGCCGGTGTGGCATAAAACGTTAGAGAGCCGGATGAATAGGTTTCCCACCAATCCAGCTCACTGATTTTGGAAGGATTTATGCCCCAATCCTCTAATAGCTCACCAATGCCTAACGGTACGATAAAACGTTCGACTTTTTCCTGGATCGTAACAAGCGTTGACTTTTCCAGATGATCATAATGGTCATGAGTGATCAAGACGACATCGATGCCTGGAAGTTCTCCTGCTGTGACCGGTGGCGGATGAAACCGCTTGGGGCCGATCCAGGAAAAAGGGGATGCGCGTTCTTCCAGTACCGGATCAACTAAAATCCGTTGGTTTTCCATCGCAATCAGAACACTGGAGTGCCCTAACCAGGAAAAAGAGAATTGCCCTGCCTGATGATTTTCCCATTCTTCCGGATGCAATCGATGAATGGGGAGATCAATGGGTGGCTTTGGGTCGATTCGGTTAACCAAGATATATTCTTTTATGACGTCCCAGGTTTCTTTTGAAAACAGTTTTGCAGAGACCCCGTTAGGATTGACAAACCTATCGTTTTGATTTTGAGACGATAACTGAATTCGGGCTTCCCTTTGTTTTTGTGATTCGGTCATTGAGCTACATCCCATCAATTGAATAGAGATCAAGCTGCATACAAGATAAGATATGAATCGTTTCATCACGATTTTATTGATTGAGATCTTCAATAAACTGGTTCGAGTTGGTGATGGCGTCGTTCATGTTCTTTATAAGGGCGTCGATCTTCACCTTGAGGCCGGAAAACTCTGAGCGCAGGGATCCAATGGCCTGCGCGTTGAGATTGTGTTTGAGAAACAATACATTGTCACGAAATGTTCGCAGAACAGGGTCCATGCTTTTTTCAGCCCGGTGCATACTGGCCAGCATTTCCTTGTATCGGGTCTGGGTGTCTGTGAGCTTCCGGGCGCTTGCGTCCTTTAGGGCCTTGTTTTTATATAGCCCCAGTTCTTTTTCCCATTCTGCGAATAAATCGTCGGCTACGGACTCAACCTTTTCGATTCTGCTGGATACTTCCTTGGCTGCCTCGTCGCTTTTTTCATATTCTGCGTTGAGCTTTTCGTAGGCATCTTTAAGATCGGTGGTTTCAATCTTGACAACCGACCCAAACTGCTCCAGGGCATCTTTGAACTGGACCTGTGCATCCGACTGGGCGTCCCTGGCATTCTCTACCCGGTCCACAAGAATATCCCTTTTATGAACACCCACTTTTTCCATGGCACCGTAATAGGCTTTCGAACAACCTGCAATCAATAAAAAACAGATAGTTGTTATGAAAAAAGCGTTGCGGAAGCATACAGGCTTTCCAATCATTGTCATGGTCGTAATCCTCTCTGATTTGTTGGTTGTTCCAGGTATAGCGGGTGGGCCTTTGCAATATATTACTTATGCTAATTCATGCATCCGGCGGTGTCAAAATCAAAATTCAATATTTCTTCCAGCACCTCATAATGGTCAAAAGGCGGCATGATGCAGGCACCAGCAAAACGTTCCCGGGCGGTTGCCAGCATCTCACGGGCATTCTGATTGCCGGCTTTGATGGTGTTGTCAGCCTGGTGCATATGCTCCCGCAATTGCTCGGGTACGGCGATACCGGCAACTTTTTGGTGTAGAAAGTCGGCATGGCGCGCCGTTCGCAGGGGCAGAATTCCCATGATGACGGGGATGTCCATAGCGTGGGTGGCCTGGGCCATGGCATCGGCGGTTTCAGCATTGTAGATGGGCTGGGTAACCGCAAACTGGGCGCCGGCATCGATTTTTTGAGCCAGGCGACGGATGGCTGTTTCAAATCCATTGGCTTCAGGATGGGGATCGATCACCACGCCGGTCTGAAGTCCGGATTGCCGGGCCATACCGACCAGACCAAAAACATCCATGTCGCGAACCCTGGTGGTGATATGCCGGTCTTGCAATGCGACCATGTCTCCGGTGGCAACCAGCACGGTTTTGATTCCCAGGGCCTGCGCTCCCCATAGCAGTCCCTGGAGACTGATCCGGTTGTGATCCCGGGTGGTACAGTGAAGAATGGCGGGTTTGTTTGTTTCCTGCTGCGTGCGTGCACAGGTGGCCATGGCACTCATGCGTGGCTTGGCAACTGGGTTTGTGGCAACACTAAAGGCATGAAACGGAAGCGCTGCAATAGATTTCAGGCGCCCCATGAGGGGGCCGGCATCGGGTCCTGCCGGTGGAACGACCTCGATAAAAATTTTGAAGTGGTTATCGGAAAAGTCGAGGGGTTTCATATATATTCCTATAAATCCGAAGCACGAGGTTCGAAATCCTAAACAATACCAAATGATAGAATTCCGAATGATCAAAACTATTCAAACAGGGTTTTATCCCCTGGGATATGTTTGGGTTATTTGAACATTTGATATTAAGATTTATTTCGCATTTCGATATTCGTATTTTGTGCTTTAACCAGTAGAGATGGTATAAAATTACTCCTCTAAAACTATGATCAGATATAGATCCATTTGGATTCGCGTATTTACGTTTCCAGGTTGACGACAGTTCGTCCCTTGATCCCGCCTTTGAGGATCGTGTCGACCATGGAATTCAGCTCTTCCAGGGAGACCTCCCGGCAGATGCTTTGGAGCTGGTCAATTTTCCAGTTAGTGGCGAGCTTTTCCCAGACCTTTTGCCGGTGTTCCATGGGACAATTCTGGGAATCGATCCCAAGCAGTTTGATCCCGCGAATGATAAAAGGAAAAACCGTCAAGGGCAGATCCGCTGATGCCACCATACCACAGGTTGTCACCGCTCCTCCGGCTTGGGTGGACTTGATGGCGGTGGCCAGAATGTTTCCGCCCACGGTATCCACTACACCAGCCCAGGTGCTCTTCAAAAGGGGCCGTCCGCTCTCATCGTTGACGTCTTTCCGTGTTACAACCCGCTTTGCTCCGAGGTTCAAAAGAAAATCAGCAGCATCTGGTTTACCGCTGACCGCCACAACATGGTAACCCAGTTTGTTCAGGATTGCCGTGGCAATGCTGCCGACACCACCGGTGGCGCCGGTCACCAGAACCTCTCCGTCTTCTGGTTTTACCGTGTGAGTCAAGGAAAACACAGACAGGCCCGCTGTAAAACCGGCCGTACCGTATATCATGCTTTCCTTGAGTGTCAGGCCTTTGGGCAGTGGGACGACCCAGTCGGCAGGTATGCGGATGTATTGGCCGAAACCTCCCGAGGTATTCATGCCAAGATCGTAACTCGTGACGATCACGGCATCACCGGTTTGAAAGGTCTTGTTGCAACTTTCTTCCACCGTGCCTGCGGCATCGATGCCCGGGGTGTGGGGATAATTTCTGGTAACACCTCGGTTACCGGTTGCGGAGAGGGCGTCCTTGTAGTTCAGAGAGGAAAAAGAAACCCGTACAAGAATATCCCCATCCGGAAGATTGGTAATCGATTTTTCTTTGATAGTACGGACAAACTGATTGTCCTGGGTTTCTTCGACAATCATAGCCCGGAAGATTCGTTCCTTCATATTTTATTCCATCGGTTAGAACCTGGTCCTTTGGGCCAGGATTCTCTACTCCTTTAACACGTTGAGCCGCAACAGGGAGCGTATTCCCAGCTGGTTTTGCAGTGCGGCAATGCTTTGCATGCCACAAAGTTCTAAAAACGCTCACCTTAAAAAGAATGAGGACAGACCATCACCGTACTTTAAAATTAACCAGATATCAATAGTGACCAGCTGTATGTCCACAACAATGGGAACGAGTTGACATACGATATATAGATATTATAGGGATTGTCAGAAAAACATTCCGATTGAGGACCGTTTTTCTGCTACAAACCCTTATGCTGCCATCCTATTTTCGAAACATTATTATGACAAGCGGTATAAAATCAGTAAATTTAATAAGAGTTGAGATAATAAGGAAATGAACATGCCCGGACAACCGGCTGCCCGATCCGAGAAAATTGGCGATATAGACTTGCAGTATCTGGAATATGATGGCCAAGATCCACCGATCCTCCTCTTGCA
>JAHEIB010000021.1 GCA_024639645.1 Deltaproteobacteria bacterium
GTCATTACCGGTCGAAGTGGACGTACGCCTTGTGGGGGCCACCAATGCAGATTTGTTGGATTTGACAGCCAGGGGTCTGTTCAAACGGGATTTACTGGACCGTCTGTCCTTTGAAGTCCTGTTCTTACCACCCTTAAGGGCGCGGGAAGGGGATATTCTGTTACTGGCAGACCATTTTGCCCGTAGAATGTCTTTCGAACTCGGGCGCGAGGAGACCCCTGTTTTCAGCAGGGAGTCCATTACAATGATCGAGCAATATGCCTGGCCGGGTAATGTGCGCGAGTTGAAAAACGTAGTTGAGCGGGCGGTTTACCGAGCCAATTCTGCACATATAACGGAAATCGACTTCAATCCCTTCAATTCACCTTATAAAATGCCCTTGGATAACGCACCTCCAAGAGAAATAACCCCGACTGCCCAAGAGCAGCCTGAGCTGACATCACTGCATCTAAAAGATGCAGTGAAAAGCCTGGAGCTTCAGATGCTGAGAATGGCTTTGGAGGCATCCAAATACAACCAGAAGAAAACGGCCGAAAAACTAGGTTTGACTTATGATCAGTTGCGGGGACTGCTGAAAAAGCATGCAAAGACACTGCAGGAACCATCAACGTGATGCGGTAACAATTTTTTTGGCGGCATCTCCAAAGATCATCGTGTCTATGTTGACAGCAATCAGAGTGAACCCAGCTTCAATATAGGGTTTTACCACTTCAGGGGTCATCCCGAAAATGCCGGTCGGAAGATCAGCCCTATCTGCACATTTCTTTACCTTTGCTATGGCAGCTCCAATTTCCGGGTCGTTCATATGACCCATCTTGCCCATACTGGCTGAAAGATCGTAAGGCCCTATGAACAGGCAGTCAATGCCGGGAATCTCGACGATGGATTCAATACTGTGGATGGCATTAATATGCTCAATCTGTAAGATAACCGCTGTTTCTGTATTTGCGGAATTAACATAGGCCTTAAAATGGGCGCCATACCCCTGTGCCCTGGCAATGCCGACACTACGGGAACCAACAGGGGGGTATTTACACCACCGAACCGCCTGGGCCGCTTCTTCTGCGGACAGAATCTGGGGTACAATGATTCCTGACGCACCAATATCAAGACTTTTTTTAATCCAGGTTTCGTCATTAACCGGTACGCGAATGACGCATGGAACCTGTGGGCCGATCGTTTGAAGAATGGACTGGGCGTCCTTGATGCTCATGGCACTGTGTTCAAGATCGATAAAAAGCCAGTCAAATCCGGCAGAACAAAGGATTTCGGTAAGTTCAGGCGATGGCAGGGTCACCATTGTCCCCACAAGCGGCAACCCTTGCAATAGTTTTTTACTGAGAGAATATTTCATTGGGCCTTCTTTTTGGTGATGGCTTTTTTTAAGGCGGCATCATGGATATGCCCGGCAAAATGAACCGGACTTTTTCCGTAAATCGGATCCCATCCGGCAGGGTCTGCACTACAGAAAAACTGAACTTCCAACCCGAAGCGTGTTGGCGCCTCGGTTATAGCATGCCCGACAATTCGTGATGCTGCTTCCCATGTGGCACCACAGGGCGCGCCTCTTTTGACGGAAACCTTTTGGATTTTACCATTTGCAATCTCTACATCCAGTTCCGGCGCACCGAATTGGTCTCCATATAACCCCAGGCAGTCCTGCCGGGAAAGACCGCATCAGGTAGGCGGGGTGATAACATGGGCAAGGTGATGTTTCTTCCCGGAAGCGACCAGGGGAATTCCCATTTCGGAACAGATTTGAGCCAGATCATAAGACAGGTCAGGATGCTGCAGGAAATCAAGCACCAGGTCCGCTTCTATCTTTTTCGGAAGATATTGCCTGGCGTCGTCGATGACCGGTGGAAGATCATCGTCAATAGATATAACGTCTATCTTGAATCGATTACCACCATATTTTCGGATACCGGCAATCTTGGCTGCACTCTTTTGGTTTTGTTGGAAAACGAGAATATTCATAGATAATTTATCCAGTTCCAGCGGTAACACCCATTTTGTATATCCTTGGTCAAATAGCCTTTTTCAATGGCAAATTGTAGTGTTTTATGGATCTGCTCGGGTGTGTGTGGGATGGTTCCGTCCACGAGACCTACCAGATGCGCCAGTTCATTTTTATCCGAAGCGTTTGTATCATCAAGAGGAATCCATTCGATTGTTTCAAACACCTGTTTCATCATTAAATCATAAATCAGGACGATATGTTCCAGGTTGGTGAGAGGCCAGGCTTCTTCTTCGGTAGTCTCACCGTTGTCGCGGCGCTGTTTTATGTCATCCAGCCAGGTGTCGAAATTTTTCTGCCAGTCTTTGACAATACTGTCCAGGGTCTGTTGGTCGACGGCCGATGTGCTGACAATGGCCTGGTTGGCATGGTAGTCATCCCAGTTATTACTCATGATCTGGATGTCGTAATTCTGGCTGTTTTCCCTGACGTCCGTGCCCGGAAAGGGCGCCAGGAGGTGAAAGCCGTGCAGGACGCCCATGCTTTTGAGCTGTTCGGCAAAGGAAACCGTCTGCTGCAATGTATGTAAAGTTTCACCAGGCAGGCCCAGGATAAAAGATGCCTGCGGGGTGACGCCCACGTCATTACACATGGTTATGGCATGCAGAACTTGATCCAGAGTGATTCCTTTTTTGATGGTGTTAAGGATTTCAGGGCTTCCTGTCTCGACACCGAAGCTTACGGCGGTGCACCCGGCCTGTTTCATGCGTTCCAATACCGGACGTGAGACCGTGTCGACCCTGGCAAAGGACGTCCATTGAATTTTGAGTTGACGCCGGATAATTTCATCACAGACGGCCAGGCAGTGCTTCTTGGATGCAGTAAAGAGATCATCGGCAATATTGATTTGGTGAAAACCAAGGGTGCTCAGATAAGCCAGTTCATCAACGACTTTCTGGGGGTTTCTGTATCGGACCTTGGCGCCGACCATTTTTCTGCCCACGCAGAAAATACATTGAAAAGGGCATCCTCGGCTGGTGGTCATGCTGATGGGCAGGCCGAGCGCCCGATATCTACCCAGAGGGATCAGGTGCCTGGCCGGTTCAGGGAGGCTGTCAATATCCTGGATGGGATCCTTTGACGCGGTTAGAACCAGCCGGCCCCGGTCCTGATAAGCGAGCCCCTTGATGTGGTTCCAGGGGCTGTTGTTTTGGTAGGCCTTGACCAGTTCGACGAGGGTTTCTTCTCCCTCTCCCAGGACAATGAAATCGATTTCCGGGCAGACCACCAAGGTTTCACGAGCACAAAACGTGACATGCGGCCCACCCATCACTGTAAGAATGTCGGGTGCGAGCGCCTTGACATCTCTGATAACACCAGCGGCATGATTGAAATTCATGGTCACGGCCGTTGTACCTACGAACTGGGGGTCGAACGTATTCAGGGTCCGGGCAAGATGTTCTTTGGTGTAAGGGTATACCACCAAGTCAAGTATTTGAACTTCGTGGCCGGCATTTTCCAGCGCCGCTGCCAGAAATGCAAGTCCTAATGGAGGCGATGGGGTTTCGGAAATGGGATAATATGGATTGATCAGCAGTACACGCATGTGTATTAAAAAAACCTCAATTGAACAACCTCGCAGCAGGCTACGGGGAATGCGCTCGCTGTTTCGGTTCAAAGCTAGCAAAATGCATAAAAGAAAAATAGGGTCCGGAAAAATTCCCGGACCCTATGGTTTTGCATGATATGGTTAAAGGATTAAAACAGCCCGCTAACCTGACCCGTGTTAACATCCACATCCACACGCCTGAAGGCGGGGTTGGAACCAGTTCCCGGCATCAAACTGATGGTGCCGGCACAGGGACACAGAAACTTCGCACCGGAATAAATCAATACGTCGCGCACGGGCAGTGTCCAGCCTTTGGGCGCACCCTTGAGTGTCGGGTCGGCACTCAAGCTTAGATGGGTTTTGACCATCATGGTTGCAAAGTCGGCGTACTTGGGATCATTTTCGAGCATCTTGGCCTTGGCTTCGGCTTCCGGCGTCCAGGTTACACCATCGGCGCCGTAGACTTCCCTGGCGATAATGTCGACACGGTCACGCAGCTTCATCTCCAGGGGATAGAGGAATTTAAATTCGTTTTCCTCTTCACAGGCTTCGACAACGGCATCAGCAAATTCCAGTGCACCGTCTCCGCCCAATTCCCAATGCTTGGATTCGGCACAACGGGCACCGGCTGCTTCGGCTGCCTTGCGGACAACGTTACATTCCTCATCCGTATCCGTGTAGAAACGGTTGATACAGACCACAGGGTTGATGCCGGCTTTACGGATGGTGTTGATGTGATGCACCATGTTTACGCAGCCTTTTTCAACCATGCCTACATTCTCTTGGGTGTACTCATCCGGCATGGCAATACCCGGAGTCACTTTGGGCCCACCGCCATGGCTTTTCAACGCGCGGATTGTAGTGGTCAGAACCGATACGTGGGGTTTCAACCCGCTGAAGCGGGATTTGACATTCCAGAATTTTTCAAAGCCGATATCAGCACCAAAGCCAGACTCGGTGACATGATAGTCAAACAGTTTCAAACCAACCCGGTCGGCAATAATGGAGGACTGGCCAACGGCGATGTTGGCAAACGGTCCTGCATGCACCATACAGGGGTTGTATTCGGCGGTGCACATCATCGTGGGGTTGATGGTGTTGCGCATAAAAGCGGTCATGGCGTTGCCGACTTCGAGATCGCCGGTGGTTACTGGCTTGCCGCTCTTGTCGAATGCCACGGTAATGTTGTTCAGCCGCTCTTTCAGGTCTGCCAGGTCACGGATAACCGACAAGATGGCCATACACTCGGAGCCCACAGCAATTCCGAATTTGGATTGCATAGTGAAGCCGTCGAACCGTCCGCCAATACCGATAATGATGTTACGCAACGCCTGGGCGCAAAAATCGATAATCCAACCCATCTCTATACGGGTAGGATCGATGTTCAGCCGCGGCATACCTGTCAGGCGCTGCAATTGCTCGTCGTTGTAGTTGCGTTCGTGCTGCATACGCGATGTCATGGCAACCATGGCCAGGTTGTGGGCGTTCATGATGTCATTGATGTCACCGGTCAGACCCAGTGAAAACTCCGTCATGGGAATCAGCAGCGAGTTGCCGCCGCCCGCAGCGGTTCCTTTCACGTTCATGGTCGGGCCACCCGAAGGTTGTCTCAGAGCGCCACCAACATTTTTACCCCTTTTGCCAAGGCCTTCCATGAGACCACAGGATGTGGTGCTCTTGCCTTCTCCCAGCGGAGTGGGTGTGATGGCTGTTACTTCGATGTACTTTCCATCGGGTTTGTCTTTCAGACGATCGATGATTTTCAGAAAATCAAGTTTTGCCAATCGGCCCATGGGAAGAACTTCTTCGGGTTTGAGACCGAGTTTGTCACGCCATTCGTCCGGTGAGGGCATGTTTTTTTCTGCTGCCTCGGAAATCTGCCAGTCAGCCATTTCTACTGCGTTGTATGCCATTTGTTCAACCTCCTTTATATTAATGAGTTTAAAGGGATGCGCTAAAACAAAGAATTTTTTTCCCTAGATGCCGTGGTTTTTTGAACAAATCGTATAACCCTGACTGGGTATCATCGGGGATTGAAAGCCGGTCAGAATTGACTGGCCTAATGGCCTATCATGAGAAGATGGATTTGGCAAGTAATAACTGTCATTTCAGTGCCTGGAAAGCAGGGGTATCGGCGAAGCCGAATATTTTGCGAACCTGTAAGGCAACGAAAACATTTTTCGTCAAGTTTCATTAAATGTTCGGGTTAACAGGACTCTCCCAGACAATGTTGTAGATGGTTCATTCGGAAATAAGAACCCCGTTGTTCCATGAGGGTGTCATGGTTGCCCATTTCCAGGATACTGCCTTTGTCTATGACGACGATTTTATGGGCATGTCTCACCGTGGAAAGCCTGTGAGCGATCACCAAACCCGTTCTGCCTTCCATCAGTTTTGAAAGCGCGTCCTGGATAACATCTTCCGTCAGTGAATCGATATAGGATGTTGCCTCGTCCAGAATAATCAACTCCGGACTTCGCGCGAAAGCACGGGCAATTGATAACAGTTGCCGTTCGCCACTCGACAAAGAAGCTCCCCCTTTGGTCAAGACAGTCTGGATGCCCTGAGATTGTTCCGCAATCAATTCCCTGCAGTTTGCCGCTGTCAAGACGTATGTGATTTCTTTTTCGGAAACATCCTGTCGGTCCCTCCAGATATTGGAAAAAATAGTATCAGTGAACAAAAAGGGGTCTTGCGTAACCAGTGCAATTTTTGATCGGTATCGTGAGGCAGGGATATTTTTGATATTGTTTCCGTTTAAAAGGATGTTCCCGGAAGTAGGATCGTAAAATTTCATGATGAGGTTGGCAATGGATGTTTTGCCGGAACCCGTCGAACCAATGATTGCTGTGGTTTCACCTGCCCGGAGACTTAATGATATATTTTTTAAAACCGGTTCCGACGGTATATAGGAAAATGATACATTTTCCAGGGCAAGGGTTTTTATCTTTTCTGAATCTTTCAGGTTGCCAGATGGCTGTATGGTGTCCGGTTTGTTTTCAAAGCTGTCAATGGCGTTCTTTGTATCGAGAATCAGAAAGATTCGTTCGGCCGACGCCAGGGCATTCTGGAGAATGTTGTATTTTTCTGCCAGGTCCCGAATAGGTCTGAAAAACATGCGCATGTAGGAAATAAAGGCCACCAGGACACCCAGACTGATCTCTCCTGCGAGGACATTTTTGCCACCATAATAAATAATAACCGAAACAGTGGTAATGCCGAATACTTCTATAAGAGGCATAAACACGGCCAGGACATTGATCTGGCGCATGCCGGCCAGATAGTTTTCATGATTCAACCGGGAAAAATTGTCAGCGGTCACGTCCTCCTTGCCAAAGGACTGGATGACACTGATGCCATCAATCATTTCCGAAAACGTGGTATTGATTTCGGCAACCTTTATTCTCAACACCCTGAAGGCATCCCGGATGTGGCCCGAAAAAGCGAAACTTGTATAGCCAACCAGGGGCAGGACCAGAAAAGACACCAGCGCCAGCTTCCAGTTCATCACAACCAGGACAATGGCGATACCCACCAGCAAAAATAGATCTTTAAATACAAGGGATATTACTGAGGTGAACAGTTCATGCATATTCTGGATATCATTGGTAACACGGGTGACCAGGCGACCCACCGGGTTTTGGGTAAAAAAAGACATGGACAGGTGCTGGATATGGTCGAAGAGATTCAGCCTGAGGTCATTCATCATCCTGTACCCTGTGTATTCCATAATGATTTTCTGTAGGAAATTGAGGCCGAAACTGAGGATAATGATCAATAGGAAGACACCGGCGATCCGGCCGACACCGGTTATGTCGTCTTTCCTCAAAACAGCGATATCCTCGGATCCGAGTCTGGATAGATGCGGATATGAAATAATGAAGAAACGACCGTTTTTGACAAATAAATCAGGATGGCGGTCAATGACGGTTTGAACGCCGGGGTCTCCAGGTGCTACTTTCAAGTAGCGGGTAGGCGGTGCATCTGCCCCTGAGTCTGATTTAAAGACCTCGGAATTTATTTTGGGTACGATGTATTGATCGATGGCGATTTTGGTAACATAAGGGATTGCCAGATCGAGGAGGGTAATCAGCATTACCAAAAAAATAGATGCCAGGATCATCAAATGGTAGGTCTTCAAAAAAGGGAAAAGCCGCTTGAGAAGTCTGATGTCATATGACTTTCCCAGTTGTTTTTCTTCAAAGTATCCCGTGTCATGTCGCATAATGGATCTCCTGGAGCCGGAACGTACGGGCATAATACTTGTCGTTGGCCATCAGTTCCTCATGAGTGCCATATTCGATGATGTGACCCCTGCTCATGGACATTATGTGGTCTGCAAATCCTAAGGCTGAAATGCGATGAGAGATGATCAGAATCGTTTTTTGACCTGCCAGGGACTGGATGGTATTGATAATTCCGGTTCCGGTGTCTGTGTCGACCTGGCTGATGGGGTCGTCCAGAAGCAAAAACGGCCGGTGACTCAGCAGTGCCCGTGCTAGGGCGATGCGTTGTTTTTGTCCACCAGAGAGAATAATGCCTCTTTCACCCACGACGGTTTCGAAACCAAGGGGAAATGATTGGATGGTGGTGTATATAGAGGCCAGTTTGGCCGCATGTTCCACCTTGTCTCGGGCAAAAGCCCTGTCACCTAAAGTGAGATTTTCCAGAATGGTACCGGCAAACATGAAGGGTTCCTGGGGCACATAGGCGATTTGGGATCTCAGATCGGAAAGACGGATGGATCGAATATCCACGCCGTCCATGAGAATGTGGCCTTGGGTTGCATCGTAAAAGCGCAGAATCAGATTCAATAGAGATGTTTTGCCGCTTCCGGGCGGACCGATGATACCCAATGTTTTTCCGGGATCAAGGGCCACTTGAATGTCAGTGAGGACTGGCGGTTCGGCTTTGTTAAAAGACAAACCCACATGATCGAGTCGAAGCCGACCAATGGCATGTTTAACATGGATGGCATTTTTTGCATCGGTGATATCAGGGGTTGTCTGCAGCACTGTATGGATCCGGTCCAGTGATGCCCGCCCGCGCTGGATGAGGTTTGTCACCCACCCTAGGGCCATCATGGGCCATGTCAGAAGATTTAAGTAGCTGATAAAAGCTACAAAATCACCAGCTGTAATCTCCTGTAGAATGGTTTGTCTTCCCCCAAGGTATAAGACAATGGCCATACTTGTGTTGGAAAAAAGAAGCATCAAGGGGAAAAAAGACCCGGTAATGGTCACAAGTTTTAGATTTTTCTGAATATACATCCCGGACAATTGCTCGATCTGCTGTTGTTCTGTTGTCTGTGTGCCGTAGGCTTTGACAATCCGAATACCGGTCAACCGTTCCCGGACCCCTTCGGTCAGGTCTGCGAAAGATCCCTGGACGTCCTGGTATCGGCGATGCATCTGCTTGCCAAAAAACCGGGTTCCGAGGACGATGAAGGGCATCGGTATGAGAACAAAAAGTGTCAGGCGAACATTGATATAGGCCATGAAAGCAATGGCGGCAGCGCCCAGGACGATGGCATCGTTTAAAGCGACCATACCCATCCCGGTTGCCATGCGTACTTGTTGGATATCATTGGTTGCTCGTGCCATGAGATCACCGGTCTGGATTTTGTCAAAATAGCTGGCCGAAAGGGTCTCTATATGGGTAAACAGCCTGTTGCGAAGACCTTCCTCGATTCGCCGGGATGTTCCCAGAAGACAGCGCCGCCAGAGGTAGCGGAAAAAACCGATGGTGATACCGATACCGCAAATATAAACGGCATAAATTGCCAGACCGTTTATATCGATTTTAAATGCCGTAAGATCGTCAACGGCCCACTTGATGATGCGTGGCACAAAGAGTTGCAGCAGATCAACCAGGATCAAGCATAAAAAACCGATTACAATAAGACGACGGTTTTCTGCAAAATAAGGTTTTATCAATTGTATGGGTGTCATGCGCTGTATATCCGAATCTAAAAGTATGTAGAAAAAGATGATCTGCAGCGGATCATCGCCTCTATTACATGATTCTTTAAAAAGGTGCAATCACAGTTGTTTTGAGGCTTGAAAAGCAATTTGCCAGGCGTTTGGGGACGTTGACTTTCGAGCTGTTGCTTGTTAATGTGATTTGTTATGGAAGTAGGAAATATCGTCGAATTTATTGACCGCCAAAAGATGGTGTGCGCAGTCATTTTAGAGATAAAAAAACTGAGGTTGCGTCTTTTGACAGAAGCCAATTGTGAAGTCAAACTTTCGGCTGATCGCTTGTCACACCGATGTGACCACCATCTGGACCTTTCCATGAGCAGGGAGAGGTTGGTGGCTAATCTCAAAGAAGTCTCCAGCCGCCGAAAAGCATTGATTGATCATGTGGACGTAAAGGAATTGTGGGAAATTTTAAACTCTGAGCAGGAATGGATTGACCTTGAGACCATGACTGAATTCTGTTTTCCTGAAAACCCTTCCGCAGATCATGAATCCGCAGTGGTGAGGGCCTTTTTTGACAACCGGCTTTATTTTAAATTTAACGGCAGTCGTTTTTTTCCTCATTCCGAGGAAAAAGTCATCCAATTGGACCAGCAGCAAAAAGAAAATGCACGTATTGAGCGGGTTGTTGCAAACGGCAGCCGCTGGATAAAGCATCTCATCCAAAATGAGACCCTTCCCCCATTGAATCTTTCAGCGGAAGAGCAGAAAGATATTATGGAAATACTGAAGCCGGTCTATCTGAATCAAAAGGAAAGCCGATACTATTCGTTGGGAAAAAGGATCCTCAGGGGGGCGGGAATCGGTGTAGGCGACAGCAGACTCCTGCAGGTTTTTATCAATTTAGGCGTATGGGGCAAGGATGAAAATCTGGATCTCATTCGATTTGGTGTATCGATTGATTTTCCTGAGAAGGTCAAGGAAAGCGCGGAGAAACTGGTAAAAGACGCTTATTACTCTAATGCTGAGATCACGTACGGGACAAAACGGGTCAATTTGACGGATCTGCCCCTGATAACCATAGATGGGCAGGCAACGCTGGATTATGACGATGCCCTGAGCATAGAGAAATCGAATGACCATTATCGGCTGGGTATCCATATCTCCGATGTGGGGCATTTTATAAAAAAAGAAAGCCCGGTTGACCAGGAGGCTATCCACAGGGCCAGCTCCATATATATGCCGGATAGAAAAATACCCATGATTCCTCCGGGTCTTGCCGAAGGTCTCTGCAGTTTGAAGGCGGGTGAGCTTCGACCGGCCATCAGCACCTTTGTACAAATCGGCACTTATGGCAATATTGTTGATGTCGAGGTGGTACCGAGTCTGATTACCGTACAGCGGCAGCTGTCCTATTATGATGTCAATACCGTCACAGAGGAAGACGAAGAGATTCGGATGCTCTATGATATCGCTAAACAATTTAGACAGAAACGGCTTACGCAGGGAGCGCTCCAAATCACCCTTCCGGAAATCAATATATGGGTTGATCAGGAGGGAAATCCAGCTGTCAGCAAAGTCAACCGGGAAAGCCCCGGCAGAATGCTTGTGGCGGAATTGATGATAATGGCCAACTGGCTTATGGCCAGATTTTTAAACGATCACCAGGTACCCGCGATTTTCAGGTCTCAGCCGGAACCACGGGGCCGTCTTTTTAAAAACAACGAGGGCACACTGTATCAGAATTGGGCCCAGAGAAAATTGCTCAATCGATTTTCCCTGGCCCATGGAGCCAATCATCATGCGGGTTTGGGCCTGGAAGCCTATGTGACGGCGACGTCCCCCATCAGGAAGTATTTCGATCTGGTGACGCAAAGACAAATAAGAGCTGTTCTGGGTCTTGACAAACCCTATACAAAAGAGGAAATTAATTATTTGATCCAGACGCTTAGCGTGACCATGGGTGTTGTTTCACGGATTCAGTACAACCGCAACCGGTACTGGCTTCTCAAGCATATCGAGAATCTGATAGGCGAAAGAACGGAAGCAATCGTTATCAGCAAAAAACGAAATGCATATTCAATCCTTCTTAAGGATTTCATGTTGGAGTGCGATCTACCGCTATCCAGTGGCATTGATTTAAAACCCGAAGACCTGGTGCGGGTAAAAATTCAGCATGTCAATGCCAGAAATGACATCATTTCGGTTTTTATCGGTTAAGGGAGAAAGATTGCCCTGGCGCGGACAAACAGGAGTCCAACGAATGAAAAAAAATGCGTATCTTTGCTGTATGCTGATCGGATTGTTTATTCTTGATCCGGCACCCGTGGTTTTTGCGAAAACATCTGCACTGGGTCAGGTTAAAGAGGTGAAAGGCCTTATGGAGATTCAAAGGGCTAAACAGACAACCTGGCTGGCTGCACAACCTGATACAGACGTATTTTTCGGAGATACCCTCACCACGGGAGATGAAAGTGGAGGCACTATCAAGCTGGTTGATGACAGCATCATTCGTGTCCATGCCAACAGTAAGATCGTTTTGAACACCATGATATCACCAGTGGAAAAGAAGCATTCGGTGCTGCTTTTCTATGGTAAGTTGTGGAACAGGATCAGCAAGAAAGCACTGCGGAAAAAAGTGTTTGAAGTTCAGACACCCACGGCCGTTTGCGGTGTCAGGGGGACGGATTTTGAAACAGCATCTTATGAAGACGGGACCATGCTGGTACGGGTAAATTCAGGTGAGGTCGAGGTGGACACTGAGGTGGTCCAGGAGACACTTGTTTCCAAACAGGGCACGCAGGTTTCTTTTGAACAAAAAAGTATTAAAATAGAACCTGATTTCCAGCCTGACTGGGAGCGGGATCAAGCAAGATCGCGAGAAAACCTTCTAGGAGACGGTGAGAAGTACGGCGGTTACGTGCACGATGAAATTTATAAGAGAAGGGACCACTTGAAGACGCTTGTGGAGCGTGCATCAGATTTAAAGACCACAAAGGAACAGCTTAAGCAAAAAGCTGCCGAATCAAAAGAAAAAGGAGATATGGTAGCGAATGAATCCTATCTTGCGGAGATTGAAAAAATCAACCATGAACAGAGAGAACTGAACCGTTTGATCGCCTATTATGGACGAAGATTGGAATGCCATTTTGGACTTTTTTCACGCTATAGTGATCTTGCAAAACACCCGGAAATCTCAAAGCGCTTCAAAGGGCGTGAGTACATTTTGAGCCAACTGGATGATGTTGAAATGATATATGATGAGTTCAACGTCATGATTGAAGAAGGAATGAAACTGTCTATGGAAGACATGGAGGATCTCATGGATGAGATGCGGGATAAAATGAAAACGTTCAAGGAAAAGAAAAATACGGGCGGTCTATTCGAAGAAATGAACTAAAACCGCTTTAATCAAGAAAATGCTTAAAAGTGTTTTAAATGCAATGTTTACAGTTAAGCGAGGGATCGATTTCAAGATATGGGTATCCAGGAGAGAAAAGAAAGAGAAAAGGAAAGAAGACGTCAGCAGATTATTGTTGCTGCAAAACGCGTATTTTCTCAAAAGGGTTTGAACAAAACAACCATGGAAGATATCGCCAAAGAATCCGAGTTGAGCCCCGGAACACTTTATCTTTATTTCAAAAACAAAGAAGAACTCTATGCATCCCTTTCTTTGAGGATTCTGCAATTTCTGAGCATCCGCGTTGCGCAGGTAATTCAGGATCAAGGAGAAGACCCCTCTGAAAAGCTGGACAGACTTATCGAGGCAATGTACGAGGTCTACGATTTCGATCCCATGGTTATTATTAATATGTTTCATCTTCAATCCAGTGAAACCCTGAAAAATCTTTCACCGGAACTGTTGACCCAGATAAAGACCTTGTCCAAAAAGGCGCTGGCTCACATGGCCAGTATTTTTGAAGAGGGTATCCAACAGGGTGTTTTTATCGATCGCCATCCAACAGCGCTGGCCGATATTTTCTGGTCTCTGTTTTCTGGCGTTATTTTGTGGGAAGCCAGTAAAAATGTCATCAATCAGGACAAAAATTACCTGAAAGCGACACTTTCAGTTGCTTTTGATCTGTTTTGCCGAGGGATCAAAATATAAGGTGATTTTCTCAATTGTTTGTGCTTTACTTAAATTATGAAATTTCTATTAAAAATTGCGAAAGCAATCGATGGACTCAATGAATGGGTTGGCCGGGGTGTGGCCTGGGTCACCTTAGGCCTGGTACTGGTCATTTTTGTCGATGTGGTCATGCGATACGCGTTCCGCACCAGTTTTGTCTTTACACAGGAACTGGAGTGGCATCTGTTTGCGTTCATCTTTCTTATCGGGGCGGGTTACACCCTTCTCCACGACGGACACGTCCGTGTGGATATCATCTACCAGCGTCTTGGCATCCGGGGCAGGGCCTGGATCAATCTCGTGGGTGTCATCTTTTTTCTTTTTCCCGGCTGCATTATGATTATCGTTACATCTGTTAAGTTTGTCTACACCTCCTGGGCAATCATGGAAGGCTCGCCCGACCCGGGGGGTATTCCCTTCCGCTTCATCATAAAGGGAACCATTCCGGCAGGATTCTGCTTGCTGTTGTTGCAAGGGACATCACTTGGCATTCACAGTCTTTTGCAGTTACTGGGGCTCGAGGAATCAGAGGAGGGCCAGTCCTGATGGAATATCTTCCTGCCTGGATGTTTCTGGCGTTGACCATCCTGCTCATGGCTGGGTTTCCTGTAACCTTTACACTCCTGGGAACCTCCCTCTGCTTTGGGTTGATCGGGTTTGGCTGGGATTTTTTTAATCTGCTGCCTTTGAGAATCTGGGGCAGGATGACCAATGTGACCCTGATCGCCGTGCCCCTGTTCGTGTTTATGGGGGTTATGCTGGAACGTTCGGGTCTGGCCGAAGACCTCCTCAATACCATGGGTATTCTTTTCGGGCGTATCCGCGGAGGCTTGGCCATGTCCGTTGTTGTTGTGGGTGCCCTGCTTGGCGCTTCTACCGGCATTGTTGGCGCGACGGTTGTCACCATGGGACTGCTGGCAGTTCCGACCATGTTAAGACGCGGATACCAGAAAGAGATCGCCACCGGGACGGTTGCCGCTTCCGGTACACTGGGCCAGATTATTCCCCCCAGTATCGTGCTTGTGCTTATCGGTGATATCGTCGGTGTGTCCGTCGGTGACCTGTTTATCGGCGCCATCCTCCCGGGGCTTATTCTCGTGGGACTCTTCATGCTTTACATAGCCTTTGTCGCTTTTTTTCGTCCAGAGATTGCACCAGCCATCCCACGCGAAGAACTCCAGGCAATTTCCAGCCGGCAGTTAATTGCCAGGGTCGGCAAGGCCATGTTTCCGCCGCTTTTTTTAATGGTCGCCGTCCTGGGCTCGATTTTTGCTGGTATTGCATCTCCCACAGAGGCGGCTGCTGTGGGTGCTGTGGGGGCTACCGTGCTGACATTGACCAATGGAAAATTTTCCCTCAATATCCTAAGAGACGTCATGCGCACCACCGTGCAGCTTACCTGCATGGTTTTTATTATCTTGTGTGGGGCGGCAGCCTTTGGACTGGTTTTTCGCGGTCTGGGAGGTGATGAGCTTGTTCGGGAATTCTTGGGCGGTCTGGCAGATCAGTACTCCCGGGGTATGGTACTGGCCATTGTCATGGGGTTAATCTTTGTCATTGGCTTTTTTCTCGATTTTATCGAAATAACCTTCATTCATGTTCCGGTACTGGCACCGATTATGATCGAGTTCGGGTTCGATCCCATCTGGTTTTGTGTCCTGCTGGCGGTTAACCTGCAGACATCGTTCATGACGCCGCCATTCGGTTTTTCCCTGTTCTATTTGAAAGCGGTAACACCACCCGAGGTTTCAACGGGGCATATATACCGGGGTATTATTCCCTTTGTTATATTCCAACTTATCGGCTTGGCGATCGTTGTACTGTTTCCCCAGCTTGCCACCTGGCTCCCCAAGCTGGTATACGGTCCTTGACGCTTGGAGCGAAAATACAGTAGATTTTATTCATGGTTTAGCAAGAAAATATTTTTTTAGAGCCTGTTGTCATCGGCGCCTGTTTAAGTGGTGCCGATTAAACGTTATCTTATCTGAGTTAAGGAGGAATTATGGAAAGACGTGATTTTCTGAAGAAAGCGGGTGTTGGTACGGCTGCGGTAGTTGGCGCTGGTGCTGCTTTGTCATCGACCCTAGTGGGATGCGGCAAGGGCGATCAGGCAGAGGTTGAAAACCTGAAAAAAGAAGTCGAAGAATATAAGGGGAAACTGGCTACCTTAACCAAAAAGAAATTCAAATGGAAAATGGTCACCACCTGGCCTCCCAAGCTGGATGTGCTTCAGGAGGGGTGTGAACGCCTGGCAAAAAGAATCGGCGAGCTTTCCGATGGACAACTGGAGATTCAGGTATTTGCAGCCGGCGAACTGGTGCCGGCCATGGAGAGCTTTCAGGCGGTATCGGATGGTACGGTTGAGGTGGGAAGCGGGGCGTCTTATTACTGGGCGGGCAAGGAGCCGGCAACCCAATGGTTTGCTGCAGTACCCTTTGGCTTGAATGCCCAGGGGATGTCAGCCTGGTTTCATGGCGCAGACGGTCTGAAACTGTGGGAAGAAGTTTATGCGCCCTTTAATCTCATCCCCAGACCGGGTGGGTCCACCGGGGTACAGATGGGAGGCTGGTTCAACAAAAAAATCAATACCATCGACGACTTCAAGGGTCTTAAAATGAGGATACCCGGACTGGGCGGAAAGGTTATTGCCAAAGCGGGCGGAACCGTTGTCCTGCTTCCGGGGGGTGAAATTTTCACATCTCTGGAGCGTGGCGTTCTGGATGCCACCGAGTGGGTTGGACCCTTGCACGGCCTGCGATTCGGTTTTTTCAAGGCTGCGAAATACTATTATTATCCGGGATGGCATGAGCCCGGAACCTATCTGGAATATTTTTTCAATAAAAAAGCCTACGAGTCACTTCCCAAGGAACTGCAGCAGATCGTCGATGCCGCCTGTGTGGAAAACGAGCACTGGGTGCTTGCCCAGTTTGATGCCCGTAACGGGGCTGCCCTGCAGACCTTGATCAATGAACACAAGGTGCCGGTGGTTCCCTTTCCCGATTCCGTACTCGAAGCATTGATGCCTATGGCCGAGGCGGTTGTCGAAGAAGAGGCGGCCAAGAGTCCCATGGCCACAAAGGTCCACGAGTCCTTTAAGAAGTTTTCCAAGGAGGTCGGAACCTGGGGCAGTATTTCGGAAAAAGCCTACTATAACGGTATCATGAAGAAATATTCGTTGAAGGGCTAAGCACCAGAACACACTTGGACGGTTTAAAGGCCGGCGGGATCATGGATCCAGCCGGCCTTTTTTATTCTTTGGGATGACACTCGGAACAGGCGGTGGGACCGCTGCTCTGGATGGATGCCCCAGTAGAGCGGTATGCGTTTTCAATGGCTTTGTTCTGTTGTTTGATTGTTTTGTGGCACCCGATACAGGCGCTGTGATAAGCGGTCTTGTAATATCGGCTGGAAAGCTCGGGATCTGTTTTGGTTCCCTCTACATTTTTGGGGATTGCCACAATGTCGTGACAGTTTGCGGCCATGCAGGAAAGTACAGGCGCTTCTTTGTCCCATTTGTGATGGCACGTATTACACGTGTAACTGAAATGGGTTGCATGGGGAAACGTGACAGCAGCCCTTTTTGATTCAATCTGATCGGGCGGCTCAATGACAATGTCGCCCATGGGAATACACATGCTTTCCTCGGATTCCCCGGCGATGACCTGACTTAAACTGAATATCGCAAGTATTGCAACTCCTACCACCAACAGATAACATTTATGCATCCATATCCCCCTTGAGCTTCCGGAAAAATCTTGTTTGCTATAATACGTCTTTAAAGAACTTTCAATGAAAAAATAAAATTGAAACATATTTGTTGCGGTCGATTTGGACTTGTCTTTCGTTTCCATAACGCCTTTCTATTGACATCGGCACCAGATTGGCATAAAAATCCAGATCTTTGATAGAAAAACCTTGGGTGGACGAAATGGCCCTGAACGCCGATAAAATAAATCGTCCGGCAAGGATCAGTTTGCTCAGTATCCTGTGCCTGTTCTTGTGGACGGGCTGCGAGGATCCTGCCGGCCAAAAAACGGTAACCCAAAAAAGTCAGGTACATTCTGAGAAATTACCGGACCGTATCGTTGTCCATCTTTATTTTTCAGACAGCGACAATGCTTTTCTTGTTTCAGAGGAAAGATCTCTTTCAGCCAGTATCCGCCCTGAAGCGCTGGGTTTACAGATTATGAAGGCCTTACTGGAGGGGCCCAAACAGACTCTGGAACCGACGATCCCAGAAGGGACGCTTCTGAGAGGCTTCTACATTTTAAAGAATCGCACTGCTTACGTGGACCTGTCTCGTGAGCTTCGGGAGGGCCATCCAGGGGGTGCTAAATCAGAGTTGCTGACAATTTATTCCATGGTGAATTCATTGATTTTAAATATTCCTGAAATTGAAACCGTAAAAATTCTGGTGGAAGGAAAAGAGGAGACAACACTCGCGGGACATGTGGACCTCCGCTTTCCCTTTCGAGCCAACATGCTGTTTATTAGATGAAAAAAACCAATAAAATAGAAAAGATACGAAATATCGGTATTATTGCCCATATTGATGCCGGCAAGACCACGGTCACCGAAAGGGTTTTGTACTATACAGGCAGCTCTCATAAAATGGGTGAAGTACACGATGGTGAAGCCACGATGGACTGGATGCCTGATGAGCAGGAAAGAGGCATAACCATTACGTCAGCCGTGACAACCTGCCAATGGCGAGGCTTTGAAATCGGTATTATCGACACGCCCGGGCATGTCGATTTCACTATCGAGGTCGAACGTTCTTTGCGGGTGCTGGACGGTGCTGTGGGTGTCTTCTGTGCCGTGGGTGGTGTCGAACCACAATCTGAAACGGTATGGCGCCAGGCGGACAAATATGTTGTTCCCAAGATAGCCTTTGTCAATAAACTCGACAGAATCGGTGCCGATTATTTCGGGACCATTGATATGATGAGAGAGAGACTCGGGGCAAACCCGCTGATCATACAGATTCCCATGGGTAGTGAGGACAGGTTCAGAGGTGTCATCGACCTGATTCAGATGAAGCAGCTCGTGTGGGATGACGAAACACTGGGAGAGACCGTCATTTCTGAAGCCATTTCACCCGAGTGGATGGAAACGGCACAAAAGCATCGTGAAAAGATGATGGAGACACTCGCGGAAGTTGATGATGATATCATGGAGGCTTATCTTTCGGAGGAAATCATCGATGAACCCATGTTGAAGGGCGCTATTCGGAGCGCGACAATCGATTTGAAGATTGTGCCGGTTTTATGCGGTGCGGCGCTTAAGAACAAAGGCATTCAACCACTTATTGATGCGATTGTCGAATTTTTGCCCAGCCCGGCGGACATTCCGCCCATGAAGGGGATAGATCCGGAAACGGGTGAGTACAGGGAATGCCCTGCCCTGGACTCCAAACCGCTGGCGGCAATTATTTTTAAAGTTTCCATGATTGAGGGCCGTAAGCTTTCGTTTGTCCGGGTCTACAGTGGAAAGTTGACTGCCGGGGGGGAAGTCTACAACCCCAGCCGGAAGATAACTGAAAAACTGAGCAGGATTCTGCACATGCATGCCAACAAACGGGAGCGGGTCAATGCAGTCGGAGCCGGCAGTATCGTTGGTATCGTTGGTTTGAAAGATTCCTCAACAGGGGAGACCCTTTGTACGAAAGAAAATCCCATTCTGTTAGAAAACATCGAGTTTTATGAACCGGTTATTTCGGTGGCTGTGGAACCCAAGACCCATGCGGACCAGGAAAAAATAGATGAGGTTCTAAAAAAATTCGTGGCAGAGGATCCAACGCTAAAAGTCAAAGAAGACCAGGATACCGGCCAGACGATTCTATCGGGCATGGGTGAACTGCATCTGGAAATCATTATCAGTCGGATGCTACGGGAATTTAAGACCAGCGTAAGTGTTGGAAAACCCCAGGTTGTCTACAGGGAAACCATCGAAAAAGCGGCAGAAGGAATGGCGGTTTTTGACAAGGAAGTAGCTGGGCAGCGGCATTTCGGTGAGGTCAAATTGAAGATAAGCCCGTTACCACGTGGGAACGGAAACAATTTTGCCTCCAAAATCCGGAATGAGGAAATCCCGGAACATTTCATTCCGGCCATTGAAGCGGGCGTCATGGAGTCTCTGGAAAGCGGCGTTCTCATGGGGTATCCCGTTGTCGATGTGGAAGTGGTTCTCATCGGCGGTTCCTTTAAAGAGTCTGTTGGATCGGAACTAGCGTACCGTGTAAGCGCATCTATGGCCTGTAAGACAGCGCTGTCCAATGGTGGTTCCTTCCTTCTCGATCCGATCATGGGAGTGGAACTGTTTGTTCCCGAAGCTTTTATGGGGGATGTCATTGGTGATTTGAACGCGCGTGGGGGAAAGATCGAATCGATCGCTTCCAAAACCGGTTTTCAGGTGATCAGAGCTATTGTCCCACTGGCCCAGATGTTCGGCTATTCAACATCATTAAGATCTGCTACGCAGGGCAGGGGGACCTTTTCCATGCAGTTTTCTCATTTTGATCGCAGTGACTCCAAGCAATAGACCGGGTTTATTGAAGAGTACCCTGCAGCAAGCTGCGGGGTTAGCGCTCGCTATTTCCGTTCACCTTCTTCTTCCAATGACTCACGCCGGGCTGTTTTTGTAGCCCGCTTAAGCATGGCTTCGATCTCTTCTTTTTGTTTCGGATCGGTGGTGAGGGGCAGGGCTTTTTCCAGATGTACCACAGCCGTTTTCCAGGAACCTTTTGATTGGTAGTATTTGCCGAGATAATAATGGGCTTTACCCATCTTCCCCTGCATACCGTATATGTTGCCGAGAAAAAGGTATATTCCTGTTTCCGTTGAATTTCTTTCCAGTATTGTGTTGAAACCATCGGCGGCTTTGTCCAGTTCTCCGAGCTCCATGCGGGTCCGGGAAAGATAGAAAAGGCTTTCATTGTCTTCGGGTGCCAGCCCCACAGACCCCTCAAGAGCCTGAAGTGCTTTGGGGTATTGACCGCCTAAAAAATAGATACGTCCCAATTCCTTTAGCATGACGGGATTGAGGGCATCTTTTTCCAAGGCTTTTTTCAAATAAATTAAGGAATTAGGATAATCACCTTTGTTTGCCAATGCCAGCGCCTTGCCATAGAGCGCGATGGTATCCCCGGGATGGGTCTTCAATTGGGAATCAAACGATACCAGTGCGGTCTCCGCATTGCTGTATTTTCCTGAGAGTGTTGCCTGCACAAACCGAAACACATCTTTATCGATATGCTTGCGGTTTGTTTCCGGCAGCTGATTGTTCGCTATATGGGTGTCGATATTTCCCATACGTTCTTCAGAAGCAGGGTGGGTCATGAGATATGCTGGAATCTGATCTGTTCCAAACCACTGCTTACTCCGCAATTTTTGCAGCGATGTGAGGAGGCCTATGCTGCCATAGCCGGCCTTGTCGAGATAATCAAAAGCAAGTTGATCCGCCTGTAGTTCATCTTCACGACTGAAGGCAAGGGACGCCGACTGTCCGGCAGCCATGGATCCAACCATCACAGCGTTTCCAAGTGCGGCAGAACCGCCACTACCGATAAGTATTCCCGCAGCGATACCCGCAAGCGTTGCCAGGTTTATTTTAGGTGAACGGTCTATATTCTGGGAGATGTGCCGGCTGACCACGTGGGCGATTTCATGGGCCAGGATTCCGGCAAGTTCTTCTTCGTTCTCAAGCGCTGCCAGGAGACCGCTGTTGATAAAAATATGGCCTGCTGGGGTAGCAAAGGCATTGTAAACATGTTGTTTTACGATGTAAAATTGATATTTAAACGGCTGGGGCGGCATGTTTGAAAGGATGTTTGAACCGATTTTGTTCACGTATCCGATCACAAAGGGATCCTGAATGAGGTCAAATTGTTTTCTGACCACACGCAGAAATTCTCTGGATAGTTCCTCTTCTTCCTGTATGGTAATTGAATAGGCTGCCGGCATCACGGTCAGATGAGCGAGGAGAAAGACCATGACCCATCGCGCTATTGTTTTGCAGTATTTTTTCATGGTTGAAATTCTATCAAAGATTGAAACACCTATCAACCTTTCCCTCGATTCGGACGATTGAAGAACCCAATAGCAAGCCGTGCCTAATGTTTTTCTGCATGGCAAAACCCACAAGGTGGGTGCTTGCCTTTTCGGTTCAAATGGCTCTTCCCTTTTCAAAGCCGTATTTTTATGATAGACGCACTGTCATGACTCAAACCTTATGTATTGTAAACCAGAAAGGTGGGGTTGGCAAGACGACCACGGCTGTTAACCTGGCAGCTTCACTGGCGGTAGCCAATAAAAAGACCCTTCTGGTGGACTGTGATCCCCAGGCAAATGCCACCACCGGACTGGGTATCGATAAAAACAGTCTAAAACAAACCTTATACCACGGCTTGATCGGACAGGCATCGGCTGACAGTATTGTCATCGACAGCGAAATTGCGCTGCTCAAGATCATACCTTCGCGTGTTGAGCTGATTGGCTTTGACATTGAGATGCTGAACACCAAAGAGCGGGAAATGACATTGAAAAAACTGCTGTCTCAGTTGGACGGCGGTTTCGAATATGTCATTATTGACTGTCCACCTTCTTTGAGTTTGTTGACGGTGAATGCCATGGCTGCTGCGGATGCGTTGCTGATCCCCCTGCAATGTGAGTTTTATGCGCTGGAGGGATTGAGCCAGCTCCTGCAGACCATCAAGCATATTAAGCACAGTTTAAATCCCAGCCTGAACATTGCAGGTATCTTGCTAACCATGTTTGACCAGCGAACCAACCTGTCCCATCAAGTGGCGGAGAATGCCAGGAAATATTTCAAACACCTTGTGTTCAAAACCATTGTACCCAGAAATGTACGGCTCGGTGAAGCTCCCAGCTTTGGCAAACCAATTCTTCTTTACGATGGTGCCTCGAATGGAGCCCGAAGCTATCGTCAGCTGGCCAAAGAAGTTATGGGAATTAAGCCCGCCACAAAACCAGCGGTTAAACTTTTTGCCGGGGAGCGATAAGATCGCTTTCAATCAAATTGCTTCCGAGATTTTATCAAAGAATATGAAATATGCCGAAAAAACAGATAAAAACGAGAAAAAAATTAGCTCTCGGTAAGGGATTGGGTGCGCTTATTCCGGATATTGATGCGACAGGGGATACGGAAGAGGATTATTTTTTCTGTCGGATCAGCCGCATTCGTCCCAATCGTTATCAACCGAGAAAAAAGTTTAAAGAGGAAGAACTGGCGTCACTCAGTGCTTCCATAAAAGAGCAGGGAATTATACAGCCATTGCTGGTAAGGAAACTCGAGGATGGCTATGAAATCGTTGCCGGCGAAAGGCGGCTCCGGGCTGCAAAACTGGCTGGATATACAGATGTTCCCTGCGTGGTAAAAGAGCTTACTGAAAAACAATTACTTGAAATGTCTCTTGTGGAGAATATTCAACGGGAAAATCTGAACCCCATGGAAGAGGCAGATGCATACCATCGCCTGATGAACGAGTTTGGACTAACCCAGGAGGAGACGGCGATACAGGTCGGGAAAAGCAGATCGGCAGTGGCCAACTTTTTGCGCTTAAGACAATTGTCGAAACCGATTCAGGCAAGCATCGTCGATGGTGTTTTAAGTATGGGGCATGCACGGGCCTTGCTTGGTATTTCCAACAATGCCCAACAGTCTGCTATATGGCGCACAGTGGTTTCAAAGGGGCTTTCCGTGCGTGAGACGGAAGCGCTTGTCAATCGTATCAAGAAAAAAACCGGTGATGTCAGAAAACGCAAAGAGAGGTCTGACGATATTTATTTTACAAATATTTCTGAAGAACTTTCCCGAAATTTTGGTACCAAAGTTCAAATTCGACGTCGGGGTCAAAAGGGAAAAGTTGAAATAGAATTCTACAGCAATGAAGATCTTGACAGGTTATTGCATCTGTTGAACCGATAATAGCGAACGCGTTCCACCTAACATGCTGCGGGATAGGCTTCAACCAAACATCGATAATTTTCACAGCCATGTCACTTCATATCATCGTAGATGGCTATAATGTCATTCGTCAGTCAGAACAGTTGCGTATAATAGATCTGCGGGATATGCAGGAAGGAAGAGAAGCCCTTCAGGACATGCTGGTGGAATACCGAAAAAGAAAAGGCCACCCGATCACCATTGTTTTCGACGGCACCTATGCCTTCTCTCCTGATACAAGACGTCAGCGGTTTCGTGGGATCAGCATTCTGTTTTCGCGCCATGGTGAAACGGCTGACACGGTTATCAAGCGTATGGCGGCCCGTGAAAAGGAAAGAGCTCTGGTGGTCAGTTCAGACAGAGATATTGTTTCATTTGTAAGGTCTGTGGGTTCGGCAACCATCGGGTCCGGGGCCTTTGAAGAAAAAATATTCCAGGCACTTTATTCTGGTGAGAATGTTGGGATGGAAGATTCCCCAAACACTGGATGGATTCCAACGACACGCAAGAAGGGACCCAGCCGACGGCTGTCGAAGAAAAAGCGTCGAAACAGAGATAAGATTGTTAAGCTGTGAGCACTAAGCGATAAGCCTTTAGCGGATAGCGGCGGATAGCTTATTGCTAAAAAAAATGGTAAAATAGAGGCCATAGTATGAAAACGATTGTTGTCATCGATGGGCAGGGAGGGGGTATCGGCAGCATTATCATCAAAAAGCTCAAGGAAGGTTATGCGGAACTGATCGAGATCATAGCACTGGGAACCAATGCCGTTGCTACCGCCAATATGTTAAAGGCGGGGGCGAATCGGGGTGCTTCCGGTCAGAATGCCATTGTTCAAACATCACAGCATGCAGATATAATTGTCGGCCCCATCAGTATCGTGATTGCCAATGCCATGCTGGGCGAGTTGACACCCGGTATGGCCGAAGCAGTCGCTTCGAGCAAAGCCAGAAAAATTTTAATACCCTTGTCCCAGGAGAATATCGCCCTTGTGGGTGTCTCTTCCGACCGACTTCCAAAGCTGATAGAAACAATGCTGGCGGAGGATCTACTGGAATTGGCGACCGGTAAGGAATAAGAAATAGATATCATCACTGTAGAAAAAGGAATCCTATAATGTGTGAAGCAAATGCCTATCTTATCGAAGGCCAGGAAACCAGGTTGATCATGGAAGCCGTGGATACGGTGGAACCGGAGGGCGATAAGATCAAACTTATCAGCATTTTCGGAGACCAGAAAATTATCGAGGCCCGAATCCATTCATTGTCGCTTGTGGACAACAAGATTTATCTTGAGGGATAACATAGTACAATTGAAGCTCACTGCTGCAAGCAGTGGGGAATATTCTGCCTTGCGGCAGTGCTTTGCATCCACCGTAAGGAATTCTGTCTAATTCAGACTCGTTTTCTAATCCCGCGGTATGTAAAGCATTGCCAAACGGCAGAACTCAAGCGTTAGCGCTCACTTTTTCGGTTTAACAATTTACGTGAAAGTAATCATTGCCAAAACTGCTGGATTTTGCATGGGTGTTCGCAGAGCGGTGGAGATCGTTCTGGACACAGCCCATCAACAAGATGCCCCCGTCCGAACCTATGGTCCTTTGATTCATAACCCACAAGTTCTCAATACTTTTGAAGAAAAGGGGATCAAAATTGAGAATTCCGTTCCGGAAAATGGAACGGGAATTATTCTCATCAGGGCTCACGGGGTCCCGCCGGCCATCAAGACATCTTTAGCATCCGCAGGGTTTACCGTGATAGATGCAACGTGTCCACGGGTCATTAAGGTTCAAACGATTATTCGAAAGCACGCCCGGAAAGGTTACGCATCCATCATTATTGGAGACAAGGATCACCCGGAGGTTGTGGGACTGTTAGGTTATGCTGGAGTTAAGGGATACATAGCGGATAATCTTAAGGCGTTGAACGAATTACCAGAATTTGAAAAAGCCATCATTGTTGCCCAGACCACCCAGAATGTTCGCCTTTTAGATGATGTCAGAAAATGGGCGTCTGAGCGATATCCCCACTATAAGATTTTTAATACCATTTGTGATTCCACAGAAAGACGGCAGGCGGAAGTTCTCCGCCTCGCCAGCCTGGTGGATGCAATCATCGTTGTTGGCGGGCACAACAGCGGCAATACCAGGCGATTGTCCGAAATTGCCGAACAGGCCGGGAAACAGGTATTCCAAATAGAAACCGAATCAGAGCTTGATCTGGATGCCCTGTCTTCCATCGCATGTGTTGGCATTACTGCCGGAGCCAGTACCCCAAACTGGATCATTAAACGGGTGTACCGAAAACTTGAAACACTGCCGGCCAAAGGCGCTTTTACGTGGAGAAAACCGATCTATCTTCTCCAGAGATCTTTACTTTTGACAAATATTATGGTTGCGATGGGGGCCGGATCTCTTTGTTTTGCCTGTGCCAGACTACAGGGAATCGATTTTTTTTATCCGCAGATACTCATTGCTGCGCTTTACGTTCAATCCATGCATATCCTGAACCATCTGATGGGAAGGCAATCGGATCGCTTCAATGATCCGGAGCGGTCTGCATTTTACATACGCTACCGATTGTTGCTGTCGATTCTGGCCATAGCAGCTGGTACCGCCGGTTTGTTGACAGCATACGGTATGGGACGGACACCCTTTCTTATTCTTCTGGTCATGAGTATGCTTGGCTTTTCCTATAACTTGAAATTGATACCTGATTGGTTTCCGAAACAGCCAAAATACAGACGGATAAAGGACATTCCAGGCTCAAAAACCATTTTGATTGCGGTGGCATGGGGCATTGTCAGCGCCATATTTCCATCGTTTGAAAAAATGGGCGGTCTTGATCTATCGGTTTTGTTGACGTTTTTCTGGGCAACGCTTTTTGTGTTTGTGAGAACGGCGTTTTTCGATGTTCTGGACATGCAGGGGGACAGAATTGTTGGTAAGGAAACACTACCCATCCTCATGGGTGAAAAACGAACATTGCGGGTCTTGAAACATTTTCTTTTGATTTCGGCGGCGATCCTGGTTCTGGCGAGTGCATCCGGTATATTCAACCTTCTTGGTTTTGCCCTGGCTGCCTGCCCCCTCCTGATGTTGTGTGTTATTCTGGCCAATGAAAAAGAACTGATGCTGCCCGGTATTCATCTGGAATTTTTGATTGAATCTCATTTTATTTTGGTAGGCATAGTCACGCTCGTTTGGTCAATACTGGCTTAGCTATCAGCCAAAATCTTTAAGCGTTAAGCTGCTGATAGCTTAACGCATACAGCTTAGGGTTTATTTCTCCAGATAGTTGACTCGGTTCCATGTGCCAATCGTACGATATTCTCCTTGTGCCGATAGACAATCAGGGTGAGGACTATAGCTGCGCAAAGGGTAAACAAGACTGAATGGCTATTGTACCAAATTAGCATCGGTAGAACAGCCGCCCCGGACAAGGATGCAATGGAAACCCTGTTTGAGACACAGACCATCAGAACAAAGACCAACAGTGAAATCACAGCGGAAGCAGGGGAGATAATCAGGAAACACCCCCATGCCGTGGCCACACCTTTTCCGCCATCTTTCAGGCCAAGGTAGAGGGGATAAAGATGCCCTATAAATGCGGATAGCGCTATGATGGATAGACATGCCTGACTCCATGGGTTTTCGGGGCTTTCCATCAGATAGACGGCAATGAATACCGGCAGAGCACCCTTGAACACATCCAGGAAAAGTGTCAGCAGACCCAGTCTGGTCCCGGAAACACGCAGGACATTGGTTGCCCCGATATTCCCGCTTCCCTTAGAACGGATATCCTGATTGCCGAAAAGAGATGATAAAATAAGACCAAATGGGATAGAACCGAGAAAATAAGCTAGGAAAGCCAACCCGACATATCTAAACGCTTCGATCATTGTACAAGAAAAAGAATGCTTTCGACGGCATTACCATCTGCTGTCAGGATTTCTACCATCCAGTCTCCTGTATCGTTGGGTGTGATCTTTTTTGAACTCCATGTGCGCCACGATGCCGACTTGACCGGAAGTGTCACCGAGGCTTTCAGTTTGCCGTTCATGTACCAGTGATGAGTGATTGTTGTATCTGTTTTGGCGTTGACAACTTTTGTAAAGCAATAGAGGCGTTCGGTGTCTGTATGGAAAACCGACCCCCTGCCAATTGGCACCCTATCCACAACATTTCGACAAATAGCTGCTTCTTCCAGCTCAAATTCCATGTCTGATGTATCTTGTGCCTGCAGGCTTGCCGAAAAAAGGAACGAAAGCAGGGTAATGCCTATGCACATCAAAATATAATAAAAACAGTTGATCCGTCGCATATTAGCCTCCAATAGTTTTTCTATCCCTAATCCGCATGGACCAAGGTCGTCAGTTCAGGCTTCTCAGTACAGCGGAAGCCGTCTTTTTATCCATTCTTACCAAAACGTAGTAATATCGAGGCGGGCCATAGTCTCCACACGGATCGTACCAGCGTTCGATAATTTCCGTATAGTTGAGTTCCGTATCGGATAGAATATCAATAAGCTGGCTAGAATACTGACCTCGGGTCGTGTTCACAATCGTGTCCTGGCTCGATACATGTGAAAAGATGATACGACCGAGTTCGGCCCGCCCCCGGTTTCCTGCTTGAATCCAGGCATCATTGACATTCCTGGTTTGCCCTGAAATGCCAATGGCATAAAAGTAGGTATCGTCATGGGGAGTGGAGCTTAACCAGACAGGCACCTCCCTGGAGTCGCACTTTTGTGTTGATGCACAAGCAAATGTTAGCAGACACATGATAATGCAACATCCGATTTGAAGTATCCATCTGTTCTGTCCGGCCATCTGTTCCCCGAGGGTTTAAACGTATAAGATTCGCTGTCTAAAGTAGATTTTCTGTGAAGATTGGGTATTGAAAACCATAGTATAAATGGTCTGGTTTATCAAGACCCCTTTGGTTACATAATTGACCTCGAGCGTTGCCTGAACCGAAATAGCGAGCGCATTCCCCGTAGCTTGCTGCGGGGTTCTTCAATAAAGACCTGTTTTGACATTTATTGGAATCGCTCTTAGATTGGTGATCAATACTTCAATGTATGTGAGGAGGATATCAGATGCCGTTCATTACCCTTCC
>JAHEIB010000276.1 GCA_024639645.1 Deltaproteobacteria bacterium
TTTATTTCTGGCATAATTGGTTTTGAGGTAGTATAGTTTGCGCCGTTGGCAAACACAACTCACTATATATATTCAAAATCGAATAAAAGGCACAAGTCGGTTCGTTAGACTATAAGATCTTTCAAAATATAGTTAGTGTCCGTCCAGAAATAGGGATTTTTGCGTTCTGACAAGGCGGGTGTCAGATTTAACCCGGAGGAATAGCGAGCTATTTTGAGGCGTTAAATCATGGCACCCAACGCCGGCAGGGCGTGAAAAGACCATATATGGATGGACACTAGTTAGGGTTCAAGGAGGGGCGCATAGCAGTGAAAAAGCGAGGCATACAAATAGTATGTGAGCATTTTTAGCTGGTTTGCAACGCTGCAAGGAGCACTTAGATTATTTTGAAGTTCTAAACAACCTTTCTTGTGATATGGCCAGCTGCATGCAGAAAACCTGGGAAATTCAAAAAACGGATACCGACGCGGCAGAAAGGGTAGCCCGACTTCTGGGGTGCCATCCTGCGACGGCATCCATATTGGTTCAAAGAGGACTGGATTCCGAAAAAGATATCCAAGCGTTTCTAAAACCATCCCTGCACCGTTTGAGACCGCCTTTTGAAATCGCAGACATGACCAGGGCTGTTGCACGCATCAGCGATGCCCTACTGAACAAAGAACGGATACTCATTTTTGGGGACTATGACGTGGATGGTGTGACGGCCACAACCCTGTTGTATCAATTCCTGAAAGAAATCAATGCAGATGTTACGTTTCATATTCCGCACCGTATCACCGAAGGATACGGTCTAAAAACAACACACATCACAGACATTGTCATACCAAAGAAAATAGAGGTTCTATTAACCGTGGATTGCGGTGTGTCTAGCCATGAGGCCGTGTCCCTGGCAAATGAAAATTCTATTGATGTGATCATTACAGACCATCACGATATGCCACCTAAATTGCCTGACGCACTGGCGATTATCAACCCCAAGCGGGACGACTGTCATTCAGGTCTGGAAAATCTGTCCGGTGTGGGTCTCGCATTCTACCTGGCACTGGCACTACGGAAGCACCTTCGAGATCAGGGTTTCTTCCAGGATCAAAAAGAGCCGAATTTAAAAAAAAGCTGTGATCTGGTGGCCCTGGGAACGGTATCCGATATGGTGCCCCTGGTAGAGGAAAATCGTATCTTGACCTGCACGGGGATTGAAATTCTCAGATCCGCACGCAGACCCGGAACCAAAGCCCTGGCAGATATCTGCAGCATCGATCCCCTGCATATCAATGCACAGGATATTTCCTTTCGATTTGGTCCCCGAATCAATGCAGCCGGCAGAATGGACCATGCAGGAATTGCAGCACGGCTCCTAAAAACCCCTCTTCCTGAAAAAGCAAGGCAGGATGCAGAACTGCTCAGCAAATTCAATCTAAGACGCCAGCAGGAAGAAGAAAACGTTCTGGCAGATATTTCAGGACGCATAGACAGGGATCCAGGTCTTGTGCAAAGGAACTGCATCGTTTTTTCAAGCCCGGACTGGCACGAAGGCGTGGTGGGTATTGTGGCAGCCCGGCTGACCCGTCTTTATTTTAAACCGACGATTCTCCTCTCCGTAAAAAAAGGCCTGGGAAAAGGCTCCGCCCGGAGTATCCCCAATATCGATATCCTGTCTGCGCTGACAGCCTGTGCTCATATGTTGCAAGGCTTCGGTGGGCATCCCATGGCAGCCGGATTGCAGCTCCCGGCTGACCAGATAGAGCCTTTTTGGGAGTGCCTGGACCAGGTGATCTCCCAGACAGCCTCGGCCGAGGATTTCCTGCAAAAAATGTATATCGATCATGTATTGGAGCTATCCGACATTACACCCAAACTACTCGATGAGATCACTTCCCTGGGGCCTTTTGGGGTTCAGAATCCCGAACCCGTATTCATGGCCAATGATGTACATGTCCATACCTCTTCTATCGTGGGAAAAAGACACAGGCGCATGCTTTTGTCATCCGCCGCCGATAAAAAGAGAAAGGGGCTGTGGGCCATCCAATTCAATGCAGATCCAGATTCCACGAATGTAGACCAGTTCGCAAGGATCGCCTACCATCTCCAGTGGAATCGATGGAACGGCAATAAATCCATTCAACTGCTGGTCAGCGATACCCAAGCTTGTTAACGGACGATTCCTTGTTATCTTTATGAAAGAGACCCCATAGAATGTAAAAGGAGCGTCACGAATGATGATCGGAAATCTTTTTAAAAACTGGACCTATCAGTTGTTTTCACCGGGATCGGTGTTAAAGGAAAAATACGCCGCATTTAAATCGCTTTTGACCCATGACAAACGATCACATGAACTCCTGGCGGAACTGGAAGACATTTATTACAATCGGAAAAAAAGAGATTTCAGTGCCATTGCAAAATTGTCTACAGAGCTTTCCCGGCACGTTTCCGAAGTTGTCCATGACTTGTCCAGGGTATGCCCGGGACGTTATCCGGATCTTTTGTTTTTTTATAAAAAAATTGATTCCTATATCCGTTTTATGACAACACCGGATAAAGTCGTGGTTACGCCGCCGTATGTACTCAGACTGGAAGACACCGGTGCCCAAGACCTCCATCTAGTGGGTGGCAAGGCTCTGAACCTCGCTATTGTCAAAAATACACTGAAGCTTCCGGTTCCCGATGGGTTCTGCATAACAACCAACGCCTATTACCACTTCATCGAGCACAATGGTCTGCGGCGGGAAATCGACGAACGGCTGTCAAAGATCGATATCCACGACACCGGATCCCTTGACCGTCTGTCAAAGGAAATAGAGGATCTGATTATGGCCGCAACAATACCGCCGGAGATCCAAGCAGGCATGGACGAATTGCACCAGTCAATTGCTGTCAAGGATATCGGCGTTCCAAGGGTTGC
>JAHEIB010000022.1 GCA_024639645.1 Deltaproteobacteria bacterium
CAACGTGACGATAACGGCCGAACTGATCACACCCATTGCCATGGAAAAAGAACTCAGGTTTGCTATACGTGAAGGCGGTCGAACCGTCGGTGCCGGAGTGGTCAGCGAAATAATCGAATAAAGAGAGAGACCGAATCATGATAATGAATTCAAAGATAAGAATCAGGCTCAAAGCATATGACCACAAGCTGCTGGATCAATCTGCTGCAGACATCCTGGATACTGCGAGAAAAACGGGCGCTAAGGTCGTAGGGCCGATACCACTTCCCACTGCAATCAATAAATACTGTGTTCTTCGCTCCCCACACATCGACAAAAAGTCACGTGAACAGTTTGAAATGAGAACACACAAGAGACTGCTCGATATTTTAGAGCCGACACAACAGACGGTTGATGCATTGATGAAACTGGATCTTTCTCCAGGTGTCGATGTGGAAATCAAGTTATAGCATAGGAATGGTTGTGAATTATGTGTAAAGGATTAATCGGAAAAAAATTGGGCATGACCAGGCAGTTTACATCAAAAGGCCGGTCCGTTCCCGTGACGGTTATCGAGGCGGGACCATGTGTCGTAACACAGGTTAAAACCGTCGACAGTGATGGGTATAATGCCCTGCAGCTCGGGTTTGGTGAAAAAAAAGAAAAGAGGACCAACAAACCGCTGAAGGGCCATCTTAATAAAAGCGGGGCCGAGACTGCCCGGGTTTTAAAAGAGGTGTCGGTTGAAAACCCACAGGATTTCAGCCCGGGTCAGAAAGTCACCGTAGAGATGTTCGCTGTTGGCGAGCGCGTAGAGGTGACCGGGACAAGCAAAGGCCGAGGCTTTTCAGGGGTAATCAAAAGACATGGCTTTCATGGCGGAAAAAAGACACATGGAAGCCATAGCCATAGAATACCCGGCTCAATTGGATGCAGTGCATGGCCGGCCAAGGTCATCAAAGGCAAGAAAATGCCCGGGCATTACGGGCATGAAAGAAAGACGGTCCGGAACCTCGAAATATTTGATATCAGGCCCAAGGAGAACCTCATCCTGTTAAAGGGGGCGGTACCCGGACATACTTCAGGATTTGTCACCATTAGAAAACCGAAATTCGCAAAATAAGAACCGAGGGAATCCATGGCTGTCGTAGATGTTATAAATAGTTCAGGAAAAAAAGTTTCACAGGTCGATTTGAACGACGAGATATTCAATGTGCCGGTGAAGAAAAGCGTCTTGCATGAGGTGGTTACCATGCAGCTGGCAAACAGACGCGCTGGGACTGCTTCCACCAAACACAGATCCGATATCAGGGGAAGTGGCAGGAAACTGTTTCGTCAAAAGGGAACCGGTAGAGCCAGAAGGGGCAATATCAAATCACCTCTGCTCAGGGGGGGGGGTGTCGCATTTGGTCCAAAACCGAAATCATGGGGCTTCAAGGTACCTAAAAAAGTGAAAAAACTGGCGCTTAAAATGGCCTTGAGCAGCAAATTAAAGGATGATGATATCCTGATTCTGGATCAATTCGAACTTGAGAAAATTAAAACCAAGGCCTTTACGGAAATAGCCGGAAAGCTGAATATGGAAAATGCGCTGATCGTTATTGACCAGCAGAACGAGAATCTTGAAGTTTCCTCCAGAAATCTGCCGGAATTCAAAGTGATGAGATTCGAGGGCCTCAATGTATACGATATTCTGAAACACCGGACGCTGGTGCTGCTCGAAGCCTCTGTTAAGGCGATCGAAGGGAGGTTGCTCTAATGATTCAGTATGACATCATCATTCGACCCCTGATTACTGAAAAAACCAGTATTCAGAAAGAAGATCACAATCAGGTAACCTTTGAGGTCGATCGCCGGGCAAACCGTGTCGAAATCAGACGGGCTATCGAAAAAATATTCAATGTCAGGGTGGCCAATGTCCGCACGATGCAGGTTAAAGGCAAAGTAAAGCAGCGGGGCCGAATTGTGGGTAAGCGTAGGGACTGGAAAAAAGCGATTGTGAACCTCATGCCAGGGGAAAGAATCGACTTTTTTGAAGGGGTATAAATATTGTTTTAGGTTTTAAGTTTTAGGTTTTAGGTAAGCATTCAGCTGTCAGCTTCTACTTAAAACTTAACACATAAAACCTAAAACCAACGGGTTCAGTTTTATTCGGACCCGTTCATTAGGAGATAGGTATGGTTACAAGAAGAGTCAAACCGACATCACCGGGACGTCGATTTCAATCATATGCATCGTTTGAAGAGATTACCAAGAAAAAGCCCGAGAAAAGTTTGATGCGCATCATCAAGAAAAGCGGTGGGCGTAACGCAAACGGACGGATTACCAGCCGTCATCGCGGGGGCGGTCACAAACGACATTACAGGATAGTCGATTTTAAAAGAGATAAAATCGGTATTCCCGCTAAAGTCGCCTCTATCGAATATGATCCGAATCGGAGTGCCAGGATCGCACTACTTCAGTATGCAGACGGTGAAAAACGATATATTCTGTCTCCGTTGCACCTTTACGTGGGTGATAAAGTGATGTCCGGACCCGAGGCTGATATAAAACCGGGCAATACGCTTCCTTTGAAAAACATCCCCTTGGGAACGCACATTCATAATATCGAACTGCGGATTGGCAAGGGCGGACAGATCGTGCGAAGTGCAGGGACGTACGCGCAGCTCATGGCCAAGGAAGATCGTTATGCACTGGTCAAACTCCCCTCGAGCGAGGTCCGAATGGTACTGCTTAATTGTATGGCGACGATCGGACAGATCGGAAACGTAACACACGAAAACATCAATTTGGGCAAAGCCGGTCGTAAACGGTGGCTTGGCAAGCGACCCAAGGTAAGAGGTGTGGCCATGAATCCAGTGGATCATCCCATGGGTGGAGGCGAGGGCCGTTCATCAGGTGGGCGGCACCCATGTACACCATGGGGCGTGCCGACCAAGGGTTACAGAACCCGTAAAAACAAACGAACCAACAGGTTTATCATCAAGAGACGTACAAAAAGATAGGATGTCCGCGACACTGCTTAATGGCAGAATTAAAGCGGGAACAACCGGAAAAAACAACACAGTTCAGGAGAATTTATGCCACGGTCTTTAAAAAAAGGTCCATTCATCGACCAGAAGTTAATGAACAAAGTGGAGACAGCCCAGGCATCCAGGAGTAATCAGGTTATAAAAACCTGGTCCCGGCGATCGACAATCATACCCGAAATGGTCGGTATTACGCTGGCGGTTCATAATGGGAAAAAATTTATTCCGGTTTTCGTTACAGAGAACATGGTAGGGCATAAACTGGGTGAATTTTCACCGACGCGAACGTTTTACGGTCATGCCGGTGATAAGAAATCGAAGTTAAGAAGATAACACTTTTTAAAAGGGAGTTTCGGTAATGGAGGTCAAGGCGGTAAGCAAGTACGTTCGTATTTCGCCCCAGAAAGTCAGGAAATTAGCGGACGCTATCAAAGGACAACCGGTAGAAGCCGGATTGAACATGTTGAAGTACATGCCGCAAAAAGCTGCCGGTTTAGTGGAAAAGACGCTTCGCTCCGCTGCTGCGAATGCCGACAATAATCACGGCATAGATGTCGATTCTCTGGTGATTCAAAACCTTATTGTGGACCAGGGTCCTACATTGAAGAGATTTCGAGCGAGAGCACGCGGGCGCGGTGCCAGGATATTAAAAAAATCCAGCCATATAACAGTCGTATTAGCTGAGAAAGCTGTATAAAAAGGAGGTACGAGCTTGGGTCAGAAAGTAAATCCGATTGGATTAAGATTAGGAATCATCAAAACATGGGATTCCAGATGGTATGCCGGGAAGAATTATGCGGATTATATCCTCGAGGATCATAAAGTCCGAAAGTTCATAAAAAAGAAACTGTATCATGCAGGTATCTCCCGGATAGAAATCGAAAGATCTGCCAAGCGTGTACGCCTGCGCATATTTACAGCCAGGCCCGGGATTGTTATCGGAAAAAAGGGTTCTGAAATAGAACAGCTAAAGCGGGATCTGGAATCGCTGGTTTCGCAGGAAGTTTCCATCGATATTCAGGAAGTGCGAAAACCTGAAGTTGATGCCCAACTCATGGCTGAAAATGTTGCGTTGCAGATAGAACGCCGGGTGGCTTTCAGGCGGGCCATGAAAAGAGGCGTGTCTTCTGCCATGCGGTTCGGTGCACAGGGTGTCAAGATTATCTGTTCCGGAAGGTTGGGTGGTGCTGAGATGGCCAGGACAGAATGGTACAAAGAGGGCCGGGTTCCCCTGCATACCTTGAGAGCAGATATCGACTACGGCTTTACCGAAGCCAAAACCACTTACGGTCTTATCGGTATAAAGGTGTTCATTTTCAAGGGCGAGATACTGAGCAAGCAAGATACGGAATTAGGTCGGGCTTAGTCAGTCGAAACAATATACAAAATCAAGGGTGCAAGTCGTCGGAACTAAATATCTAAAGATTGCTTCAAGGCCCTTTAACAGGAGATAAACAATGCTGAGCCCTAAAAAGGTAAAGTATCGAAAAAAGCAAAAAGGTAAAATGAGGGGATTGGCCCGACGGGGTGGTCAGCTCAATTTCGGAGAATTCGGTTTGCAGGCTGTTGAGTGCGGCACCATCAGCAACAAACAGATTGAAGCGGCGCGTATTGCCATGACGCGGCATGTCAAAAGGGGTGGAAAGCTCTGGATACGCATTTTCCCCGACAAGCCCTTTACGAAAAAACCGGCTGAAGTTCGCATGGGAAAAGGCAAGGGCGCCCCTGAAGGATGGGTTGCGGTTATCCGTCCAGGAAGGGTTTTGTATGAGATGGCAGGTGTACCCAGGGATCTTGCTAAAGAAGCACTCCGGCTTGCATCGCACAAACTTTCCGTTAAAACGAAATTTGTGGAAAGGAGCGTGAGCTAATGACGCCTAAGGAAATCAGGGATCTCAGTTCCCATGAGTTGCAGCAGAAGCTGGTTGATTTGAAAGAAGAATTATTCAATCTTCGCTTTCAACATGGAATTGGACAAATTGAGAACCCAACAAAACTAAAGCAGACCAAATCCGACATCGCGCGTGTCATGACTATTATTCGCGAAACAGAAAACCAAAAACAGGAATAGGCGATAAAAGCTGTTATGAAAACAATGGGAATGAAAAGACAACAGGTTGGAACGGTCGTAAGCGATAAAATGGATAAGACGGTAACGGTCCAGGTTGAGAGACTCGTGAAACACCGCCTTTACGGAAAATATATTCGCAGACGCAATAAATTTACTGCTCATGACGAGACCAATGAATGCCGGATCGGAGACGAGGTGCTGATGACGGAATCGAGGCCTTTGAGCAAGAACAAAAGATGGCGTATTGCTAAAATTGTTAAAAAAGCTGTTTGATATAAAGGAAAAGAAAGATGATTCAGGCGGAAACAAAACTGACCGCAGCGGACAATTCAGGCGCCAGAGTTCTTTACTGTATCAAAGTTCTTGGCGGATCCAGAAGGCGGTATGCAAGTATTGGCGATATTATTGTCGTTTCGGTCAAGGAAGCCATTCCCAATGCGAAGGTTAAAAAGGGAGATGTTCTCAAGGCAGTTGTTGTCCGTACGAAAAAGGAAATCAGAAGACCGGACGGGTCTTTTATTCGATTTGATGATAACTCAGCGGTTTTGATTAACGCACAGAAAGAACCGATCGGTACCCGTATATTTGGTCCGGTTGCTAGGGAATTACGCGCCAAAAGATTTATGAAAATCGTGTCCTTGGCACCCGAGGTTCTATAAATCGATCGGCCTGTGGAGATGAGGATATGTTAAGAGACAAGTGTCATATAAAAAAAGATGACAAGGTAAAGGTCATTACCGGTAAAGACAAAGGCAAAATTGGTAAAGTGCTGAAGGTCGATAGGAAGAAGGATCGAATCCTTGTGGAGAACATTAACGTCGTCAAACGGCATACCCGTCCAACCGCAAAAAATCGTCAGGGTGGTATCGTTGAGAGTGAAGCAACTGTTCCGTGGTCGAATGTGATGCTGATGTGCAGTAAGTGCATGAGCCCGGTTCGTATCCAGATGCGGCGACTGGATGATGGGAAAAAAGTGCGTTCATGCAGAAAGTGCAATGAGATTATAGATGCATAACCCGGTATCCTGTACAGCTTCTAATAAAATCGGCATTTAGAAAGTTTCAGATAATCGAAGCAAACAGGAAGATCTAAGATCGAGGAAAACTTAAATGTCACAGATGAAAGAATATTACGAAAAAGAAATCGTGCCGGCCCTGATCGACACCTTTAAATACAGCAATACCATGCAGGTTCCCAAATTGGAAAAGATTGTCCTGAACATAGGCATGGGTGAGGCCATTCAGAACATCAAGGTCCTTGATTCTGCTGTAGAAGAACTGACGGCCGTTGCTGGCCAGCGACCGGTGATAACCCGGGCAAAAAAATCAATTGCAGCCTTTAAACTCAGAACCGGGATGCCGATTGGCTGCATGGTTACCCTTCGAAAACAACGCATGTATGATTTTTTGAACAAACTTGTCAATATCGCATTGCCACGTGTTCGTGACTTCAGAGGTGTGTCAGGGAATGCCATGGATGGCAGGGGCAATTATTCCCTAGGTATCAAGGAACAGATTATATTCCCGGAAATCGATTACGATAAGATCGATAAAATCAAGGGCATGAACATCACGATCGTTACAACCGCAAAAACAGATGAAGAAGGGAAAGAGCTACTGAAAAAGCTCGGTATGCCTTTTAAAAATTAGACCTTGACAGATTCGGTTCAGAATCCGGATCAAAAGCAAATGACGAGGGAGGATGATTTGGCAAAAACAGCGCTAAGAAATAAAGCGGCCGCAAAACCGAAATTCAAGGTAAGGGCGTACAACAGATGTCCCATTTGTGGCAGACCCAGAGGTTTTATTCGAAAATTTGGTATCTGCAGAATCTGTTTTCGTGACTTTGCATCTAAGGGAAAACTGCCAGGCGTCGTAAAGTCGAGCTGGTAAATAGAACGGTTTCGATGGTGGACATCGGAATTATTGCTTTCAACAAGCACGCAGCTTGATAGGTTAAGGGAGATAGGAGAAGACAATGGCGATGAGCGATCCAATTGCCGATATGCTGACCAGGGTAAGGAATGCCGGCAAGGCAAAGTTTAACAGTGTCGACATACCCGGTTCCAAGATGAAATTCGAATTGGCAAAACTACTGAAAGACGAAGGTTATATCCGCAACTATAAATTCATTAAGGACAACAAACAGGGTATACTGCGGGTCTATCTGAAATATAACGAAAAGCAGGAACACTCGATTCTTCGAATAGATCGTGTAAGCAAGCCGAGTAAAAGGGTCTATATGAAGGGCAAGGATATTAAGCCTGTTTACAATGGCTTGGGTATTTCTGTTTTATCGACGTCCAAGGGGATCATGACGGACAAACATGCCAGGAAAAATAATATTGGTGGAGAGATTATCTGCAATGTCTGGTAATTGTTGTGGTGATAAAAGAAATCCATCCAAGGATGTTAACGAAGTTAGGTGACAGTGGAGGTTAACCCATGTCTCGAGTTGGGAAAAAACCGATTACGGTTCCAGATAAAGCAAAGATTGAGTATAAAGATAAAGTGCTGACCGTTAAGGGTGACAAGGGCAGTCTTACCAGAGAAATACACCAAGCCATTGATCTGGAGATAAAAGACAATGTCATAAATGTCACGATGCGCAATGAAAATAGGGAAAACAGAGCATTGCAGGGTTTGACGAGAAGTCTTGTGTCGAATATGGTGACGGGTGTCAGCGCCGGTTTCGAGAGGGTTCTTGAAATCAATGGCATTGGTTACCGTGCCGAACTAAAAGGCAATAGCATTGTTTTCAATCTTGGCTTTTCCAATCCGATAACGTTTGATCTGCCGGAAGGTGTGTCAGCCAAATCGGAAAAGAACAACATAGTGAAGCTCTTTGCCATCGACAAAGAACTGCTGGGACGCACTGCTGCCTCAATCCGGCAGTTGAGACCTCCCGAACCCTACAAGGGGAAAGGCATCAAGTACGCAGAAGAGTACGTACAGCGAAAAGCAGGAAAAACCGGAACCAAATAACAAAAAAAGATTTAGGACGATAAAATGGGCGCAACAAATCCAAGCAAACTATCCCGATTGAAAAGAAAAAAACGGATCCGAAAACATCTGAGCGGAACGGATCAGATGCCGCGTATGAGTGTGTTTCGCAGTTCAAAACATATCTACGCGCAGTTGATCGACGACGTCAGCGGGCATACACTGGCGGCTGCGAGCAGCATGGAAAAATTGGTCAAGGATCATCCAAAATTTGAAAGCAAGATAGCAGCGGCAGAGCACATCGGTAAGATTCTGGGAGAGAGAGCGATCGAGAAAGGCGTTAAAAAGGTAGTCTTTGATCGGAACGGATTTCAATATCACGGTCGGGTAAAGGCTGTTTCAAAAGGAGCCAGAGACGCGGGGTTGGTGTTCTAAAAGCCATTTCAAAGTAAGGAGGCAAACTCTTGTTCAGACAAGATAAGGAAGAAAACGAATTAATTGACAAGGTTGTTCATATCAGCCGTGTAGCCAAGGTTGTCAAGGGCGGCCGCAGGTTCAGCTTCAGTGCTATTGTCGTTGTTGGCGATGGTGATGGAAATGTCGGATATGGTCTTGGAAAAGCCGGGGAGGTCCCGGAGGCCATACGCAAAGGCGTTGAAAAGGCGAAAAAGAATATGTCTGAAGTGGCACTGATTGAAGGAACCATTCCTTTTCAGGTTGTGGGAAGATATGGCGCCGGTCGGGTGCTGCTTGCTCCTGCATCCAAGGGGACCGGTGTGATTGCGGGTGGTGCTGTGCGAGCTGTTTTGGAGGCAGCCGGCGTACAGAATATTCTTACCAAGTGTCTGGGCTCTCACAATCCCCATAACATTGTCAAAGCGACAATTGAGGGACTTCAGCAGCTTCAATCCCGCGAGCAGGTTGCCGCAAGACGGGGAATTTCTGTTGAAGATTTATAATTGAGGAAGAATTCATGGTCGAGAAATTGAATATAACGCTGGTTAAAAGTATGATAGGCAGACCTGAAAAGCACCGCAGGGTCTTATACGGGATGGGACTCAGAAAAATGAACAAAACGGTTCAGTTAGAAGACACCCCCTCCATTCGAGGCATGATCAATGCGGTTTCACATTTAGTCAAGGTTGAGGAGAATAGCGATGAGATTAAATGAACTCTCTCCGGCAGCCGGATCAAAAAAATCCAAGAATAGGAAGGGCCGGGGTGTCGGATCTGGAAATGGGAAAACAGCCGGGCGCGGCACAAAGGGATATAACAGCCGTTCAGGCGGTGGTGTCAGGCCCGGGTATGAAGGTGGTCAGATGCCAATCCACAGAAGGCTTCCCAAACGTGGATTTACAAATATTTTCAGCAAAAAAATTGTGACCATAAACATTCGGGATCTAAAACGTTTTGAAAGCGGCAGCGTGGTTGATGAAGCCGCCCTGGTAGCTTGCGGCCTGGTTAAGGGCGCACGAGACGGTATAAAACTCTTAGGGCTCGGTGACATTGAATACCCCTTGACCATCAAGGTGAACAGCATAAGCAAAAATGCAAAACAGAAAATCGAAGCTGTGGGCGGAAACGTAGAGGTCGTATAATGATAGGTAGCGGATTCCAGAACATATTCAAGATTCCAGAGCTTAAAAAGCGCATTTTCTACACCCTGGCACTTTTAACGGTTTACCGGATTGGTGTGCATGTACCCACTCCCGGGATCGATACTGTTGCGCTGGCCTCCTTTTTCGCCAAAGCTCAAGGAACCCTTCTGGGTTTGTTCGACATGTTTTCCGGTGGTGCTCTGGAGAGGCTGTCAGTTTTTGCCCTGGGCATCATGCCGTACATCAGCGCTTCCATTATTCTGCAGCTGTTGACAGTAGTGGTTCCGCATCTAGAACGTCTTTCCAAAGAAGGTGAACAAGGGCGAAAAAAGATCACGCAGTACACCCGCTATGGCACGGTTGTCTTGAGTATTATTCAGGGTTTTGGAATCAGTGTCGGTCTTGAGAGCATGGCTTCACCGGGGGGAGCGCAGGTGGTCATCGATCCGGGATGGAGTTTTCGGCTCATGACGGTGATTACCTTGACGTCTGGAACCGCCTTTATCATGTGGTTGGGCGAACAGATTACGGAACGCGGTATAGGAAACGGTATTTCTCTTATTATTTTTGCCGGTATCGTTGCCAGGATGCCCACCGCCATCGCCAATACTTTTCGATTGATATCCACCGGTGAGATGGGTATTTTCTCTGTGCTTGTGATACTTGTTTTGATGATAGCGGTTGTGGGCTTCATCATTTTTGTCGAACAGGGCCAACGCCGGATTCCGGTACAGTATGCAAAACGGGTTGTGGGTCGCAAGATGTATGGAGGTCAGAGCACACATCTTCCGCTCAAGATCAATACTGCCGGTGTTATACCGGCCATATTTGCTTCGTCCATCATCATGTTTCCGGCTACCATTGCCAGCTTTATCGCCATTCCATGGGTGAAGAGCATTGCCGATTCCATGCAACCCGGCAACTGGTTGTATCAACTGCTTTTTGTGGGTTTTATTTTCTTCTTTTGTTATTTTTATACCGCGGTTACATTCAATCCAGTGGATGTCGCGGACAACATGAAAAAGCAGGGAGGGTATATTCCCGGCATCCGTCCTGGAAAACGAACCGCCGATTATATCGACAGAGTTCTCACCCGGATTACGCTGGGAGGGGCGATTTATGTGTCAGCGGTCTGTGTGTTGCCTTCCATCTTGATCACCAAATTCAATGTGCCTTTTTATTTTGGTGGTACAGCACTTCTGATTGTTGTTGGCGTGGCTATCGATACGATATCGCAAATTGAGTCACACATGCTCACGCGACATTATGAAGGTTTCTTAAAAAAGGGCGGTATCAAGGGCAGACGTTAGAATAAACCGAAAAAGCAATCAATCAAAAAAGGATAAAGCGAGATGCCGAAGGAAGAGGCAATCAAAGTTGAGGGCATTGTACTTGAGACATTACCCAATGCAATGTTCAAGGTCGAACTTGAAAATAAACACCAGGTTCTGGCGCATATTTCAGGAAAGATGCGCATGCATTTCATTAAGATTTTACCCGGTGACACGGTGACAGTGGAGCTTTCACCGTATGACCTGACACGGGGTAGGATTACGTATCGGTCCAAATGATACGCTATACCTGGGATAGGAAATATAATTACACAGTACTGCAACGCGACGATTATAATCGGGCGTGTTATATCGAAAGAAAATAAGGAGATGCACAAATGAAAGTCAGGGCATCGGTAAAAAAAATGTGCAATAATTGTAAAATCATTCGTCGGAAAGGTGTCGTGCGCGTTATCTGTACGAACAAACGGCATAAACAGAGGCAGGGATAGAGGAGGATAGGCTTTGGCACGAATTGCTGGCGTAGATTTACCAAGAAATAAACGTATAGAAATAGGCCTTACATATATTTATGGTATAGGGAGAACCACGTCGAGCAGGATTTTATCCCAGCTCAATATCAGTCCGGATACCAAAACAGATAATTTATCAGAGTCTGAAATAAATAGTATTCGAAAGGTCATAGACAATGAATGCAAGGTGGAGGGGACACTGCGAACAGAAGTTTCCATGAATATTAAACGTCTCATGGACCTGGGGTGCTATCGTGGTCTCCGCCACCGTAAATCATTGCCTGTTCACGGACAGCGTACCAGTACGAATGCAAGGACACGCAAGGGTCCGAAACGCTCTGCGGTCAAGAAAAAGGGCGGTATCAAGAAAAAATAATAACATGCAACAAGACGATTAAACAGGGATATTATATATGCCGAGAAAAACCCGAACAAAAAAGAAAGAAAAGAAGAACATCTCCAGCGGTGTTGTTCATATTCAGTCTACATTCAATAACACCATCGTAACCATCACAGATCAGGGTGGTAACGTGGTTGCCTGGTCAAGTGCCGGAGTTCATGGTTTCAAGGGATCTCGGAAGAGTACACCTTTTGCCGCACAACTGACTGCTGAGGATGCCGCCAAAAAAGCCATGGAGCATGGCATGCGAAATGTCGAAGTTTATGTAAAAGGGCCAGGTGCTGGGCGGGAATCAGCACTGCGATCACTTCAGGCTGCAGGATTTAATATCCTTTTAATAAAAGATGTGACACCGATTCCCCACAATGGGTGTCGCCCACCCAAAAGACGCCGGGTGTAAAAGAAGGCATCTGTGTATACGGATACCTTGGCACGGTCTAACACTTCAAACCGTTTTGAGATAATCCAAACAGGTTTGATTTGGCCAAATAATAAAGGAGGATAATTTGGCACGATATTGCGGAGCAGTCTGCAGGGTATGCAGACGCGAAAACTTAAAATTGTTTCTCAAGGGTGACCGTTGTTACTCAGATAAATGCGCCTTTGACCGACGCGGGTATGCCCCTGGTGAGCACGGTCAGCGACGGAGAGGGAAAACATCAGACTATGGCATCCAACTTCGAGAAAAGCAGAAAGTGAAACGTATGTACGGTCTTTCTGAAAAACAGTTTCACCTGTTTTTCGGCAGAGCGGATCATCAGAAAGGTATCACTGGCACCAACCTGCTTGTTTCACTCGAGCGCCGATTCGATAATGTAGTTTATCGTCTGGGTCTGGTGAATTCAAGAACACAGGGTCGCCACTTTGTTCGGCACAACCATTTTCTCGTAAATGGGAAGAAGGTCAATATTCCTTCTTATCTGCTGAATGTTGGGGACGTTATAGAAGTCAGAGAAAAGAGCAAAAAAATTCAAGCGATAAGTGATTCCATGGATGCGGTTGTCCGGAGAGGCATTCCACAGTGGCTCGATCTGGAAAAAGAAAACCTTAAAGGAACGGTAAAAGGGTTTCCTGTTCGGGAAGACATTACCATGCCAATACAGGAACAGCTTATCGTAGAGCTTTATTCCAAATAAAAATCGCAGGAACGATTTCAAGATAATCTGGAGAAAAAAACAATGACTTCAAGTGACATTATGTTCATGAACTGGCAAGCGATGATTAAGCCTAAAAAGGTTGAAGTAGATAGTACGCCTTCATATGGTAAGTTTGTCTGCGAGCCTCTGGAAAGAGGATTCGGCATAACCATCGGCAATTCTTTGAGACGAATCATCCTTTCATCCCTTCATGGCGCTGCCATTGTATCGGCTAAATTCGAATCTGTTATGCACGAGTTTACGACCATTCCAGGCGTTATCGAAGATATTACTGAAATCATTCTGAATTTGAAGGAAGTTCGCTTAAAAATGGAAGGGAACCAACCCCGAACCATCTCAATTGATGTAAAAGGTGAGGGAATGGTGACTGCCGGTGATATCATCAGCGAAGACGGAAAGGTCGAAGTTCTCAATGTGGATCACCATATTGCGACTTTGTCTGAAAATGGCGAGTTGAAGATGACCATGACGGTCAATATCGGTAAAGGCTACTCTCTGGCTGAATCCAATAAGGATGAGGATGCGCCTGTTGGAACAATCCCCATCGATGCGGTGTTTTCACCTGTTAAACGTGTTAATTATGTCGTGGGCAACGCACGTGTGGGTCAGCGAACTGATTATGATAAATTAACACTGGAGGTATGGACGGACGGCAGTGTTATCCCGGAAGATGCTGTGGCTTATGCCGCAAAGATATTCAAAGAGCAGATGGCGATTTTTATCAATTTTGATGAAGATCTTGAACCGGATCCGGATGAATCGTCAGAAGAACAGCAGAAGCCTAAGTTCAACGAAAATCTATACCGCAGCGTCGAAGAGCTTGAACTATCTGTACGCAGTGCCAACTGCTTGAAAAATGCAGAAATATTGAAACTTTACCAGCTTGTGCAGAAATCTGAAGCTGAAATGCTGAAAACAAAAAACTTTGGCAGAAAGTCCTTGAACGAGATAAAGGAAGTATTGACCGAGATGGGACTTTCCTTGGGGACGAAGCTGGAAGGGTTTGTTCCTCCTGAGGCAGATGAAGAGGAAGGAGATTAAACAGTAAAATGAGACATCGAAAATCAGGCGTAAAGCTAAACAGGTCGAGCAGCCACAAAAATGCCATGTTTCGAAACATGGTAACCTCCTTGCTCAAGTATGATCGTATTCAGACGACAGACGCCAAGGCAAAAGAACTGCGCCGCTGGGCTGATCATATCATTACATTGGCCAAAAAGGGTGATCTACATGCCCGAAGACAGGCCATGTCCATCGTACGGGAAAAGGCAGTTGTTCACAAAGTTTTTGAAGAAGCACCCAAGCGCTTTGCTGCTGTTTCTGGCGGATATACGCGGATCATCAAGATCGGGAGACGCCCCGGTGATGCTGCCCCGGTTTCTCTGATTGAACTGGTCACACCTGAGCCCGAGAAAAAGAAAACCACGAAAAAGACCAAGGCAGCGAAACCCAAAAAAGCGACTCCGAAAAAGACGATTGAAAAGAAAACAGAAGTTGCAGAAGCTGAAGCCGATACGTCGAAAGCTGCTAATGTAAAGGCTGATTCTGGGGAGAAAGCTCAGAAGTCCTCTAAAGAAACCGGAGAAGAAACCAAAGCCGACAAGCCCCAAGAGACTGCTGATGCGGTCGGGAAAAAAGCAACGCCTGAAAAAACCGATACGAAAACCAAGGCTTCGGCTGGTGAAGATAAATCGGCAGAGGACGCCAAGAAAAAAGAATAAACCAAGCACATAAAATCGAAATGATAAAAACCCTGATATTCTGTCAGGGCGAAAACATGGCCCCACGATGCTAATATAATGTAATTATAGAGCAAGTGGGGCTTTCTTATAGAAGCTATCTCAAAAATATCTTTTGGCCCAAATTCTGTGTTGTGCTCTCGTTTCAGTTTTTCAAAATACTTTAGTATTCACCCCAAGGGCACTTCCTGCGGGGCGCCTGCGGGTTGAAACTTGGGCCCGCCTTGACTTTGAACCAAAATCTAATTTTTGAGATGGCTTCTAATAGACAGCCATGACGCTGAAAATCATCGGCCCATCACCCATTGGCATTTATTGTTCCGCGTTTCTAATAATCAATATACAAAACCCCATTGAGATGATCCATTTCGTGCTCTATCAGACCGGCAGAGCCCTTTGTTGCCACAAGTATTTGCTCTTGATCCTGTAGATTTCGATAACGTACTTTCACATAAGCTGAGCGTGGAACCATACGGGTCGGAAAATCCGGGAGGGACAGGCAGTATTCACTGTTCTCATAGCTTCCCTTTTTTATCAGGATTTCCGGATTTACAAGGACCTCCAGCGCCCCGTGCAACCCACAGACCATCAATCGTTTTTGAATACCGATCTGGGGTGCGGAAAGGCCCTTGCAAAGGGAGCCTTTGAGAAAAAAATCTATGGGTGCGCGGGTTTTCAATATACCGATCATATTATTTGCCAGGGAGATAATTTCGTCATTAACGAAACTCACGGAGCCGGAAACACGCCTGAGAATGGGGTCCGGGTATGACACAATAGGGAGGGCTGTGGATCTAATGTGGAAGTATTTCAGTAGACCCATAACCCCGGTGATACCGGCGAACCCATAGATTCCTGCTTTTATAAATTGTCTTTTATGCACGCAACCATGCCAAAGCTTCTATTTTATCTTTGAACACCTTGATTTCAGTCAGGTCGGTATGGCGAAAGACTTCATAAACACGTGACACACCGAAAGATAAATCTTCCTTGACCAGCATGGCAACCTTGGCTGATCGATTGTCCCCTGCAGATGCATACGATGCAATATCAAGAACTTCACTCTGGGAGAAATTAAAGCTGGATTCTTGAAAATCCCACAGGCGGGCGCTGTGCGAGTATCCGGATTCATTTTGAATCTCATCCAGAATATGCTTTATATCGTCAACGCTCGGTTTGCCCTTGATGGACACTACCTGGACATCCTCCATCTCAGCGATCTCATATGTCATTCCCATTGAAAAACACCTTCCATAAACAATGTTACGATTCAGATGATAATAATGACGGAACGCTATTGTTTTATAACTTGCGAGGTATACACTAAAGTATCGTGCTTTCTATCTATCATGTCAATGCAAATGCGTACATTGGATGGTAGATAGAAGAATCTTGCAGCAGGCAAGATAAGATGCTCTACTGTGCGGTAGTTTGTTTCAGCGGCAGCAAGGAATTTGTCATATTTCATATAAACCATGGAACAATTTTATTCTTGACTATTCGCCCTTGTAGCTGTAATTTAGCTTCAAATCAGCTTTGGCAAATGAATGAAGTTTAGTTCGCATGATGACCCGTATTGGAAAAGGAGGCACAGATGATTAAAAAACTATCCATAATATTAACGGTCTCTCTGGTCAGTCTAAGTTTCTTTCTTGGGATTGCGCTTGCGCAGCCATCATTGGATGCTTGGAAGCCGGCTTTCGATCCCTCAGGAGCCAAGTATCGCTGTATTGTTTCCAATGTATCACACCCTGTTATCAAAGGCGTCTATACCGGATTTGCCATCCGGGATGAGCTGTGGAAGCGGACCAACGGGCAGATTTATCTTGACTACAAACCATTCTCCATGCTGGGCGGCGAAGTGGAAGTACTCAATCAACTTCAAATGGGTGCCATCCAGGGCATGGGTGTCAGCTCTGTTGCTGCGACCAATCTGGGTCCGCGCTTTGGACTCGTCAATTTACCTTTTCTGATCAACTCTTTTGACAAGCTGGATAAATTTGTTGCCAACGAGAAACTGTTTAATCACTTCATGATGGCCATGGATCACCAGGGAATTACCGGTCTTGATATTACGGGTTATGGCAATTATGGCTGGGCCACCACGACGCCGGTACGGACCTTGGCGGATGCGAAAAAAATCAAGTTTCGAACGGCCGAAGCCATCGTGAACCAGATCCTGTACAGGGAATGGGGATTCAATCCCGTGGCCATGCCCTGGCCAGATGTTCCGGTTGCCTTGAAACAGGGCGTTATCGAAGGCCTCGATCATACCCCTATGGTCTGTAACATCACCAAAAAATTTGAGGTGTGTAAATACTACACCTACATCAACTATGCCCAGGGACTCTTTATCTGGATTTTCAATAAAGCCTGGCTCGAGAAACTGCCGGCCGACCTGAAACAGACTTTTATCGAGGTGGTGCACGATGTTTGTGCCGATATTCGGAAACAAACTGCCCAGCAGGAAATAGATCAGATTGCCAAGGCAAAAGAAGCCGGCATTGAGTTTATCACCTTGTCTGATGCAGCCATGGATGTTCTCAAGAGAAAAGGCAATGTTGCTCACGAAAAAATGGCTGGCGAAATCAACAAGCTCTATCCCAGTGATATGCACCGACCGGTCAGTTACTTGAAAGAAGTACAGGATTTCATGGGCTATAAGCCATAATACTTGTTATCGAAAATATAGAAGGGGCTTGGGATATACCGGGCCCCTTTTGTCTTGAGTTTATGTCAAGAGGTTGTCAATGATTGGAAAAATACTTGGGTTTTTAGACAAGATTTTAAGCTTTTTTGAGGACTGGACCTTGTTCGTGGCTGTGATTATCGCCCTGACAGCTCTTTTCATTAATGTGGTGCTACGCTATGGATTTAATTATACCCTGGCCTGGTCTGAAGAACTGGTGCGGGAGGTGATCATCTATACGACCCTCATCGGTTGTAGTGCTGCCATCAAGCAGCGTAAAATGATCAAGATCGATGCCTCGGTCCAATTGCTCCCGAAACTGAAAGTGCCGCTGAATTTTTTCAGTAATCTGGTTACCCTGATATTTGCCTATATGATGATTCATTATGGATGGCTCATGGTGGCTCTTCAGAACCGGACCCATCAAAAGACTATCATTATGCAAATCCCTCTGGCCTATCTCTACTCCATGCTGCCCTTGATGGGTGCACTGATGTTTATCCGGACACTGCAGGTCGTTTACCAGGATGTAATGGAATTGAAACATAAAGATATTGAGGAGAAGTCCTGAATGGAAACCAGCGACATTATCATTCTTTCCATACTGTTGGGTTGCATGGCAACCTATATACCCGTGTTCATGTGTCTTTTTTTTACTGCTACACTCGGATTTCTCATTTTTACGGATCTGCCGCTGTTGTTGCTGGCGCAAACCCTTTTTCGATCCATGGACAATTTTGCGCTGGTGGTGGTTCTGTTTTTTATCCTTTGCGGGAATATTATGACGGCCGGGAGTATCGTTGAAAAACTCATCAAGGTTGCCAACGCACTGGTTAGCTGGCTGCCGGGCGGTCTGGGTATGGCAGGTGTGCTGGCCTGCGGGCTGTTCGGAGCGATTTCCGGTTCGACAGTGGCCACTGTTGTTGCCTTGGGCGGGTTTATGATTCCCGCATTGATTAAAAACGGCTACCCGGAAAAATACACTATAGGATTGATGACCACCTCGCCCAATCTGGGTGTTATCATACCTCCCAGTATCGGGATGATTCTCTTCAGCATGATCAGTAATGTATCCCTGGAAGGTCTTTTCCTAACCGGTTTTTTACCGGGCATCATGATTATGTTGGGTGTGTGTGTCTATTCATATCTCTTGTTTCGCAATAGGACCGAAATTACGCGTATGCCGGTTCCGAATGTTAAGGAAACCCTGGCTGTTCTGAAGGAAGGCTTCTGGTCTCTGATGCTGCCGGTCATCATTTTCGGCGGAATTTTTTCCGGCGCTTTCACGGCCAATGAAGCGGCTGTGGTGGCCTGCGTCTATGCGTTTATTGTTGAGCTTTTTATCCACAAATCTATGAAATTAAGTCAGGTCAAGGAAATCACGGTTTCGTCGGCTATAACATCGGCCACTTTGTTGATCATTGTCGCGGGAGCCACCTGTTTCGGCCGATTGCTTACACTGGAAAGTATTCCGGGGCGAATTACTGAAACGGTTCTATCCGCCATTCAATCGCCCGTATTATTTTTGTTCGCCATGAACATGCTACTTTTGGTCGTGGGAATGTTCATGGATATTATTTCGGCCACCATGATTTTAGGGCCGGTTTTTCTGCCCATGCTTCAGGCTTTCGATATCAGTTGGATGCATTTCGGGCTTATCATGACCGTCAACTTGGCCATCGGGTATTGTACGCCCCCCATGGGTGTCAGCCTTTATATCACCGGCGCCATGACAAACCGAAACCTGATCTATGTGTCGAAAGCTGTGATACCTTTTATCATTATCCAGATGGTTGTATTGGGTTTTATCACCTATATGCCGGACATGGTCCTCTGGCTACCTAAATTTTTCGGATATATAGAATAACATCGTGACGTTTTAAAAAAAGGCGACTGCGTCACGGTTCAATCATCGAAAAAGCCTGATCAAGATGCAATGCTCTGATCAGGCTTTTAACTATAATGTGACTACAAAATAGCTTGACAATCTTTTAAAGTTGCTGCTATATCTTTCCATATAAATATGCGATTGTATTAAAATAAATCATGTTATAACAATTAGATAACAACGTTGACAACGGTTTAGCGCTGATTCGCCCTCCTTTAGTGATCGATTTAGCGCCTGCCGATAGAGATCCATATGAACGGCAATAGCGAGCGCATTCCCCGTAGGTGCTGCCGTTCGGCAGTGCTTCGCATGCTGCAGGGTACTCTTCAATCAAAGAATGCGAATCAGGAGGATATTGAATGGATTTTGAACTTTCAAAAGAATTGGAAATGCTCAGAAAAGCCGTCCGGGAATTTGCCACCAAAAAAATAGCACCGAATGCCGACCAGTGGGATGCTGAGCATTACTTTCCCTATAAGGAAGTCATTAAACCTATGGGTGAGCTTGGTTTTTTCGGTACGGTGATTCCGGAGGAATATGAAGGGGTCGACATGGGTTGGATGGCAGCAGCAGTGGTGACCGAGGAGATCGCCAGGGCATCGAGTTCACTGCGGGTCCAGGTCAATATGCAAACCCTGGGATGTGCGTATACCATCCTGACGTATGGCTCGGATGAAATCAAAGCCAAATACATTCCAAAACTTGTGAATGCGGACTATATCGGTGGTTTTGGCATTACCGAATCCGATGCCGGGTCCGATGTCATGGCCATGGCATCGACGGCTGAAGACAAAGGGGATCATTGGTTGTTGAACGGTTCAAAAACATGGATATCCAACGCCAACATAGCCGATGTCATTATCTACTATGCCTATACGGACGTGTCCAAAGGGTCCAAAGGCTTGTCGGCCTTTGTCTTGGAAATGAAGAATTTTAACGGTGTCAAAACATCGTCATTGGATAAAATGGGTTCTCATTCATCGCCCACAGGAGAGGTTTTTCTGGACAACACACGCATCCCTAAAGAGAATATCTTGGGAAAGCCAGGGGATGGCGCAAAGATCGTTTTCGGATCATTGAATCAGACCCGCATGTCGGCGGCAGCTGGTGCCGTGGGTGTTTCCCAGGCCTTCCTGGATATTGCCACTAAATACTGCAACGAAAGAAAACAGTTTGGCAAACCCATTGGACAGTTTCAGATGAACCAGGACATGATAGCGCAAATGGCGACTGAAGTCGATGCTGCACGGCTCTTGGTGTACAAGGCGGCCTGGCGGAAAGATCAGGGCCAGCTGAACAATGGCCTCGATGTTGCCAAGGCCAAGTATTTTGCCGGCGAGGTAGTTACCAAGTGTGCCAACTATGCCATGAAGATTCTGGGGGCTTATGGATATTCCACCGAATATCCGGTTGCCCGTTTTTACAAGGATACCCCCACTTATTTTATTGTAGAAGGCTCGGCCAATATCTGCAAGTGGATTGTCGCATTGGATCAACTCGGGTACCGAAAAGCGAACCGCTAATAGAATCGCTTGGCGATTCTATATGATGCGGCTGCGTCGTTGATTTTTTTAATTTCCATTTAGTCATTGTCATGTTTTCGATATTTCATTTTTTCGTGATAAAAAGATGTAAGTCCTTGCGGAGGTACTGTTTTGGATAAAGATTTAATTGAGAAAACAAAGCAAACTGCAGAACTGTACTTCAAAGATGTGGAGGGTGAACGGCCTTTTGCATTATGGCGGGCTTTTGACAAAGATCTGGCAAAAGATCTCTCTTTGTTTATCACCGGCAGTATGTACGCGAGAGAGAAGATTCCTCACCAGACCAGACAATTGGTGACGGTTGCCGCCCTTACGGTATTGTCTCGTCCCGAGGAGTTGAAGCTGCACATCCAAGCGGCATTGAATGTGGGCTGCCCCCCCGGCGATATTGCTGAAACCATATTTCAAACGCTGGTATATGGTGGCGTTCCCGCGACCAATACAGCCTTGAAGGTATTACGAGAGGTCCTGCAGGAGAAGGGTTTGTGGCCAATCCAGGCAGAAGACACCAAATAAGTTTTTTTCACTTTCAATTATTTTAAACACATTCTCAGAAAGATATAAGAAGGATTCAAAGGGTCGAGGATCCGAGGGTTCGAGGAGAAAAAATCAGGGGAATCCTCGGACCCTTTTTTCAAAGGAGAAAATATAAGCCACAACTTAATCATATTAAAACATAAACCACCTAATGGAGTAAAATCATGCGACCGTATTTTGAAAAAATGCCCGAGTTCGGAAAGGCCATCAGTCAGGGACAGGTACTGAGCACCGAGGAGAATGTTGAAAAGATCAAAAGTGTGGAAGAGGGGATCGAAAAGGAAGTCGAAAAAATTAAAAAAGTGGGTTTCCCAGAGGAGAAAATCAATGCCAGGGGGCAGATGACTGTCTGGCAAAGGCTTCAATATCTCGTGGATCCCGGTACATGGTGTCCCCTGCATACACTGTACAATCCAGACGACAATGCCGAAGGGTCGACAAATGTTTTTGATGGTCTTGGAAAAATCTCCGGTAAGTGGGCTGTAATCATCGGTTTTGACAACAAGCTCTTGGCCGGTGCCTGGGTTCCGGGACAGTACGAAAACATTCTGCGGGTCACCAATCTTTCCAAGCGCTTGAACATCCCCCTCGTGTGGCTTGTCAACTGCAGCGGTGTCAAACTGACCGAACAGGAAAAATTCTACGCAGATCGCCGGGGGGGTGGTACGACCTTTTTCAGACATGCCGAATTAGAACAGATGGGGATCCCGATTCTGGCCGCGATTTACGGTACAAACCCTGCAGGCGGCGGGTATCAGGGCATCAGCCCGACCATTCTTTTTGCCCACAAGAACTGCAACATCGCCGTGGGTGGCGGTGGCATTTTGAGCGGAATGTCACCCAAAGGCTATTTTGACCTGGAGGGTGCCGAACAACTGATCAACACCGCCAAGCAATACAAAGTGACACCGCCCGGTTCGGTCAAGATTCACTATGATGAAACAGGCTTTTTCCGGTATGTTTACGAAGAGGAGACCGGTGTTCTGGACGGTTTGAAGGATTACATGAAGGACATGCCGGCCTATAACCCTAAATTTTTCCGGGTGGCGGAACCCAAGGAGCCCCGATTTCCGGCTGAAGACCTATATCGCCTGGTTCCGTTTAATCAGAAACAGATGTACAATTTTGACGAAGTTCTTTCACGTCTGGTTGACAACAGTGAGCATATGGAATTCAAGCCGGACTACGGCCCCGAGATATATACGGGAATCGTCAAGATTGACGGGTTTCCCGTGGGATGTATTGGTAATCGGCAGGGTTTTCTGGGAATGGAGTACCCGGAATATGCCGACTATCCCGGCATTGGTGGAAAACTCTATCGTCAGGGCCTCATCAAGATGAACGAGTTTGTAACTCTCTGCGGGAGGGACCGACTTCCGATTATCTGGTTCCAGGACACATCGGGTATTGATGTGGGGGACATTGCCGAAAAAGCTGAATTGCTTGGTCTGGGCCAAAGCCTCATTTACTCGATCCAACAGACAGATGTCCCCCAAATCCTGATCCTGTTACGAAAAGGAACGGCCGCCGCACATTACGTGATGGGAGGTCCCACAGGTAACCGTCACAATGCGTTTACACTGGGCATTGGCACCTCTGAAATCTATGTCATGCATGGTGAAACCGCAGCAGCGGCAAGTTTTTCACGGCGTCTGGTCAAGGAGAAGGATGCGGGCAGGGATCTTCAGCCCGTTATTGACAAGATGAATCAGATGGCCCAGGAATATTATGATTACTCAAGGCCCCTATATTGTGCTCAGAAGGGATTTGTCGATGAAGTCACCAGGATGACCGACATTCGTAAATACATGGTGGCATTTGCCGGTGCTGTCTATCAAAATCCAAAATCCATCTGCCCGCAGCACCAGATGCTGTTACCCAGAAGCATAAAAGGATAGCCCTGAACTATTACGCCCTTGGTACCTCCCCCATCAAAAGAATTTTTGATGGGGGTTTTTTATTTGAAAACTGTTTTTACCGGCAAGAACAGGGAAAATGGTTGAATTTATTCTATGAAACAGGTAGATTTCATGCATGTCCATCCATATGAACATGGAACTGACACCAGAACCCGGCAGTAAACTCCTGCGATATCGGGGAGATACAGTTACATTTACGCTCGCCTTGACCCGCCCGCTCAAAGGAACCGCGCTTCTCAGGACCAACCTTGGTCAGGGTGGCATCTCCCGAAGACAAATCATCGATTCAGTTGAAAAGAACCTGCCTGGCCTGGGGCGTGACTGGTTTGATATTCCCATGAGGCAAGTGACGCCCCAGCAGTTTAGCTTACGACTTCCTTTAATTGATATCGGTCATTTTAAAGCCAAAGCTATGATCATTCCGGAAGACCAGCAAGACCCCGTCTGGGTTCAGGGCCCCAATATAACCATCAATGTTGAGCCTGCCGATACCTGCTGCGGAAATGTTATCTATAATGCGTTTGTTCGGCAGTTCGGACCCAACAAAGGGGGCGGGTTTTTCAGACAGGAGCATATCGATGCGGTTCAGTTGCTGGACAAGGCCGGTTATACTGCCATCCCGCCTTCCGGTACTTTCAGGGATTTGATTCAAGAGCTGGATTTTATCATCGGTCACCTGGGCTGCCGGTTTGTACAACTGCTTCCAATCCACCCCACACCCACAACCTATGGCAGGATGGGCCGCTTTGGAAGCCCATACGCAGCTCTCAGCTTTACCAATGTGGATCCTTCTCTGGCGGAATTCGATGCAAAGGTTACGCCCGTGGAACAGTTTATCGAGCTGGTGGAGGCAATCCATGCCCGTAATGCCAAGCTTCTGATGGATATCGCCATCAACCACACTGGCTGGGCCGCTTCTTTACACGAAACCCATCCGGAATGGCTGGCGCGTGGTTCTGAAGGCGATATCGAAGTTCCCGGTGCGTGGGGCGTTCGCTGGGAAGATCTTACCAAACTCAACTATCAGCACCAGGACCTGTGGCAATATATGGCCAATGTATTCCTGACATGGTGCAAGCGTGGGGTTGATGGTTTCCGGTGTGATGCAGGTTACATGATACCCATCCCGGCCTGGCAGTACATTATTGCCAAAGTCCGGGAACAGTTTCCAGACACCATATTCTTCCTAGAGGGACTTGGGGGCAAAATAATCGTAACGCGAGAGCTTTTGGATACAGCCAATTTCAACTGGGCATATTCTGAGCTTTTCCAGAATTATCATCACCAGGACATCGCTTCCCAACTCTTGCAGGGCATGGATGTTTCAGAAGGCGAGGGTCTTATGGCCCACTATGCCGAAACCCATGACAACCCGCGTCTGGCATCCAGATCTCATACCTGGGCCAAAATGCGTACCGCACTGTGTGCACTCAGTTCCTTTCAGGGAACTTTTGGATTTGCCAATGGTGTCGAATGGTATGCCACCGAAAAAATCGATGTACATGGATCCCCGTCCTTGAACTGGAATGCACAAGAGAACCAAGTGGATCACATCCATGAATTAAGTAAACTGCTTAAGAATCATCCGGCTTTTTATGATCAAACCCGGATCAATGTAGTGGATCATGCATCAGAGGAAATCTTCATTTTGCTGCGGCATCACCAGCCATCCGGAAAAAAACTGATGATCGTTGTCAATCTGGATGACAGCAGCCCCAGGAGAGCGTCATGGCAGAAGAATGAGGATTTTGGACCGCCTGATTCCTGGCTGGATCTCTTGAGCGGGGAGAAGGTCACGCCACAGATGGAAGGGGGGGCAATCGTGATGGATCTGTCCCCGGGCCAGGTTCTCTGCATTACGGACGATCCAGACGACTGGCCTAAAGTCCGCAAAGAGACAAATGAACTTTTTCAGGTTCCCGAACGGATTATCCAACAGCGTTTGCGAGCAAAGGTGTTGGAGGTAATCCAGGTGTTTAATGGATTTGGAGACCTTGGTGATCGGGACCTTGAAACGTCGGTTCTCAAGTTGCAGACCGATCCTGTTGGGTTCTGCCGGGAGGTCAATACCCAAAGTTCTGAATCCCGTGTTGTCCGATGGGAGTGGCCGCGGGACAGCCGCCGGGAAGTCATGTTGCCACCGGGACATTTTTTGCTGGTGGAATCCCCGGAGGCCTTTCACGTGAAAATATCTCACCGGCGAACATACCTGGGCTCTGAAAAATCCATGTTATCCCAAAAAGGGTTTCACTGGGCACTGCTGAACCCTTTTTCCACAGCCTCGGAACACCTGGAACTGACGCTTCAGTTATCGGTCTACACTACGGATGGGCCTCAGTGCATAGAAACGTGCCTGCTGCTGTTGAGTGGTGAAACACAGGTCATGGATTTGTGTTATCCGAGAAAACTGCTGGATAGGTCTTCCCTGAGGACACTTGTGACGAATGATCTGGGCGCTGCAAGCTTCCTACCGATTGCGTGGGGAAAGTTATACAGCCGCTACGATGCGGTGCTTTCTGCCAACTTGGATGCCGAGCTGCCGGTGGACAGATGGATCATGTTTACGCGTTTGCGTGGCTGGGTGGTGTATCAGGATTATTCTCAATCCCTGAACGGGGATTGTCTGGAAATGTTTGCCCTTGACGGCTCCCTGCAGGGGGAGTGGACCTTTCATGTACCCACAGGTCGCGGCACCCACGTGGTTATTAAAATAAAAGCACTCATGGATAGAGACAGGGATAGCGTCCAATTCATGCTTGAACGATGTCCGGCAATCCAGGGGCAGGGTCACCTCCCGGATGGGGAATTCATTGATATCATTTTGCGACCGGATATCGAAAACCGCTCATACCATGCCAACACCAAGGCTTACAAAGGGCTTGAGCAAATATGGCCGTCAGCTGTTACTCCGGATGAAGGAGGTTTTTCATTCCAACCCGATGATCAGCATATTCTGGATATACACCAGGAAAAGAGTGTTTTTATTTACGAACCAGAATGGCATTACATGGTACACCGGTCAGAGGATGCCTCGCGGGGTTTTGATGCGCAGGGAGATCTTTTCAGCCCCGGCTATTTCAAGATAAAGATTGGTGGCGGTGGGGTGACGCGTCTGGATGCGCGTGTGACCGCTCCAGGTGCGGTACAAGCTGTTGAGGAACGCCAATTCATGAAATCACCTGTATTCATGGAAGCGGCAGACCAGGACGGTATGGGTTCGGTATTATCTGTCCAAAATATACTGAAAGCTGCGCTTGGCCGGTTTGTCGTACGAAGGGGATCCCTGCATACGGTTATTGCGGGATACCCTTGGTTCCTTGACTGGGGCCGGGACGCCATCATTGTTACAAGAGCCCTGATCGAACTGGGTGAAACAAATCTTGCCCGTCGTATATTAAAACTGTTTGGAAGATTCGAGGAAAACGGCACCTTGCCAAATATGCTTCAAGGCACGCGTACGTCCAATCGGGAAACATCAGACGCCCCTTTGTGGTTTGTTATCGCCTGCAAGGAACTGGTCGCAAAGGAAAATAACCGCTCATGGCTTGGGGAGGATTGCGGACAAAGAACCGTCCAGGACATCATCAATGCCATCGCCAATGCTTACATGAAAGGCACCTCCAACGGCATCCAGATGGATGCTGAAACCGGTTTGATTTACAGTCCTTCGCACTATACATGGATGGATACCAATCATCCGGCTGGTTCGCCACGGGAAGGATATCCCATTGAAATTCAGGCCTTATGGTATGGAGCGCTGCAATTTTTAAGTACCGTGGACAACAATGGTAACCAATGGTCGGATTTGGCGGAGACGGTTCAGGTGTCCATTGGCGAATATTTTTCGCTCGAATCCGGGGCATACTTGTCTGATTGCCTGCATGCAGGGCGCGGAACCCCGGCTCGCGAAGCAAAAGCAGATGATGCTTTGCGCCCAAACCAGCTTCTGGCAATAACCATGGGAGCCCTTGTTCAGCCCGACATGTGCCAAAACCTCATAGAAGCATGCCAGGAGTTGCTGGTCCCCGGTGCTATCCGCAGTCTGGCAGACCGCCCGGTACGTCACCCCCTGGAAATTATCCATCAGGGGCATCACCTTGGTGATCCGTATCAACCATACCGGGGCCGCTATGAAGGAGACGAGGACACTTCCAGAAAGCCGGCTTATCACAATGGAACTGCCTGGACATGGCTTTTCCCATCCTTTTGTGAAGCCTGGGAGATGACATTCGGCTCCGGGGCGCGTCCAACGGCCAAAGCATGGTTGAGTAGTGTAACACGCTTGTTGCAACAGGGTTGTGTGGGCCATGTGCCCGAGGTTCTGGATGGTGATCTACCGCATCATCAACGAGGATGCCCGGCCCAGGCATGGGGTGCCAGTGAGGCTTTGCGGGTGTGGTTGAAGCTGAACAAATAGGGTTCAAGGGTTTGAGGGTGATAAAAGGGTTCGAGGATGGCTGACAGCTACAAGCGGACAGCAGCATCCTAGCTTCCCAGCATACAAGGGTCTGAGGGTGTGCGGGGGATAAGGTTCATTGAGCTTATTGAGTTTCTTGGGTTCGTTGGGTTGATGAAACGGAAACGTGTTTTCAGGCTCTATACCGACGGCTATCAGCAAACACAACGAACCCAAAGAACACAATAAACCAGGCAACTAATAATGATTTTATTGTAGCCTCCCCGATAATGTATTATAGAATGAATCAACATCAATAGCTCACATAAGGACAAGCCATGAAACGTCTTCAAATGTATCAGGTCTTTCCGTCGGTTCCCGAACCATTGAAATTTCTGGAGGATCTTTCCAGAAATATGTGGTGGTGCTGGCATATGGACGCCATCGAATTATTCAGGCGTATTAATCCACACATCTGGCGTCAGTCCGGTCGTAACCCGATTTATTTCTCCACTCTGATCCCCCCGGAACGTCTTGAGGAACTGGCAACCGATGGCAGCTATCTCGCCCATATGGAGCGTGTGAAAAAGAAATTTGAAACCGAAACAGCAGCGCTTCAATCAGAAAGAGAATCAATGACCGGCGAGGCTGAAACCATTGCCTATTTTTCCATGGAATTCGGTATTCATGAGAGCCTGCCCTTGTTTGCCGGAGGCCTGGGTGTGCTGGCGGGGGATCACCTGAAGGCGGCCTCCGATCTTTCCGTGCCCTTGGTGGGCGTGGGCCTGCTTTTCAGTAAAGGCTATTTTCGCCAGTTTCTGAATGACGAGGGCTGGCAGCAGGAGGAATATCCGGAAAATGATATCTTTCATATGCCC
>JAHEIB010000023.1 GCA_024639645.1 Deltaproteobacteria bacterium
AGCAGCTCATCTGTTTTTTCAGGCAGTTTGTAATAGCCTTTACACACCGAGGGCGAGCGTGAAAGTATTTCGCCTTCTTCGCTGATCTTGCATTCGGTTTCCGGCAGGGGCTTGCCCACCGTGTCCGGACGGACATCCCCGTCCCGGTGCATGTAGGCGATGCCCACGATTTCGGTCTGGCCGTAGATCTGTTTCAGGTTGACGCCGATGGCCTGGTAAAAGGTGAACAGCTCCGGTCCCAACGCCGCCCCACCGGTATAGGCCCGCCTGAGTCGTTTTAAACCAATTTGGTTGATCAAGGGGTCCGTTACCAGAATCTTGCCCAGCCATGACATAAAGCGCAGGGATGCGGGCATTTTTTCACCGCTCATGCGGTAGCGGGCGGCCTTTTCCCCAATTTTGATGAATTTATTGTAAACCAGTCGGTTGAGCCAGTAGGACTCGTCTATTTTCAGCCAGATCTGTGAGCGTATGGTTTCGTAGATCCGGGGTGCGCCAAACATGAAATGGGGTCCAATCTCCTTCAGGTCCTCCATGCTGGTCTCCACCGACTCGGGAAAGTTGATGGTGATGCCGGTGGCCATGGCCACGCCAAAAGAGTTCATCTGTTCACCGATCCAGGCAAACGGTAAAAAAGAGAGGTATTCGTCGGTGTCTTCCAGTTTGTCGACCTTGGCGATCTGGATGCCCATGTTGATATAGTTTTTGTGTGTCATCATCGAACCCTTGGACAACCCGGTGGTACCGGAGGTCAGGCAGAAGTGGCACACGTCATCCGGGCTGGCCTGGTCGACCAGGGCGTCGAATCTTTGCGGATCTTCAGCGTTGGCCTTGGCGCCGATTTCAAAGAGATCCTCTATAAACAGAAACCAGTCGTCGGAACGATAGCTGCGCATACCGCGCGGATCCTCGTAGATCACCTTGCGCACCTGGGGTATGCGCTCGCGGATGTCGACCAGTTTGTCCACCTGCTCCTGGTCGTTACAGAACACAGCCGTGACGTCCATGTAATTGATCAGTTGGTCAATCTCGTCCGGCAGGGTGGTCTGATAGATTCCGGCCGAGACCGCACCGATGGACTGGGCGCCGATGGCCATGAACAGCATCTCCGGGATGTTGTCCCCGATCAGGGCCAGCTTGTCGCCCTTTTTGACGCCCACCTTTTCAAGCCCCAGGGCCGCTTTTTTTACATATTCGTAATAGTCGTTCCACGTGTAATTGTTCCAGTAACCGAAATCTTTTTCACGCAGGGCAACTTTCGTACCGGTCTCTCTAACCCGCCAGCGTAGAAGCTGGGGAATGGTGAATTCTAATAAATGCGAATTGTCTTTCATGCGGGTCTAATCTTCTCCAATATAGGCTTCGATAACCTTGGGGATTTTCACGATCTCTTCAGGCGTACCAGAGCCGATCAGTTCGCCGAAATCGAGCACATAGATGCGGTCCGATATGTCCATGACCACGCCCAGGTCATGCTCCACCAAGACCACCGTGGCTTCGCGCTCTATTTGAATATCGATGATAAAGCGGACCATGTCCTCTTTTTCTTCAATGTTCATGCCGGCCATGGGTTCGTCGAGCAGCAGAAGCTCCGGGGCAAGGGTGAGGGCCCGAGCGACTTCAACCCTTTTTTGTATGCCGTAGCTGAGGTTGCCCACCGTTTGTTTGCGATAGGGCTCCAGCTCCATAAAATCGATTACTTCTTCCACATACTGTCGGTTCTTGGACTCTTCCCTGGAGGCTTTCCCAAAAAATACCATGGCCTGCAAAATGTTGTATTTCAGTTTTTGGTGACGTGCCAGCATCAAGTTGTCCAGCACCGTCATGCCGCTGAACAATTCGAGGTTTTGGAACGCGCGGGCAATGCCCAGGCTGGAGACCTGATGTGGGGAGGCGTGTGTCAGCCGGTTATTATCATAATGAATCTCACCTGAGGTCGGATGGTAAAACCCGGAAATACAATTGAGCAGGCTGGTTTTCCCGGCACCGTTGGGCCCGATGATGGAGGTGATCAGACCGGGTTCGATGTCCATGTCCACATTGGAAAGTGCAGCCAAGCCGCCAAAGGTGAGTGTAACATCCTTAATATTTAATTTGGCCATAGCTCGATGTTGTTCAATGGTTGGAAGTTGCGGTTCAAATAAAAAAAAGATCTGAAAGCAGGTGCAACAGGGGTGATCAGTTTCAGATTCTCTTCTGCGACCTTATTGTATTGTCTTATTTATAATATGAATAAAATTCATTTCACGAGGTGTATATATAGTCGATGCCACGTATAAGGTCAAGTAATTAAATTGCTTTTATTGAACCTCGCACGCAGTGTTTTCACAGAACAATTGTGACTACTTTATAGCTGTAATCAACGTTTTGTCAAACAAAATTGAAAGTGCTACACGATTTTAAAATATAACGACTTTTTTCACAAAACTGACGATCTCTTCGGGGTCGTCCATAAAGTGTAGAATCTCCATGTCCTGGGATGACACCCGTTCATCCGCCAGGAGACGCTTTTCGATCCATTCCTTCATGCCACCCCAGTAGTGGCTGTCCACCAGGATAATGGGCATCGGTCGAATTCGGTGGGTCTGAACCAGTGTCACGACTTCAAACAATTCATCAAGGGTCCCAAATCCCCCGGGCATGGCAATGAAGGCGGTGGCATATTTAATGAACATGACCTTTCGAATGAAAAAATATTTGAATTCGAGACATATATTTGCATAGTTATTTGGTTTCTGCTCAAAGGGTAGGTGAATATTGAGACCTGCCGATGTACCCCCGGCTTCCGCCGCGCCCTTGTTGGCCGCCTCCATAACCCCGCCGCCACCGCCCGTGATGACGGCAAAATTGTTTTTCGCAAAAAGACCGGCTATTTTTTCTGCTTTCTGATAAACTGGATCCTCCGGCCCCATTCTGGCCGACCCAAAGATACTCACCGCCGGTCCCAGATCGTGGAGAGCTTCAACACCATCCACAAATTCTCCCATAATTTTGAAAAGACGCCACGATTCCCCCAGTTTAAAATCATCGATAACAAATTGTTTTTCCATTATCTATTTCCTCTAACTTTCTTCAGCTTTTCAGGGGTTTAGACTGTAAGCTGTTAGGCGCTTACCGCTTATTGCTTACAGCTTATAGCTAATCGCTACCCTCGAACCCTTGTATCCCCCTCGGACCCTCCAAGCCTTTCTTTTAACCGGCCGACCGCCGGTTTGTCTAAATCTTTCACCCCTTTCCATTGTAGCCAATAGCAACCCTTCCCTGATCAACAATCACCGGAACTTTTCGATCTCCCTTTGAATAGTCCAGCATGCTTTTCAGCTGTGCCTTGTCCGACAGAACGTCATGATACACAACATTTCGACCCTCATTTTCAAAAGCTTCCCGAGCCGCGGTGGTGTAAGGTCAGGTATTCTTACCGAAAATAATGACCTTCTCTGACATGGGGCCTCCTTCCCGGATAAAATTTATAAGCGAAAGTAAGTACGCACTATAGGCATGAATTTCGTGTAAACTCAGATAATTATCATATCGATGATTTTATTAGCAGCAAATTCGGTGAATGTCAACGATTGCGGATTGACAATTGCGTGATGAATTGTTTAAATCGGGCGCCGATTGAATAGCCTTTTAGGCTGTAAACTTTTAGACTGTTAGACTGTAGACTGTCAACAACCTACAGCCTATTTACCTAGAGCCTATCAGCCCAAGAATATTATGAAAAATACCAGACGGTCATTTTCAAAAGATGTCACCGTGGTCAACGAACTGGGGCTGCATGCAAGATCTGCTGCAAAAATAGCCGAACTCGCCAGACAGGCGACCTCGAAAGTCTGGGTGCAGAAAAACGAGGAGCGAGCCGATGCCAGGAGTATTCTGGACATCCTGACCCTGGCATGCGAAAAGGGATCAAAACTGACCATCGTAATAGACGACAGATCAGATATGGAGACCCTTAACCGCATTGTCGACCTCGTAGTAAATGGATTTGGAGAATAGAACCGGATGTTGGGACACAAAGAACCTAAAGAGATTGTATTAACCGGAATCAGCGCCTCCCCCGGGATTTGCATCGGTAAAGCATACCTGGTGGATCGAGAAGGTGTGGACGTCATCAAGCGCTATATGATCCCTAAATCCGGACTTCAGAATGAAAAAAACCGTTTTAAAAAATCGGTCATGCAGGCCAAGTCCGAATTAAATGATATCATCGCCAATACACACGAAGGCCTGCGTCAGCATTCCGATATTCTCAAATCTCATATGCTGCTGCTGCAAGACAAGATGCTTTTTGACCGGACCCTCGATATCATCAACCAGGAACGAGTGAACGCGGAATGGGCTCTCAAAAAAGCCGTATCCAAGGTCATGTCCATGTTTCAGGATATATCCGATCCGTATCTAAAAGACAGGGCCATCGATGTTGTACATGTCTCGGAAAGGATCATGCTACACCTTTCCGGGGTCAACTCGGTCAACATTGCCGATATCGATAAACGTGTCATTCTTGTGGCACATGACCTTTCACCTGCCCAAACCAGCCAGATCAATCTCGAGCGTATCAAGGGTTTTGTTACGGTTCGAGGCGGTATCACTTCCCACACAAGCATCATTGCCAGAACCCTGGGAATTCCTGCCGTCCAGGGGGTTGCTAACGCAACGATCCAGATACATACGGATGATATCATCATCGTAGATGGATCGGCAGGGCGTATCGTCATCAACCCTTCCGAGCAGACCCTGGTTGCGTATGAAGAGCGCCAGGAGAAATTCGAATCTTTTCGGGCCAGCATTGCCAGAATCAGCTATCGGCCTGCTGAAACGACAGATGGACTTCGAATCCGGGTAATGGGCAACATCGAACAGCCCGAACAGGTTGTCTCGGTAATGGATAACGGTGGTGAGGGTATCGGCTTATACCGAACCGAATTCCAATACCTATCACGCGCACAATTTCCCAACGAAGACGATCTTTTTAACAAGTACCGGGATGTCGTGGAGGTCATGCCTTCCGCACCTGTGACCATCCGCACTCTTGACATTAACGGTGACAAGGCTGTCAACAACACAACCCTGATGGAGTCCAATCCCGTACTGGGGTTGCGTGCCATCCGGTACTGTCTGAAACGACCAGAGATTTTCCAAACCCAGCTGAGAGCCATTTTGCGGGCGGCAGCCTTTGGAGATGTCAGGGTCCTCTTTCCCATGATATCGACCTATGACGAGCTCATGGCATCCAAAAGAATGTTGGGGCAAGCCATGGAGACCCTTGAAAAGTCGGGTATTGAATTCAACCGTGATATTTCGATAGGTGTGATGATCGAAGTGCCATCTCTAGCGATCATGGCGGACATGATCGCCCCTGAAGTCGATTTTTTCAGCATCGGCACCAACGATCTCATTCAATATTCCATGGCGGTGGACAGGGCCAACAAGGATGTGGCACATCTCTACAACCCGCTCCATCCTGCCATCCTTCGGTTGCTGAAATTCGTATCCGATACCGCCAAAGCGTATAACATCCAGCTTTTCATGTGCGGCGAGATGGCTGGAGATCCATTCAACCTCCCTATTCTGATGGGTCTGGGGATGGATGAGCTGAGCATGAATCCCCAGAGTATTCCCATGGCCAAGAATGTTATACGATCCCTCTCCGCTGCTGAAACCCGGCCGTTTTTGGAAAGCGCTCTGAAGCAAACCACGGCAGGAGATGTTGAGAACCTTGTTCGTGACGCATATGGCGATATTATAACCCAGGCAACATCGCCGGAATAAAAAAAGGGTTCAAGGGGTCAAGGATTCGAGGGTCCGAGGGTAGCTATTAGCTGTAAGCGATAAGCGGTACACCTAACAGCCTACAGTCTAAACTGCTAAAAGGCTATTGGATAGTGGTAAACGCCTAGCAGTCTAACAGCCAAAACAACCAAAAGGCTAACAATGAACCAGGAACGTATTAAAAAGGTCGCAGAAAACCGAAAAGCGCGACATGATTACCATATCGTAGACACCTATGAGGCTGGACTTGTACTGCTCGGCACCGAAGTCAAATCGCTCCGAACCGGCCGTGCCAACCTGAAAGACTCTTACGCCAAGGTTACCAATGGAGAGGTGTTCGTACACCAGATTCATATCGGCGTTTATCCATTTGCCTATTACGACAACCACGACCCGCTGCGGGTAAGAAAGCTCCTTTTGAAAAACCATGAAATCAAACGGCTCTATGGTAAGGTCAATGAGAAGGGTTATTCTCTGATACCCCTGAGCATCTATTTCAAGGGCGGTAAGGCCAAGATGACCCTGGCCCTTGCAAAAGGCAAACGCAAGTTCGACAAACGGGAAACCATCCGGCGCCGCGATGAAAAAAGGGATCTGGACCGTCAGAGAAAAGAGTACAAATAACATCCTCGCTGCTTGGTGTTATTATCAGGGAGCTTTTGCCGCTATGGGTTTCTTGGGGAATATCAGCGATGATTTGCAAAAATACCCATCTCGGATAAATACGGGAGTGCCCTCATGCCACTGAAAAAGATACCCAAACCAGCCGACAAGCGTGACAGGATTGTCGCGGAGGCCCGTCGCGAACAGGCGCGCCGAGAAAAGGGCTACCGGGAAAGAGCCCTCAAAATGTTTCCCTGGATCTGCGGTCGTTGCGGCCGTGAATTCACAGGACAACGCGTTAGAGAATTGACCGTACATCACAAGGATCACGATCACGACAACAATCCGCCGGATGGAAGCAATTGGGAATTGCTCTGCATCTACTGCCATGACAACGAGCACTCACGGGACCAGGTGGCGGAATGGTACGAACAGACCGATTCGGGTGACGAGCAATCTAGGGCATTCGACCACAAGCCATTTGCCGGTTTAGCCGACTTATTGAAAAAATGACACCAGGGTAGATACCCGGGTCCAAAGGGCCCCGTCCCTGATTGAAGCGTACCCTGCAGCAAGCTACGGGAAATGCGCTCGCTGTTGCGGTTCAAACATAGTGCTTGGGCTTGTATCTCCAAGGTGTTGTTTTAATCATTCGAGTTTGGATCATTCGGTATTGTTTAGAATTTCGAATTTCGTGCTTCGGATTTAAGTAGCTACCGCCAGATAACGGAATAAAATAGGGCAATATCAGCACGGAGGTTAGGGGTTTCAATGGATAAAATACCCGTAGTAGCCATCGTCGGAACATTTGATTCAAAAGGAGAGGAACATCTCTTTCTAAAAAATCGCATTGAAAAACTGGGGCTCAAGACACTGACCGTCAACGTTGGAACCCAAAACCCCATTCCCTTTGAAGTATCCCATGACCTGTACGCGTTGATGAAAAAAAATGGAAATCTGGATGACAGCAACAGGGACAAAGCCATTCATAGCATGATTCATGAAAGCACGCAGTTGATAAAACAACTGTATCGCGAGGGTAAAATTCACGCCATGATATCCGCCGGCGGTGGCAGTGGGACCCATCTTTGTTCAAGCATTATGCGCAAGCTTCCTTTGGGGGTTCCAAAAGTAATGGTTTCAACCGTTGCCTCTCGAGACATGAAGCACACTGTCGCCACCAAAGACATCACCATGATACACAGTGTCGTGGATCTTCTGGGGGTGAACAGCATTTCCGGAATTGTTCTGGACAAGGCCGCAGCGGCCGTTTGCGGCATGACCCTGAGTCAATGGCGACCCGATTCGGACAAAAGGTGCATTGCACTTTCATTTTTTGGCTTCATCACAAAGTCTGCAGAAGCAGTTAAAAAGGCATTGGAAAAGTTGGGCTACGAGGTGATTCCGTTTCATGCCAACGGTACCGGTGGCATGGCCATGGAGGAACTGGCCTCGGAAGGATATTTTCATGGCATTCTCGACCTGGCAACACACGAACTGGCCGATGCTTTAATGGATGGCTACTGCGGCGGAATCGGGCCGGGTCGTTTCGAGCCCCCCCCGGGAAAACAAATTCCCCGGCTGGTCACACCGGGAGGTCTTGACTGTGCTGTACTCGAGTTTACGCGCCAGCATATTCCGGAAGAATACAGAGACCGCAAGGTTTTCTTTTATGATTTCAGATCCGCCATCCGCCTCACACGTGAAGAGAGCCGGGTACTGGCTGAGCAGCTCTCTGACAAGCTGAACAAGGACATCTCCAATGTGCGTGTCCTGGTTCCCACCCGGGGCTGGTCTGAAGCAGACAAGGAAGGCGGGTCTTTATTTGATCCTGAGACAAATGCCTATCTCGTTAAAATCTTCAAAGATAAACTGGACAAACGCATTCAACTCGAGGAAATCGACATGCATATCAACGACCCTGCCTTTGCCCAAATAGCGGCCAATTTAATGGATCGGATGGTCAAAGACCGGGAGTAGCAATCCAGATCCATAGAATCCGGCGCCAATAAGTCCGAATTAGGATTTCGAATTTCGTGTTGTTGATTTAATAAGTGGAGAACTTTCAACAATGTTTCTCAAACCCGATTGCATCCCCTGCATGTTAAACATGTCTTTGAATTACCTACGGAAGCTGTCTATCTCTGAGGAGCAGGTTAGCAAGATCTATTCTGACATTCTGTCCTTGAAACCACTCAGGGGAGAAATTTGGAATATCACCAGCCCGGAAGTTATCGAGCCGATCATGAAGAAAATTATGGTGGCTGTGGGTAGCAATGATCCCTTTGCCGCTGAAAAGGAAAAACAAAACCAAAAGATGCTGTCGCTGTATCCGAAAGTGCAAGAAATGGTAAAGACAGCCGAGCATCCATTAAAAATGGCAGCACAGCTTGCCGGTCTCGGAAACGCCATCGATGTCATGATGAAGGGTGGTGCTGCGGACATTCAGAAAATCATCGAAGAACAGCTCGCCTACCCTCTGCAGAAAAACGCATTTGAGGTGTTTGAACAAAGGATAAGTAACAGTAACTGCATTCTCTACTTTGGCGACAATGCTGGGGAAATCGTTCTGGACAGGCTGTTCATCGAAACGATCAAAAAGCAGCATGAAACAGATATTATCTTTGTGGTTAGAAATATTCCGACCCTAAACGATGCAACCCTGAAAGATACAGAACAAACAGGAATGGTCAAGCTGGTGCATGTGATAGATAACGGTACTGATGGTCCTGTACCCGGCACCCTGTTAGATCGATGCTCAAGGGATGTGAAGGATCTTTTTCAAAAGGCGGACCTTATCATATCCAAAGGCGGTGGCAATTTTGATACCCTGGATGAACAGCCCGAAAAGCAAAAAAGCAAGATATCGTATTTGCTGCTGTCAAAATGTCAGCCCTATGCATCCTTTTTTGGTGTGGAACTGCAGCGGCCGATACTGTATAACGGATAGGCTTATCAGGGTGGACATAAATGGAGAATAAAAGGGTTCAAGGGTCTGAGGGTGATACAAGGGGTGGAGAGGAAGAAATGTCATTTGCTTCGCGTCATTGGTGGTCATTTACTGCGTGTCATTTATCGTAGCTGCGCGCTTTCAGCTATGGGCAACAATAAATGACGCCCGAAGGGCAAATGGCTATTAATGACAGTCGAAGGCGAAATGTCGTGCGCAGCACAAATGACGCCTGATATGAATCCTTGACGTGCATGAACGGAGGAACTCATGCTGAAACCAAGCGTACTTCTTGTGGCCACAATGGATACCAAGTTCAGGGAAGCCGTCTTTATTGAGTCCTGCCTTAAAGAAGCAGGCTGCAGGGTCCAAGTTATGGATGTTGGGATTCGTGGTGAAAGTCCCGTACCGGTCGCAATGACAAGACAGGAAGTTGCCCGGGCTGGCGGCTATACATTATCGGAAGTTCAATCCATGGGCCACGAAGGCGAATCCCTGAAGATGATGCTCAAGGGCGCCTGTAAAATTGCGGACACCATGATCGACAAAGGCGTCATCAGGGGTGTCATCAGTCTGGGCGGATCCATGGGCACCACACTCGGCACCGGTGTCATGCGCCAGTTTCCCATTGGCGTTCCAAAGGTGATGATCTCCACCATGGCATCCCGGGATACCCGTGTGTTTGTGGGAACAAAAGACATTCTGATGCTACATGCCGTCTGCGATCTGTCGGGTCTCAACCGATTTTCAAAAAAAATACTCCACAACGGGGCCCTGGCTCTGGCGGGTATGACATCCCAAAATCAGAAAGACATTTCATCTGACAAAACCATGATCTTTATTTCCACGCTGGGAACCACCGAGAAATGCGTTCAGGAGCTGCGCGCCGCCCTTGAAAATCAGGGAAAAGAAGTTGTGGTTTTTCATACGGTGGGTTCCGGCGGAAAAGCCATGGAGGAATTGATGGAATCTGAACCCATCGAGGCGGTGGTGGACCTCTCCCTGCATGAAATGGCAGATCATCGCTTTGGGGGAGATTATGATGCAGGACCTGATAGAGGTTCCGTGGCATTGAAAAAAGGGATACCGGTTGTGCTGGTACCCGGAAACATCGATTTTCTCGTGGCAGGGCCTCTAAAGCAGTCCCTGAAAGACTTTCCTGACCGACCGTACCATGTTCACAACTCCGCCATTACGGTTGTACGAACGACCCGTGAAGAAATTGAAAGCATCGCCCGGCAAATCGGGGATTATTGCAATGACGCTCCTGGGCGCTATACGCTGTTGATTCCCATGAAGGGATTTTCAGCCTTTGATGCAAAAGAGGGCCCGCTTCATGACCCGCATGCACCGGCAAGATTTGTCAAAAGCCTGCAGGCGCAATTGTCCGATACCTCACGGATACAGACCTTGCCCTACCATATCAATGATTCCGGGTTTTCAGAAGCTGTGATTGAAAGGCTTCAAGAACTGATATACTGATTGAAGCGTACCCTGCAGCAAGCTGCAGGGAATGCGCTCGCTATTGCCGTTCAAATAAAAAATTTTTACGAGCATTTACTTCTATGGCCCAACGAGTTGTTAAAATTATCCTTCCGGAGGAGCACGGTAAAGACGCCCAAGAGCTGTTGAGAATCCAGGAACCCTTAAGTTTCTGGCAGGAGGAATCAGCAGACGGCAACTTTGTGATAAGTGCCCTTACCGATTCCGGGAATAGTGAGAAGATCATGGATCTTTTCGAAAGAAAATACGCTGGCGTAAGTGGGTTCCGACTCATTCTATTGCCCGTTGAAGCATCTATCCCCCGTACGGATATCCCAGATGACAATTCATCAGCTTCAAGCCAGGTCAAAACCAAAACGGAACAAAAAGTATCCACCAGAATCAGCCGTGAAGAGCTTTATTCAGATATAGTGGACAGCACAAAACTCTCTAATATTTTCGTTTTAATGACCATACTTTCAACAATCGTTGTGGCAATCGGTCTGCTAAAAAACAATGTGGCTGTTATCATCGGGGCAATGGTAATTGCGCCTTTCCTCGGACCGAATGTTGCCCTGGCTTTATCTACAAACCTTGCAGATGAAGAGTTGGGGTTAAATGCGCTAAAAACATTATTCGCAGGGATTGTAATTGCCCTTCTATTATCCGCCTGTATGGGGTATTTTTTCAATACAGATTTGACGATTCCTGAAATAGCAATGAGAACGCAAGCTGATCTTTCCGACATCATTCTGGCCCTTGCCTCCGGTTGTGCAGGCGTTATCGCATTTACGACTGGGACATCTTCTGTGATTATCGGCGTTATGGTGGCCGTTGCGCTGTTACCCCCTTTGACCGTTTGCGGTTTGTTGCTGGGTACGGGGCATTTTTCCGAGGCCATGGGTGCATTTCTACTCTTCATTACCAATATCATCTGTATCAATCTCGCCGGTGTGTTAACATTCCTGGTTCAGGGCGTCAGCCCCCGAGCCTGGTGGGAGGCTGACAAGGCCAAGAAGGCAACGCGTAAAGCTTTGACCCTATGGTCAATCATTTTTGTTGTTCTTGCCGTGATAATTTTTCTTTGGCAAACAGAATTGTAACCGACAATCCGGTCATGTGCTGGGTATCGAATGGGTTTTTGCCGGGGCGCCATCCCAGCCGGTCAGCACCACGCTACATCCTTTTCTAAACGAGTATATCCTCCAAATCCGCTATACTGTCAATAACGGCATCGGGCGTTTCCCTGCTTAACGTTTGACGGTCGTCAAATCCGGTGAGTACCCCAACCGTTTTCATCCCGGCTGTCTTACCTGCTTGAATATCTGTACGCGCATCTCCCACGTACATGCAGTATTCCGGTGGAATGCCAAGCCTTTTGCTGCCCTCGAGCAAGGGGTCTGCTGCGGGTTTTTTGCGTGGCGCATCATCGGCGGTGATGATAATTTCCATTAAGTCGTGTACCCCTGATTCCACCAGCGGATGCAGCTTGACAGCCATGCTTTGACGGGGCGTGGATGTGACAATGCCCACCTTGATTCCTTTTTGCAGAAGCGTCTTAACGATTTTTTTTGCGTCTGGAATCAGCTTTGCCTGGGTTTTGAAAAGATTCGGATAAATTTCGGCAATGATATCCTGGGTTTTCTCGATCAGACGGTCGCTCTCTTTTGGTATCTTCTTGGGAAATACCTGCCCCCAATCAAAATCACCAGTTTTAGCCGCATCCCGAAGTTTATCCCTGGACGGCAGTGTGAGGTCGAGTCGTTTGAACACCGTTTCAATGATCTGGTAGTATATGTGAATGGAGTCCAGAATCGTTCCATCAAGATCGAACATGACAGCATCCACTTTTATTTTCATTTTGGTCAATCAGGTACCCTCCTCTATCTTCTTTTGCATCAAAAAATAGTAAAAGGCGAGCAAACTCATGCCGTTGTCGATGCTATTATTATGAATCTTTAATGGGATATCATCCATGGGAATTTTGACAACCTCCAGGTCCTCCCCCTGATCCAGCGCCTGGGCCTGTTGAAATTCAGCATCTATGGCCAGGCAGAAATGGCACTTATTACTCAATATGGCCGGTTGGGGATAGCATTCACCCATGATGCGAAAATTCCTGGATCCATAGCCAGTCTCCTCCAGGAGCTCTCTTTGAGCCGCCTGCAGCGGAGATGGATCATCCGGATCCACCAACCCCCCCGGTAGCTCCAGGTGAACATCCTCGGTTCCATGACGATACTGGTTAACCATTACGACCTCCTGCTCTGCGGTAAGCGCCAGCACAACAACCCAGTCAGAGAAGTGAATGGCCATCACATTCATTGACGTCCCGGTTCTGGGCGAGAGCACTTCTTTTCCTTCTATTTGCATGAGTTTAAAATCATGCAGGGTTTTCCGATTTAATATTTCCCACTGTCGAATCATTCTGGCAACTCCATGATTAGGTGATGTTTTAGATTCAGCCACAAGCCAGGTGCCCCTTTGTAGTCAGCAAGCCTTGTCTGCTGGGAAGCGAGGATGCCTGGCGGCTAGGATGCTGTTTACCGCTTATAGCTTATTGCTTACACCTTATAGCCACCCCTGTATCACCCTCGAACCCTTCAGTTATTATCTTTGTTGGGCCAGTATCTTCAGCATCAAGGCCCCGATATCCTGGGGCCGCATATCTTCAGAGCGTAATTTTTTCAATGTTTTTTCAAAGGCCCTGGCCGGCGCGGACAGGGGCTGATTTTTTAAATATGCAAAACTGACATCAAGGTATATCTGCTGCCCCTTTAATCGGAGCAATGCCAATTTCCCTTCCTTTATTTCTGCGGCCACACACGCCCTCACGAGAATGGAAACACCCTCCCTTCTTTGAATCAGTTGTTTGATAAATTCATTGTTACTGGTTTCCATAAGGGTATTGGGTGTGCACTGGTGCTGTTCAAAAAGCATGTTTACACGCTTTCGGGTTCCTGAGCCCCTTTCCTTCATGATCAACGGTTCTTTGGCGAGATCTTGTGGCGAGATTCTTTTTTTGGCAGTCAGTGGGTGATCGGGTGGAACGACAATGACGAGTTCTTCCTGGCTGAAAGGAATAAATGAAATATCCTGATTCTCCTCTGCCTTGGCAATGACAGCGACATCATTTTTAAATTCCAAAAGGCTGTTGGTCATATCCAAAGAGCTGCCTTCATGCAGATGGATTTTAATATGGGGGTAGTCTTTATGAAAACTGGTAAGAAGTGAGGGCATGAAATAACGTGCATAGGTCTTTGTAGAACCGATGCGCAGAACACCACGCTTCAGTTCCTTCATATCATCGATAACATTCTCGATTTCCTTTTCATAGCGGAAAATTTTCTGGGTATAGTCAAACAATGTTTTACCTTCTTCTGTCAGATGTACCTGGCGTCCCTTTTTTCGAAACAACTTCAGGTTACACCCCTCTTCCAAGGCTTTTATCTGAGCAGTCACCGCAGGCTGAGTCACAAACAAGCGGTTTGCAGCATCGGTAAAACTAAGGTGTTTTGCAGCATAATGAAAGGTTCTGAGTTGATTAAAATTCAACATCGTCGCTGGCCCATATCATAATTTTATTTATGATTAATATTAATACATAAGAAAAATTTATATATAGCATCAATTTAATTGAATTGACAGTTTATTTAACCCGTTGCATAAAGGTATGCATTAAGCTCCCTATAATGCTTGCAGCTAAGTGTGGCACATTATCTAAATCTGAACGCTAATCTTCCGTTATTTATGTCTTAACTTACCCTGGGACTTTCAGGGTTCGGCACTATTCCTATTAACCCCCAACAAAAGGAGGATACACATGCCGGATGAAAAAGGAAGATTTCCAGATCCACACGAGTATCAGGTTCCCCCGGAACTTGAAGGATGGGAGGAGATGTACCCGTCTCACTACTTGTTCACACAGGATAGAGCTGATTGGGAAAAAAACCAATTCTGGTACCTGGACAAAATTCATGCTCCGGAACCCATGCCGCCTTTGGATCAGATCTTTCAGGAGGCTTGGCAGATATCACTTTCCCAGTATACGACCCGTGTCTTCTGTATTCCACCTGCCCAGGGTATCGCCCAGCGGATGGTAGGACCCTACATGTACATCTGCGCCATCGCCCCGCCGCCGGATGAAATCATTGGAGAAAAAGCGGCCCATTTTGAAAAACGGGTGTTTTACGTATTTGAACACTATGATGAACTGTGGGACAAGTGGCTAACCAAATTCAAGGCGCTGGGTGAAGAGATGAAAGCCGTAGAAGTCCCTGCCGGTTTGCCCAAATATGTACCCGATGACCAGGTTCTGCCGGCGCCCATCGGTGTGTATGATTCATTTAATCTAATGGAAGCCTTTGATAAACTGGCCAACAAAATGATCAAGGGCTGGCAATACCATTTTGAAATGCTGAACCTCACCTATCTGGCCTACCTGATGTTTGCCGATGTGGCTAGAAAGCTCTTTCCGGGTATCAGCGAAAGCTCCATAGGAAAGATGGTGGCCGGAGCCTATGTTTCCATGTTCAAGCCCGAGGAGGAACTCTGCCGGCTTTCGAGGCTGGCTCACGCCGATCCTGGAGTGGCTGACATCCTGAAAGGTGGTGCAACCGCCGAGGAAAAGATTACCGCACTGGAAAACACGCCCGAAGGAAAAGCTTGGCTGGCTGAGTACGATCAGGCTAAAGATCCTTGGTTCTACGTTTCATGCGGCAGCGGTTGGTACCATCATGAGGGAAGTTGGTTGACAGTACCGGAGATACCCTACGGTTACATCAAAAGCTATCTGGAACGTCTTGACAGGGGCGAAACCATCGAGCGTAGCCTCGCTGACATCGAAAAAGAGCGGGATGAAGTCATTGCCAAATACAAGGCGCTGATTCAGACAGATGAGGACCGAGAATCTTTCGATGGTGCTTTTAAAACCATCCGCACCATTTACCGTTATGCCGAAGACCATCTTTTCTGGGTAGAGCACTGGTTCCACACGATCTGGTTCGGCAAAATCAGAGAGCTCGGCAAAGTTGCGGTGGATGCTGGGATGATCGATGAGGTGGATGACATCTTTATGTTCAATCGTTACGAAATTCCAGAACTTCTCACAGAAGTGTCCACCGGCTGGGCCCTGGGCGTGGATATTCCCATGAGGGGCTCCCATTATAAAGCCAAGGCTGCCAAGCGCAAAAAAATCCTTGAGGCTGCAAGGGAGTGGAATCCGACACCGGCTTTGGGTGTACCGCCCGAAGAAGTGGCTGAGCCATTTACCATCATGCTGTGGGGCGTCACCACAGACAGGGTCAAAGAATGGCTCAAGGGTGTAGACGCCTCGTCGGCAGGAGATGTCTCCGAGATCAAGGGATTTGCCTCCTCCGCAGGTGTGGCGGAAGGCCCCGCGCGGGTACTTAAAATGCTCAAGGAAATAGTTGACCTTCAGCCGGGCGAAATTCTTGTCTGCCCCACCACCAACCCATCCTGGGCACCGGTGTTTACCAACATCAAGGCTGCAGTAACGGATATCGGTGGTCTCACAAGCCATGCAGCCATCGTGTGCAGGGAATACGGCATCCCGTCGGTTACCGGAACGGGTCTTGCCACCCAGGTCATCAAGACAGGTGACATCATCAGAGTGGATGGTGAGACCGGTGTGGTCACCATCGTAGAAAAAGCGGGCTAATCACCTGCACTCGGGTAGGCTGGCAGCCGGATGTAAAAATTCCGCCTTCAGCATCGCGGAACCATTAACAAACGCCCCGGCCTGCCCCATTTTCGTGCATCCATACCATTGCTGGAATGGATGCGAAAACCTGGGCTCGAAACGATGCCTCGTTTCGAGGGACCCAAAAAAACTTGGAAGCCTTTTATCCCTTTCTCATAGACCCTTGGAAAAGGGTACAGGGATGGTTTATCCCAAGGGGGCATCAAATGGCATATATCTTAAATTTCAAGGACCTCGATAAAAGCGCCCTTCCACTGGTTGGAGGCAAGAATGCCAGCCTGGGTGAACTGATCAAGGCCAGTATTCCGGTGCCTCCGGGGTTTGCAGTAACCACGGAAAGCTATCTCCGTTTCATTACCGATACGGGAATCAAGGAGGAGATACTGCACATCGTTTCGGAACTGATAACCGGGGACATGAACTCGCTCAATGAAACCAGTGACAAAATTCGGCAACTGATTCGGAGTGTCAAACTACCGGCAGAGATACGCGCCACCATCGACAGTGCTTATGGTGAGCTTTGTACCATGTGTCATGTGGACGCGCTCCCTGTGGCGGTACGTTCCAGTGCCACGGCGGAAGACCTTCCCACAGCCAGTTTCGCAGGACAGCAGGACACGTATCTATGGATTCAGGAAACCGATCCGGTGGTAGAAAAGGTCCAGCAATGCTGGGCCAGCCTCTGGACGGCACGGGCCATTGATTACCGCATCAAAAACAAATTTCCACATGAAAAGGTTCTGATAAGCGTGGGTGTTCAGAAAATGGTGAACGCCAAGGCGGCCGGCGTGATGTTTACATTGAACCCAACGGATGGTGATATATCAAAAGTTGTCATTGAAGGAAGCTGGGGACTTGGAGAAACCGTTGTCTCCGGCTCCGTAAACCCGGACAAGTTTGTGGTGGATAAGGTGGTTATGGAAACCACTGACAAAAAAGTTTCCACCAAGCATATCGAATGTGTTTATGACCCTGAAACAGAAAAAGTTGTCGACGCAGATGTCGTCGAAGAAATGCAGTGCCGGTGTTGCCTGGAAGACAAAGAAGTCAAGGCCCTGGTGGGAATGGCAAATTTGATCGAACAGCACTACAAACGGCCCATGGACATCGAATGGGCTATCGATAAAGACCTTGATTATCCAGAGAATATCTTCATCGTGCAGGCGCGACCGGAGACCGTCTGGAGCCAGCGCAAGCCCAAAACGGTGATTGGCGGTAAAAGCGGTTACCAACTTTTGATGGAACAGGCCATGAAACGGATCAAGATACCCGATTAATCGAAGGGTTGAAGTGTTCAAGGGAGATACAAGGGTTGGAGGGTAGCTGACAGCCAATATCGAAAGGCCCCCAACAGCCCAAACTGCTAAAAAGCTAACCAATTAAAGGAGGATTGTTGCTCTATGAAGAACATGAGAGATTTCATTACAGAGGGTGAGAAAAAAGGCCTGTGCAAACGGATTACAGCCGAAGTCGACTGGAACCTGGAATTGTCACATATCGCCAAACTCAACGAAGAGGCAAAGGGCCCTGCCTTACTATTCGAAAATGTAAAGGACTATGACACGCCTGTCATTACCAGTGTCTGTACCACCCCCGAAAGACTTGCATTTATCCTGGGTCAGCCACTGGATTCCACACTTGTGGATCTCTACGAGCACTGGGCCAAGTTAGGAGACAACCTGTTAGCGCCTGTATATGTAGAAAAAGCGGATGCGCCTTGCAAAGAGAATATCCTCACCGGGGACGACATCGATCTTTTCAAGTTTCCCGTGCCGCAGTGGTATCCGCTGGACGGAGGTCGATATATCGGAACGGCTCATTACTTCATCAGCAAGGATCCAGAAACCGGCTGGGTAAACCTGGGAACTTACAGGGCTCAGCTTTTGGGAAAAGACAAGATTGGCACCCAGTTCATCAAAGGCAAACATGCCGACATCATGCTGAAAAAATATCAAGCCATGGGAAAACCCATGCCGGTGGCTTCGGTGATCGGGTGTGATCCTTTGCTTTTTATCCTCGGCGCAGCACGCGTTTCAGCTTTTACTTCGGAATACGATGTGGCGGGCGCCCTGCGGGGCGAGCCTGTAGAGGTCGTCAAGGGAGAAATCGTCGATCTACCCATTCCAGCGCATGCGGAGATCGTGCTCGAAGGAGAGGTGGATGCCGACAAATTCATGGAAGAAGGACCATTCGGTGAATATACCGGATATTATTCCGGTGTCGGTACGGATCCACGCAATTTCATGGATGTCCAATGTGTCACCCATCGTAACAATCCGATTCTCTGGGGAACCACCGTCGGCCGAGCCGTTACAGACACGCACATGACCATGGCACTGTCCTATGGGGCTACCCTTTGGCAGCAGTTGCTGGCCATGAAGATTCCAGGTCTGAAAGCGGTTTACTGCCCACCGGAAGGCTCCGGACGGTTTCTGGCCATCATTTCCATGAAGCAGATGTATCCCGGCCATGCGGATCAGGTGCTCACCGCTGCCATTTCAACGGAAATGGGTGCCTACGGTCTGAAAACAGTCATCGTCGTGGATGAAGATATCGACCCCTGGGATATTCCCAGGGTCATGTATGCCCTGAGTTTCAGATTCCAACCCAACCGGAGCCAGGTAATCAAACGCGGCCGATCCACACCCCTGGATCCTTCTCTACCCATCAATGCCAGGGAAATTACCGGAAGACTCTTGTTGGATGCCACCATACCTTACGACTGGAAAGACAAACCGATTCCCATTGAGCTTGACGCGGATATGGTGAAAAAAGTCAAGTCACGGTGGGCTGAGTTGGGCTTATAACAACATAGGAAGGAGACAGGCTATGTCCGAAACCAACATGATCAAAGGTAAAAAGGTTCTGGTGGTTGATGATGAACAGGACATTCTGGAGGTTTTAGAAGAGCTGCTGGATATGTGTCATGTAACAACAGCGTCGACCTTTGATCAGGCGAAAACCCTGTTGGAAACCCAGGACTTTGACATCGCGGTTCTCGATATCATGGGGGTAGACGGATATAGCCTGTTGGAAATTGCCAACAACAAAAAGATACCCGCAATTATGCTTACGGCACATGCATTCTCTGCCGACAACCTGGTGAAAACCATCAGGGAGGGTGCTTATGCCTATGTTCCCAAAGAAGAAATCAGCCGCATCACCGAGTTCCTTTCAGATGCCTTGACCGCCAAGAAGAAAGGGCAAAATCCCTGGCAAGTATGGGAAGAAAGACTGCCTTCATCCTATTTTGAAAAAAGATGGGGGGCGGCCTGGAAAAATTCGGACAGAGATTTCTGGAACAAATTCAGGGAAAGCATCAAAACGCGCGATAGCAAGAAGAGGGAGGTTTGAATTGAAACCGATTCGCTACAAAGAAGATATGGTCAATGAGTTTTTGAATGATGGCTACTGGACCCATGAGCTTTTCTACGATTTCTGGGATAGAAATGCCCGTGAAATAGGCAGCAAAGAAGCCCTGGTGGACTCGAAATACCGTTTGACATGGGCGGAAGCCAAAAAACTGGTGGACGCCATGGCCATTTCGTGGGTTGAAATGGGAATCCCCAAGCATTCCCGGGTCATTATTCAATCACCCAACAGTGTGTATGGATTTCTTGCACGAATCGCCTGTGAAAGAGCCGGACTCATTTCTCTTACCGTCTATCCATACCTTCGCCAGAGGGAGTTGGAGTACATGCTGAAGAAAACAGAAGCCAAGGCGGTCGTTATTCTGAATATCTACAACAAATTCAATTATCTGGAGATGTACACAGCGCTCCAAAAACAGTTTTCCCATCTGGAGCACTTTTTTCTTTTCGATGATGATGTACCGGTCAATGCGCCCCCAGGTACCTATTCGTTGCCCCAGATAACCCAGGCCCGGGCGGAAAAGCCGGTGGACGAATCTGTCCTGGCGGACCGCAAACTGGATCCGTTCTGGAATATTGCCCTGCTTACAACGACATCCGGCACCACCGGTATCCCCAAACTTGTGGAATGGCCCACAGCACCCCGTGTCTGCACCTCCAAAGGCAGATGTGACATCTGGAAACTCAAGAGTGATGACATCACCATGGCCATCGCTCCCCATGCCGGTGGAGCGGCCGGAACCCTGACCTATTTTGCCGCCCCCATAGCAGGCGCCAAAACGGTGATGCTTGAGGAGTTCTCCGGCGAAGGTGCACTGGCACTCATCGAAAAGGAGAAGGCAACGGCCATAGGCGTGGTTCCTACCCACCTTATACGAATGCTGGAGGCCGACGCCTCCAAATACGATCTGAGCTCTCTGCGGTTTATCCGCTCAGCCGGCGGGTATTTGTCACCCCAGGTAGCCGAAGAGGCTGAAACAGTGTTCGGTGCCTCCATCACCAGCGATTTGGGAACCCAGGACAAAGGGTCTGTGTCCGGATGCAGTGTAGAGGATTCAAAAGATCTTCGCCGCAGAACCGTTGGCCGCATGCTACCGGGCAACAAGGTGAGGCTCCTGGATAAAGATACTGGCGAGGAAGTACCCGAAGGCGAACCCGGTGTACTCTGGTTTCGAGGGCCCCATGCACCGGCAGGGTATTTTAGAGATGAGAAACTCACCGCAACGGTGTTTGATGATGCTGGCTGGACCACCACCGAGGACATCGTCAAGTTCGACCAGAGCTGTCTGTGGATCCTGGGTCGCGCCAAGGATATGATCATTCGTGGTGGCCAGAATATTTACCCTGCAGAAGTCGAGGGCCTTCTCAACGACCACCCGAATGTCTCATCTGTTTCGGTGGTGGGATATCCAGATCGAGAGATGGGGGAACGCTGTTGTGCCTACGTCATCCCCAAACCCGGAAAGGATTTTTCCTTCGAAGAAATGGTTTCTTTCCTCAAGGAAAAGCAAATCGCCATGTTCAAACTACCGGAAAGACTGGAAATAGTTTCTGAGTTTCCGGCTGTGGGTGACTCGGGCAAAGTGAACAAAGAAACATTGAAGACCATGATTGCTGAAAAAGTAAAGGCGGAAACAACCTAAAATGCCTAAATCCATACTTGTTGTCTCCACCCTGGACACCAAAGGGGTGGAGACTTTTTATTTGAAGGGGAAAATCGAAGCCCTTGGTTTCTCCGTCATCCTCATGGATCTGTCCATGGGTGCCGACGGAGGACACCCGGTTGACATTAGCAATGCCCAGGTGGCAGTCGCGGGCGGCAGTACCATCGAAGAAATCATGCTGTCCCGTGAACGATCCCGAATTACGAAGATCATGACGTCCGGTGCCTCCAGGCTTGCAAGACAATATTATGGCGAGGGTAGAATTGACGGTGTCATTGCCATGGGCGGGTCCACAGGCACACTGATGGCATCCGAGGTGATGCGGTCCCTCCCTTTCGGCGTTCCCAAGACAGTTATATCTTCTACGGCAGCACTTCCCGGTCTTTCCACCAGGTACATCGGAACCGGAGACATTACACTTTTTCATTCGGTGGTCGAAATTTCAGGTCTTTCTAATTTGCTGAAAAACGTGATGGACAGAGCCGCACACGCCATCACCGCCATGGTTCATGAAACAATCACACCCCTGGTTGCGGGGGAGGGAAAAGCCATCGCCCTAACCATGCTGGGTCCCTGTGAAAAATGTGCCAGCTTTGTCCGCAATGCACTTGAAAAAGAGGGATACCAGGTTATCGGCTTCTCGGCAGCCGGCATTGGCGATCGGGCCATGGAACAGATGATCGCCGAAGGGTTTTTCCAGGGTGTTATCGACCTGGCACCGGGTGGGGTCGGAGAGCATCTTTTCGGTTTTATGAGGGATGCAGGTCCCCTGCGGCTGGAAAATGCAGGCAGAATGAGCATACCATTGATTGTTTCCACCTGCAGTGTCAACCATATGACACCATCAAGATCTAAATATCAGCCAGAATACCACCAGCGCCGCAAATACGACCTGGACAAATTTCGCACCTGGATACGATTGTCGCCGGAGGAACTGCAAGAAGTTGCCCAGGTTTTCGCCATAAAATTGAACAAGGCCACTGGCCCGGTAAAGGTCCTGATACCACAGAATGGGTGGTCTTCTGTGGACCAACCCGGCAACCCAACCTACGACCCACAAGAAGATCGCATGTTTGTTGACGTGCTGCAAACAAACCTGCGCCCGGACATCGACATCGTGGAAGTCCAGGCGAATATGGAAGATTTGACCTTTGCCCAGACTGTTGTTAAAACCGCGTTGGCGTTGTTTTAAAGGTCAAAATGATTATCCACCGAAATTTGGATTGATAAATTCGATTCGGTCGTCATGCGAAAGGATAATTTCTTCATATTTTCTGGGATACACAAAACGACCATTGTGTTCAACAATGAGATCAGCATCCCCCTCTTTATAGCGAATAATGAGCTGGGAAATGGTTGTATTCTCTGTTACGGTCTCCTTAATGTCGTTTATGATCACCTGGATTGTTTTATCCATTAGTATTTTCCACATTGATCCTGAATGCCACATAAGTGGCATTCAGGATCTTTTCTTAGATTCAGTTTTTTGACACCCATGTCCATCCCGTTAATACACAACAAGGTATTCTTCAATAGATCTTTCATGCCCAAACAGATTTTTATAGCCTCCAGGCTCTGAATGGCGCCGATCATACCGGGAACCGGGCCCATGGCACCCACTTTCTTTGTGGCGGCGGAGGTTTCGGGAAAAAGGCATTCCAGGCAAGGTGTATCACCGGGAACAAAGGTGGTGACCATACCGGTAAAGCCGTCTATTCCACCGTATATAAAGGGAATCTGCCTTGCAACAGACACAGAATTCAGGCATTTGCGGGTTTCTAAATTGTCGGTGGCATCTACAATAATGTGGCAGTCACCGATCAATTCCAAGGCATTGTCTTTTCGAATTTCCGCTTTTTGCGCATCGATACGGCACAACGGGTTTAAAGCATGCAGTTTTTCAAAAGCGGATTCGGTCTTGGGTCGCCCGACATCCCTGGTGCTGTAAAGAATCTGCCGGTTCAGGTTTTCAAGTTCTACATGATCTTTGTCCACAATTTTAAGCCGGCCCACACCTGCTGCCGCCAGATAATAGGCTGATACGGCACCCAGCCCACCAAGACCGGCAATAAAAACATTGGCACGCTTAAGTTGTTTCTGACCTTTTTCGCCAAACGCCGGTATCACAATCTGGCGCTTGTAACGGATGACCTCCTGGGAAGACAATTGATCTATTTCCATAAAATGTGATTCACAGAAAACAATGGTATTGGACCGGGTCTGCCGGCTTTCTCCCAATGACTATTTCTTGTTTTTTTTATTTAGCGCCATATAAATTCTTTCGGATGACATGGGAAGCTCGTAAATCCGTTCACCAATGGCATCATAAACAGCGTTCAGAATCGCCGGTATGACAGGCATGATGCCACCCTCGCCGACTTCCTTGGCACCAAACGGGCCGTTGGGTTCATTGGTTTCGACCACAATGGCATCCACGGGCGGCATGTCCAGAATAGTCGGTATCTTGTACTCGGCCAAATCGCTGTTGATAATGTGGCCTTTATCATCGAATTTCACTTCTTCAAACAGGGCTTCACCGAGCCCCATAGAGATGGAGCCCTGCATCTGGGCTTCCACAGAAGTTCGGTTGATGGCTTTTCCGCAATCATGAGCATCGGTGACTTTGTCCACCGTGACATGCCCGGTGTCCATATCCACGGAAACCTCGGCAATCATGGCCGAACAACCATAGGCAGGAGATGTGCCCACGGCGGCACCTTTGAATCTACCCCCCAGAATGGGTGGACTGTATTTTCCGGTTCCCACAATGGGTCCTTTCACAAGAAATGCAATGCGGGCGGCCTCGTTAAATGTGAGATACGCCCCTTCGGGTTGATCCGTCCAGCCGCGGTGTTCCTTTATATAGGCGGTTTTCAATACACTGTAATCGGGTGTTTCATTTTTAAAAATGATGCGGCCCTGTTTGATGTCCATCTCCTCAACAGCAACGTTCAGCTCCTTTGACAGGACGTCCAAAACCTGTTGTTTCACATCTTCAGCTGCTTCCTTGGTGGCGTGCCCGGTCATCAATGTCTGGCGGCTGCTGTAGGCTCCCAAATCAACACCGAAGTCGGTATCTCCTGATTCGATACGAACATTTTCAAGTGGAATACCGATGGTTTCGGCGGCAATCATGGCAAAGGCAGTATCAGAGCCCTGGCCGATTTCAGCGGAACCCGAATAAAGGATCGCAGAGCCGCCATCTTCAGTCAATTTGATGACCATGGTACTGTGTGGCGTATCAGAGCGGTAGATGGGATACCCGGCACCGGACACAAAAAATCCGCATGCCATGCCGATGCCTTTTCCTTTGGGAAGCTTGCCCTTTTTAGATTTCCAATCCGAGCCTTCTTTGATGGCCTCAATACATTCTCGCATGCCGAAGCTGCTCATACTCAGATCGTTGCAGGACACATCACCAGTTTCCATCATATTCATCAAGCGAAAGTCAAGGGGATCCATATTCAGTTCTTCTGCAATCATATCGAGCTGTTGCTCCCAGCAGGCCCTTGCGGCCACACCACCATGGCCCCGATGGGCTCCGCAGGCCGGTTTGTTGGTATAAGCCCGGTATCCGTCATACTTCATGTTCTGCAGCTTGTAGGGGCCCCCCAATAAAGAGCCAGCATAGTAAACCGTGGCAATGCCAAAACTGGAATAAGCGCCCCCATCCAGATAGCATTCGTGTTCAAGGGCCACGATGGTACCGTCTTTTTTAACACCGGTGGTCATTTTATGTACAAATTGATGCCGGGCCCGGCTGAACAGGAACACCTGTTCTCGGCTATAATTCATTTTTACTGGTTTTCGGGTTTTCATGGACAACAGGCATGCCGCCAGTTCCATGGGGTTGGTGGCTGCCTTGATACCGAAGCCCCCACCCACATAAGGCTTTACCACCCGGACTTTTCCCATGGGAAGACCCAGCACCATGGACACGATGCGCTGCACGTAGTGGGGCACCTGGGTTGAAGAGTAAAGGGTCAGATGACCGGACAAGTCATAGTTTGCCAGAACACCCTGGGGTTCGATAAAAGCGGCATCCTGACGCTTATTTGTAAATGTGGTGGTTTTAATGATGTCACACTCCTTGAATGCGGTCGCCACATCTCCGAATTCCTGGTGCACTTCGGCGCAGATGTTGCCGGGATACTTGTCATGCAATTGCGGCGCACCTTCGGCCATGGCTTCTTCAACAGTCAACAATATCGGAAGCTCTTCATAGGTCACTTTGATCAAAGAAACCGCCTCCATGGCGGTTTCCAGGTCAACAGCCGCCACAGCTGCTATTTCATCGCCCACGTAACGCACTCTGTCACTACAAAAAAGGGTCTCATCATACCTAGCCGGGCTAACGCCATAATTGATCAGGCCAGCCTCTTTAGCAGTGACAACCGACTTGACACCCGGCAGTTTGAGTGCTTCGGAAATATCAACATTCAGTATCTTGGCATGTGCCACAGGACTTTGCAGCATGGCGCCGTACAACATGCCCGGCATACTCATGTCGTCGACAAATACGGCCCTACCGGTCACCTTATCCGGTGCATCGAGTCTTGCCGCTCGGGAGTTGATGACATCATATTCACTCATTTTATTTCTCCAATACCTGTTTGATGTATTATTATAGAATGATAAATCAAGTTGTTAAACAACAGGCTCATTTGGAAACCCCTTTGCTGGCCGCTTGAACCGATTCGATGATCTTTTGATATCCGGTACACCTGCATAGATTGCCGGAAAGGGCTTTTCTGATTTCATGTTCCGTGGGGTCCCCATTTTTGTCCAGCAGACTCTTTGCTGAAAGAATCATACCGGAAGTGCAAAATCCGCACTGAACGCCCTGTTTTTCCACAAACGCTTTTTGAACCGGATGAAGCCCTTGTTCTGTTTCCAGGCCTTCGATGGTTTTAATATCTTTGCCCACGGCTTGCATGGCCAGAACCAGGCAGGAATTAACCGGTTTGCCGTCCATGATTACGGTACAGGAACCACAGTCTCCCAGTTCGCATCCCTTTTTGGTGCCGGTCAATTCAAGTTGGTATCGGAGCACATCCACCAGGGTCTGGTTTGGCGCCACTGCCACCTCATATGCTTGATCATTAATCGTCAGATTAATCAGTTCCTTCATGAATTATCTCCTCTCAATTGTTCTTTTTTGCTTCATCCAAAGCGATTTCGAGGGTTCTCTGGGTCAGCACGCCCACCATGGCCCGTTTATACTCGCCGGTGCCTCTAAAATCGGTGATGGGCAGACAGTCTGTTTTGGCAGCATCAGCAGCTTGTCTAAACAGCACCTTATCCGGTTTTTCTCCCATAAGAATTTTTTCAGCAGCCGGTGCCCTTAGATGGACCGGTCCTACACAACCCAATATGACCCGGGCCGTATCGATCACCCCACTTTTATTCAGACAGATAAAAGAAGCTACATTCACAATGTTGCAGTCCTGTGCCTTGCGAGCCCCCAGATTGATGTAACCGGCACCTGCGCCGGCAGGAGGTGTTAGGACCTGGATCTCAGCAATAAATTCGTCGGGTCTACATTCGGTGGTGCCGGGGCTTTTAAAAAAATCATCGATGGCAATGTTTCTTTTCCCCTTGCCACTTTTTAGAATCAGCGTGGCGCCATAGGCCATAAGCGGCGGCGGCAGATCGGCTGCCGGGCGTGCAGAACCGAGATTACCACCGATGGTTGCCAGGTTTCTAACCAGGGGGGATCCCAAAGCAGCGGCACCGGCGCTCAAAGCATTGACATTTTCCCTGATGTCTTTTGCTTCAATCATGTCAGCCACAGTAAAACATGCGCCGATCTTTACAAATCCGTTTTCTTTTTGAAGACCTTTCAGGGAGGCAATCCTTGAAAGGGACACCACATGCTCCGGAGACATCAGCTTTTTTTTCATGTTGACCACGAGATCTGTTCCACCGGCGATGGGCCTGGCCTTATCACCATATTCCGTTAGGATCTGACACGCTTCCTGTTCGGTCTTTGGCTCGTGAAATTTGAATTTTGGCAATAACATTGTTTCTCTCCTGATCATTTTCGCAAGGGTTATATGATGGATGTTTCTTTATTGACCGTGTTGCGTTTCCTCTTCAACTTTATTGTTCATTTAAATGAACAAATTATATTTTGTTTATGCTATCATTTTAACTGTAGATGTCAATAAATTTTATAGTCATAAGTTTTATTATCGAAATAACTATTTAATTAATTTAATTATTATATATTTATCAATAGGAAATATTCGTCTTGACAAAATATCGTCCGCTTAATATAAATCGAAAAAACGTTCATTATAATGAACATTTTGCCGTTCAACAGAGATTACACTCATGAAAAACAATATTTCCGCAGCGGGTTACCATGCGCCGGCAGTTCATAGAGCCTTTGACATCTTGAGAGTTGTCGCGGAATCACACAGTGAAATGGGGATCAGTGATCTTGCTAGACATCTCGACCTCAGCAAAAGCACGACCCATGGTCTTGTCCAGGCCCTTTTGGGAGTGGGGGCCCTTGATCGCGGTCGGGAGAAAAAAAAGTTCTTCCTGGGCCCGGCCGTGGTGGAACTGGCCTTCAGAAACTGGAATCACTTCAGGGTTGTGGAACAGTCACAACCCATATTGAATGACTTGCGGGACAGGATCAATGAAACCATCTTCTTGGGGGCTCTCAGTCATTGGCGGGGCCTGATCATGGCCACGGCAGAGGCGGCAAAACCTCTCAAGATCACGTCACCACCGGGAACAACCATTCCACTCCTGGCCGGTGCGGTGGGTAAGGTCTTTCTGGCTCAGTATGACGACACCCATGTTATCCGACTGCTCAAGAAAAAAGAATTACCCAAATTTACAGCCTGTTCCATTGTATCCAAAAAAGCCTATTTAAATGAACTTTCCCAGGTTCGAGAGCAGGGATATGCCCTGGACAAGGAAGAGTATCTACCGGGTGTGCG